>CAYPSO010000017.1:32947-54036 GCA_964413275.1 uncultured bacterium | reverse complement strand
ATTATATTAAGCATACCCACAGATTGATTGCCACGCATCAGTTGACCCGGAGTGCTAACTATAGGTAAACTACAGGTAATCGCATCTAGAGAACTTATACCCCCTGACCAATCAAAGGTATCTAAAAACACATCAGAAATGAGATTAATGTTCAAATATTCATCTCTGGGGACTCTTTTAAGAAAGATAACAAAGGAATCTATATTTAAGTTAAATTTATCAAAACTTTTTTTAAGTCTTTGTTTTAAAAGGTTAACTACTCGATCGCTAATTAGCTCAAAAAAAACAAATTTAGCCGTAGGAACTTGTTGAGCAATCAAAGGAAAAATATCATCATATTGGGGATAATATTTTTGTAACATTTGACAACATAAGTAAATAGTATTATCTTCTTTTAAACCTAACTCACCAAGGGTTTTAACTTCTTCTGGTAATTTTATTTTGGGAAAACAAACACCTAATTTTGGCAATTTGACTAATTTTTCTGTGTAGTGTTTTTGAGCATTTGCTGGTTCCATAGCTTCACTACTCAGAAAATAGTCTATGGTAGGTGAGCCTGTAGTGATAGGATGCCCCCAAGTGCTACATTGGATGGGTGCGAGACGTAAACCTGCAAGTTTGTTCATAATAGGATCTAAACCAACTTGTAAGTAAACAATGATGTGAGGTTTATCTTGTTCTAATTGTTCGCAACAGGCTTCTAGTTGTTCTGGTAAATGATAATAGTAATTACTATATAAACGATATTGCTCGTTAAAAGGTCCAATTTCATTTCCTAAATCGTAGGTAAAGATTTCAAATTTATCTTTATTACTATATCTTAACCATCCTAAATGAAGTGTACCAATGCTATGTAATCGGTTAGAAACATAGGCAATTCTAATTTTTTCTTGATTGATTAAGTTCAAATTAAAACTAGAGACAGGCTTGCACCATTGAGGATAATTAAATTTCATTATTTCATGGACAAAATTACCATATTTTTCTTGTATATTTCGATCGTCTCTACCTTGAAAATTTAGGTAATAATTACTCTGAACATTAAGATGATTAAGCATCTCTTTTTTATTATTTTCTGAGCTTAAAACCAAACTAATTAATTGTTCTAATTTTTCTATAAAAATGCTTCGCCAACGATCTATTTCTTCTGTGGTTTCGTATATAGTTGGCAATAAACACTGATCTAAGACTTTAAATAATAAATTATTATCAAAATTAGCAAAACAATATTCTAATGTTGTTAAAGCTTCATCAATATATCCAGCACGTTGATAACCACGAATCAAAAATGTATATAATAGATGGCTATCAGGATAATAACTAATTCCTTTTTTATAGGTAATAAGAGCTATTTCTATTTGATTATCATTGATATAAGAATCTGCTAAATTAAAATAAACACTTACATCTCCTTGATTTGTTTCTAAATATTTTTCATAATAGGTAATGGCTTGGTCATATTTTCCGTCTTTATAGGCTGCTAATCCATAATATAAATTTGCTTGTTCTTTATCATTTTTTTGTTGATAAGCAAAAGCAATATTATGGTAAATATCTGGACTACTTTCGTAAATTTTATTAATTTTTAAAATTTTTTGATAAGTTTCTATAGCATTATCATATTCTTTGATTTCAACCAAAATATTACCTAAATTTATATAACAGCCTAAATGTTCTGGATTGGCTTCAATTCCTTGTTGGTAGATTATTTTTGCTTTTTCTAAATCTTGATTTTTCTTATATATAATGCCTAATTGATTATAAGCATCAGGAAAATGAGGATTTAATCTTATTGATTCTTCATAGCCTTTAATAGCTAATTTTTCAGACCCTAATTTTTCTAAAACTAATCCTAAACTATAATGATAAAGTCCTACTAAATCATTTAATTCAAGGGCAGTTTGGATACACTCATAAGCATCTTGATATAGTTCTTTTTGATAATATATTAATCCTAAATAATGCCATGTTTCATGGGAATTATTATCTAATTCTAAAATAAATTTATACCTATGCTCTGCTCCATCAAAGTCTTTTAACCAAGATAAACTTAGGGCTTCTTTTTTAATCTGGTCAATGTTTTTATTTATTTGATTTTCTATTTTTCCACTGTAATAGCTATTATCAAGTTCTAATAAAGTATCATATATTCTTTTTATTTGTATAATATTATTTTTTTGACTTTGCTTATTTAATTCCTGATTTAAAATGTCTCCTAATTCTTTTGTCCAGATTTCCATATTTTCTGAGGAAGCTTGTAGTAAAACGGACATCCAAATATCTTGAGCATCTTCTAGACAATTATTTAACAGATAAGCTAATCCTAAATACCAATAATAATGACGGTTTTCTGGTTCTAATTCTAGACATTGTTGGTAGAGATTAATAGCTTGGTTATAATCTCCTTCTTCTAAGCATTGATTAGCTTTAAATAATAGGTTTTGATTATTCATAATATTTTTATATTAATAATTTGCCCACCTTACCAATTTTCTTGGCAATTCCAAGGATTGAAATATCTATAAAACTACTCTAGAATTAGTGATTTTATTAGGATAAACTTGAACTGCTTCTTGATAAAATTTTTCTAAACTTTTAACCGGAGTAATGTCATTAAAAATCAGATTTTGGTTCACCTTAATTTTTTGTTTAATTCGATTTCTCCATTCAATATTTGTACCTAATTTAATGGCCAAATCAATGTATTCTTGTTTATTTGTAGGAATAGTTTCTGTAACATTAATCATTTCTAACATACCCGTAGCTTGGCGATTACGCATCATTTCTCCAGGGCAACTAACAATAGGTAAACAACAGGCAATTGCATCTAGGGCAGTTAATCCTGCTGACCAACCAAAGGTATCTAAAAATACATCAGATACTAATTGAATGTTAAAATATTCTTTTTTTGGTCTTTTTTCTAAAATTTGACAATGCTCGGCAAAATTCAAGTTATATTTGGCAAAACTTTCAGTTAATCTAGTAGAAAATAATTCCATTACTGTTTTACTAATATGCTCAAAAAAGATAAATTGAGCATTAGGCACTTGTTGAGCAATTAAAGGAAAAATATCATCATGTTGTGGTAGATATTTTTGTAGCATTTGACAACACAAATAAATTACTGAATTTTCTTTAAAATTAAAATATTCTCGCCCTTGAATCTTTTCTGGTAAGACAGGTTTAGGGTAACAAATTCCCATTTTGGGTAGTCTAATTAATTGCTCTGTATAATGTTCTTGGCCATTTTCTGGTTCCATGCCATCACTACCGATAAAATAATCTATGGTAGGATAACCAGTGGTAACAGGATGAAGCCAAGTAGCACATTGAATGGGTGCTAAACGCAAACCGGCAAGGTTATACATAATTACTTCTAAACCAATATCTACCATAATCAAAATATGTAAGTCATCTTGGCGAATTTGTTGACAAATTACATCAATATCTTTTTCTAACTGATAATGGTAGTCACTATAAATATTAAATTGTTCCTGTTGCCCATCGTTAACTACACCTATTTGATAGGAATATATCTCAAATTTACTGCGATCGCAATTTTTCAACCAACCTAAACCTAAAATACCAATTCCTGAAAGACGAGCAGAAATATAACCAACTTTAATTTTTTTCTTTGGGGTTAGGGGTGGTAAAGGTAAATTATGACTCCATTGAGGATAATTAAATTGCATGACTTGAGTCATTAAATTACCATACTTAGTTTGGATTTCTAAATCATTTTCTCCTCGATAATTCATATAGTAATGATGAGGAAAATAAGAGCAATCAGGCATTTTCTGTTTATTATCATCTGAAGATAATACTCTGTTTATTAATTCATCAAGAAGATTGATATAACGCTGACGATAAAAATCAAAATCTTCAACATTTTTATAAATAGTAGGTAGCAGACATTGATTAAGGACATGAAAACTAAGTTTATCAGGAAATAATTTTAATGCTTTATTTACTGTTTCTAAGGCATCATCAATTTGTCCTGCTCTTTGATAAGCCAAAATTAAGGTAATATATAACTTTGCAGCATCGGGATGTACTTTAATTCCTTGTTTATAGGTGTCGATTTCCTCTTGAGCTAAATACATTTGCCCATAACAACTACCTAATTCTTTATAAACAGATACATCTCCTTGATACTCTTTTAAATATTCTTGATATTTCTCAATTGCTTTATAATAATCTCTGTTATATTGGTTATATTTAGCTTCATATAAAAGAGCTTTGTCCAACTGTTTATCTTTTTCTAAGGCAACTGCCAAATTTTTAAACACACCTAAATTATTGTTATATCTTGAATCTTCAAGTAAATTTTCATAAATACTAATCGCTCCCTGATAATCTTCAAGTTCTACTAATAAATTACCTAAATTGACATAGCAACCAATATCATCGGGATTAGCTTTTATACCTTCATCATAAATTTTTCTAGCTTCTTCTAATTGTCCTGATTGTCTTAATAAATTACCAAGTCTGGTAAAGGCATTGGGTAATTTTCGATCTAATTCTATAGCTTTTGAATAGGCAGAAAAAGCGAGTTCTGGTCTATTTTCTTCGTAAATTAAAGCTAAACTATAATAATATAATCCCTTATCTGGTTCTAAATTAATCGCATTTATAACAGCATTATAAGCTTCTTCATCTCGTTTAGTTTGATAATAAACTAATCCTAAACCGTGCCAAGCTTCTGAACGTTGATCGTCAATGTTTAAAATTCTTTGATATATTTTTTCTGCGGTTTTAAATTCCATTAATAAAGCTGCTGAAATCGCTTCTTCAACAAATTTATTAAGATATGGTTTTAGTTGATTTACTATTTCTTCGTGATGATAATCTGGATTAATATTTTTAATAATATGATAAAGTTTTATAACTGTATCTATTTCATTATTTTTACTATATTTAATTAATTGAGTTTCAATAATATTAATTAATTCTTCTGTATTCTCGTCTATTTGTTCCATAGGAAATTCAAAAAGAATAGACATCCAAATATTTTCTGCTTCTTCCTCTTCTTCCTGCATAAAATGAGCTAAACCCAAGTAGCAGTAACTTGTGAAATCTTCAGGATTATCTTCTAAATGTTGTTGATAACAATCAATTGCTTCTACATATTTTTGATTGACAAAACATTGTTGAGCTTGCTCTTTTAAAGTTAAGTTATTCACAATTTATAATTTTTGATATATATAATCTTTTTTATATTACCCATGTTTTTCATATTGCGATCGCTTTAGTGGCTGCTTTGCAGATCGCATTTTTGTTAAAAACCTACTCCTGTAAGGTGGGCAATGCCCACCCTACTAATTCTAATTTTCCTCAAAGTTGGGGGTTAGGGGGCTAATTTCCCCCAAAATTGGGGGTTAGGGGGGCTAAGGGACTAGGGGACTAAATTAAACTTGTCGTTGAGGTTGAAATTGGAACAGAGAATAAACCACGTTACGACGAATATCAACCATCATTTCTAGGAACATCTCATAACCCTCTTGTTTATATTCAATTAAGGGGTCTTTTTGTCCATATCCCCGCAAACCGATGGACTCCCGCAAAGCATCCATAGATTGTAAATGTTCCCGCCACAGGTTATCAATTTGCTGCAAAATAAAGAATCTTTCTGCTTGACGCATTAAACCGGGCTGAGATTCATCCACTTGTTTTTCTTTTAAATCATAGGCTTTGCGGACTTCTTCACAAAGGAAATTCTTGATTTCATAAACTGTCATATCCTCAATATCTTGAGGAGTCAAATCAGCTAGTAAATAAACAAATTCCTGAGCTTTACTCATTAAGCCTTGTAAATCCCATTCTTCAGGCGGTAAATCAGGATTAATATAGGCATCGACTATTTCGCCCATGGTTTTTTCAGCATATTGCAACACCTGTTCTTTTAAGTCTAAACCTTCTAAAACCCTTCTTCTTTCAGCATAAATTGCCCGACGCTGATTATTCATTACCTCGTCATATTCAAAGACTTGTTTCCGAATATCGTAGTAGTAAGTTTCAACTTTTTTCTGTGCGCCTTCTAAAGACCTAGTTAACATTTTGGATTCAATGGGCATATCTTCCTCAACTCGGAAAGCATTCATTAAACCTGCTACACGATCGCCCCCAAAAATCCTTAATAGGTTATCCTCTAAACTGAGGAAAAATTTAGTTGAACCCGGATCGCCTTGACGGCCTGCTCTACCTCGAAGTTGATTATCAATACGTCGGGATTCGTGTCGCTCTGTACCAATTACATGAAGCCCGCCTAAGCTGATAACCTCTTTATTTTCCTCATGGGTAAAAGTTTCATATTCTTGGCGAATTAACTTATAAACTTCTCGCAATCTTTGAATGACAGGATCGTCTGTGGGTGCATTCTCAGATGCGATCGCAACTTTTTCATCAGCTTCTAGCTCAGGTAAACTTTGCTGCCCATATTTGTCCACAGCAAATTTAACTGCCTCTTTAAGTTTATCTTCCGTTGACTGAGATAATTTAGTGGGAAAAATTTCCTGAGAAACCCGCCAAGTTTTCCCTTTTTTCTGCCCTGTAAAACCTTGGGCTTTTTGACGAGTAGGCATTGCTGGTACAGTAGCCATCAGAGCATCTTCTTCTTCGGGAATAACCAACTGTGGCATCAAATATTCCCGAATTTTCAGACGAGACATATAATCAGCGTTACCACCTAAAATAATATCCGTACCCCTACCCGCCATATTAGTAGCAATGGTTAAACCGCCTCTTCTTCCTGCTTGCGCCACAATTTCTGATTCCCGTTCCACATTTTCTGGTCTAGCATTAAGGAGGTTATGGGGTATATCTATCTTTTGTAACAGTTTGGATAAACGTTCGGAATGTTCCACACTGGTTGTACCCACTAACACAGGACGACCCATTTTGTGCATTTCTCCACATTCAGCCGCCACGGCTTGCCATTTTGCATCCCCTGTTTTATAAACTACATCAGCAAAATCATAACGTTGGGAAGGCCTGTTAGTAGGAACAATAGTTACTTGTAGGTTATATACTTTCTCTAGTTCTGTTTCCTCTGTTTTTGCTGTTCCCGTCATCCCTGATAATTTAGGATATAAGAGGAAAAAGTTTTGATAGGTAATAGTTGCTAGGGTTTGGGTTTCCTTTTGAATTTCTACCCCTTCTTGTGCTTCAATGGCTTGATGAAGTCCATCACTCCAACGTCTTCCGGCTAATACTCGCCCAGTAAATTCATCTACAATGACTATTTCATCATTACGAACTAAATAATTGACATCTTTAGTAAATAATTCTTTAGCTTTAATGGCATTAAAAATATAATGAGCCCAAGGATTTTCAGGATCGTATAAATCATTTACTTGCAATAATTTTTCAGCATTGGCAAAACCTTGATCTGTCATTAAAACGTTACGGGCTTTTTCATCTACTTCATAATCGCCCCCATCTTCTTCGTTTTCTTGTTTAACTAACTGTTGAGCAATTTCAGCCGCTTTCATGTATTTTTCTGTGGGACGTTCCACTTGACCAGATATAATCAAAGGAGTTCTAGCTTCGTCAATTAATACAGAGTCAACTTCGTCGATGATGCAATAATTAAAAGGTTTCTGGACGACTTCAGCCATAGAAGTTGCCATATTATCTCGCAAATAATCAAAACCTAATTCACTGTTGGTCGTATAGGTAATATCACAAGCATAATTTTTCTTTCGTTCTTCTGGCCCCATTCCCGACTGAATTAAGCCTACACTTAAGCCTAAGAAACGATGAACCTGTCCCATAGATTCTGTGTCACGTCTGGCCAAATAGTCGTTAACTGTAACAATATGAACTCCTTGCCCAGTTAAACCATTCAAATATGCAGGTAAGGTAGCAACTAAAGTTTTTCCTTCTCCGGTTTTCATTTCGGCTATTTGTCCTTTATGCAGGACTATTCCACCTAATAATTGCACATCATAATGACGTAAACCTAAAATTCTTACTGCTGCCTCTCTAACTACAGCAAAGGCTTCTGGTAAAATTTCTTCTAAAATTTCTTCTTTTTCTTGATAATTTTTTCCCTTTTCTAGGGCTTCACGAAATTGGTCAGTTTTATCCCTTAATTGGCCGTCGCTGAGTTGTTTAATTTCTTCTTCTAGTAAATTAATTTCGGCAACTAGAGGTTGAAATTTCTTCAGTTTACGGGCGTTAGGATCTCCTAGTAATGCTTTCAGCATAGTATTTCTATCTTTTCTATGTTTTTTTACTTAAATTTTACTTACTTAATCCTATTTTAAGTGCATCCCGTCAACCTCTAACCAATTTAGTGTGAAGTGTGTGTAATTTGGGTAGTTTGGGAAGATGAAACAATTAAACTTCCGCTAAAAATGATATTAAGTAGATTTAATAAAGTTATATAAATTAGCTTCAATAATTATACGAAACTTAATATTAAGTAATTTTTCTTTAAATTTCTTTACAATTGAGGCTTAAAAAGATTGAATATTAGTAGTGGTAAGATAACTAATGCAGTTACCCATCAAAAAATACACCACTAACATAGCTGCGGCGGCCATAGCTACTAATGTCCCAGCTAACATCAGGGAAAACTCTTTTTTATCAAAGGCTTGTTGCATCAAGTGCAGTGACCAACCGACTAAAGCAACATCAAAAATGAGAATAGTAACTAACATATTTTACAAAATGTAAACTTTAGTCTATTTTAATCACATTTGTTAACAAATTAATGGTACATGAGGTAATCTTTAGATTAACTTTATATTTGAGTGAGTAATTGTACGCATAATCTATTTTCTCACGGGAACTTGATGAGTGTCGAGATAGTCCTTTAATTCGGAGATTGTCAATTGTCCATAATGCAGCAAAGAAGCTAAAAGTGCAGCTTCGGCTTTCCCCTGAGTAAGTGCTTCATAAATATGTTGACAATTACCAGCACCACCGGAAGCAATGACTGGAATTTCCACTTGTTCGGCGATTATTTTAGTAAGCTCTAAATCATATCCTGCTTGAGTTCCATCTGCATCCATACTGGTAATAAGTAACTCTCCTGCTCCTCTTTGTTCAACTTCCTTAGCCCATTGAATCGCATCAATACCAGTATTTTCTCTGCCACCTCGCACATAGACATCCCAACCCGGATTATGAGAATCATGACGTCGTCTAGCATCAATTGCCACAACAATACACTGTTGACCAAAACGTTCGCTAGCTTGATTAAGAAAGTTAGGATTTCTCACCGCAGAAGAATTAATACTAACTTTATCTGCTCCGGCTCTTAACAAAAGTTTAATATTTTCTAAGGATTGAATACCCCCTCCTACAGTCAGAGGAATAAAAACCTGTTCAGCAGTACGATAAACCACATCAATGATTATATCTCGATCTTCATGGGTAGCTGTAATATCAAGAAAAACTAACTCATCCGCACCTGCATCATTATAAGCCTTAGCTAATTCTACCGGATCTCCAGCATCCTTAAGATCGACAAAATTAACTCCTTTAACAACACGGCCAGATTTAACATCGAGACAGGGTAAAATTCTTTTAGCAAGCATTATCAATCTTGATTAATGATGGATTAGTCTTAATTATTACCTACGATCGCTTCTTATAGCCAACAATCAATGACTCATAAGTATAAGTATTATCAATGCCAATATCACCAAACTTAATTTATAATTAGGGATTTATAAGGTACAATCAAGCAAATATACATTTTATATTTTAAAATTAAGTATATGTATCATAGTTATTTCTCTAATCAAAATCTAGTCAAATTTCAATACTTCTTTTTAATTTTTTTTCTTACTTTTGGACAAACCTGAATTTATCAATGTTTCTAATATAAATAATAAGCTCAAAATATTGTCTTCTTCCAAGGTATTATCTTTTAGTAGATTATATATTTTCAACTATCTTAAAAAAAACTATTCAGGAGAGATTTTTTTACTTTATATCTTTGATTTTATCTATTTAAACTTACAAATTTTAAATTCAGGTTGACTAGATTAGTATTAAAAACTGATCCAATTTGTTCTGTCTAATTACATTCAAGATATTGTAATAGCTTATTATAGTTGTTAGGAAAATATTAAAATTAAATTAAGTAAAACTTGCTAACATAAAAAATGTTAGGAATCGGTATCTAAAAATAAATAGTATCAAAATATTAGGTGTTATATTCTATGGCCTTTGCGAGAGACCGTCTTTCTATTTTTGTGGACGGAAATAATATGTTTTATGCACAACAGAAAAATGGATGGTTTTTCGATCCCCGTCGGGTTTTAACCTATTTTACTAGCGATCCATCCGTTAATTTAATTAATGCTTTTTGGTACACAGGCTTAAAAGATTCTCAAGATCAACGAGGTTTTCGTGATGCTTTAATTAGTTTAGGTTATACAGTTAGAACTAAAATTCTTAAGGAATATTATGACGATGCTTCTGGGCGTTATTCTCAGAAGGCTAATTTAGATATAGAAATTGTAGTTGATATGTTTAATACTGTCGATCAATACGATCGCGTTATATTATTTAGTGGAGATGGAGATTTTGAAAGGGCGATCGAATTATTAAGGTCTAAAAATACTCATATAACGGTAGTTTCTACGGAGGGAATGATTGCTCGAGAGTTAAGAAACGCCACTGATAGGTATATAGACTTAAATGATATTCGAGATCAAATTGAAAAAAATGATGCTTCTCCTGAGTAAGAAATTAAAAATTTAGTTTATTGTAGAAAATATATAGTGACAATAAAAAATTTATGAGCAATACACAAGACAGAATTATAATTTTTGATACAACCCTTCGAGACGGAGAACAATCTCCCGGAGCTACTTTAAATGTAGATGAAAAAATTACTATTGCCCGCTCTCTATCGAGATTGGGCGTTGATATTATTGAAGCTGGTTTTCCAAGGGCAAGCTCTGGGGATTTTGAAGCCGTGCAAAAGGTGGCGGAAATAGTTGGTGTGGAAGGCGGGCCGACTATTTGTGGCTTGGCCAGAGCTACGAAAGACGATATTAGAATAGCAGGCTCCGCTTTAAAACCCGCAGCTAAAGCACGTATTCATACTTTTATTGCTACATCTGATATTCATTTAGAATATAAACTTAAAAAAACTCGTCAAGAGGTTTTAGCCATTGCCGCAGAAATGGTAGCTTATGCCAAGACTTTTGTAGATGATGTGGAATTTTCTCCTGAAGATGCGGGAAGATCTGATCCTGAGTTTCTTTATCAAGTTTTAGAAGCTGCGATCGCAGCAGGAGCAACTACGGTTAATATTCCTGATACTGTCGGTTATACCACACCGGCTGAATTTGGTGGTTTGATTAGGGGAATTAAAGAAAACGTACCTAATATAGATCAAGCTATTATCTCAGTTCACGGTCATAATGACCTTGGTTTAGCTGTCGCTAATTTCCTTGAAGCGGTGAAAAACGGAGCGCGTCAACTTGAATGTACCATTAATGGTATTGGAGAAAGGGCGGGTAATGCTGCTTTAGAAGAATTGGTCATGGCACTTCATGTGCGTCGTCAGTATTATAATCCTTTTTTGGGGCGTTCTCCTGAATCCACTGAACCCCTTACTAATATTAATACCCAAGAAATTTATAAGACTTCCCGTTTAGTGTCTAATTTAACGGGAATGATGGTACAACCGAATAAGGCGATTGTTGGTAGTAATGCTTTTGCCCATGAGTCGGGTATTCACCAAGATGGTGTGCTTAAGCATAAGTTAACCTATGAGATTATGGATGCTGAATCCATTGGTTTAACGAATAATTTGATTGTTTTGGGTAAGCATTCAGGGCGTAATGCCTTTCGTACCCGTTTGACGGAATTAGGTTTTGACTTGTCAGATACGGATTTGAATAAAGCGTTTTTACGTTTTAAAGATTTAGCAGATAAGAAAAAGGAAATTAGTGATTGGGATATAGAGGCCATTGTTAAAGACGAAATTCAACAGCCTCCTGAATTATTCCGTTTAGAGTTGGTTCAAGTATCCTGTGGTGATAATTCTAAACCTACAGCTACTGTAGTGTTGAGAAATCCAGAGGGGGAAGAATTGACAGATGCTTCTGTAGGCACAGGCCCTGTTGATGCTATTTACAAAGCAATTAATCGGGTGGTTAATGTTCCTAATGAGTTGATTGAATTTTCTGTTAAGTCAGTAACTGGAGGAATAGATGCGATTGGTGAGGTGACTATTCGTCTGCGCCATGAAGGTAAAATCTATTCTGGCCATGCTGCTAATACGGATATTATTGTAGCTTCAGCAAGGGCTTATGTTAGTGCTTTAAATCGTCTTTATGCGGCAATTTCTCAGCAGAAAAATCAAGAAAAATCCCCATCGGTGGCAGTTAGTTAAGGTGATTTCTTGGAATAAATATACCAGCAGAATTCAGTAACGGTGCGTTACCCTGGGGCTAACGACACCATACCATGATGAAATTTGGTAAAATCTTTTCTGAATTTCACCTAAGCTCAAATTTTGTAATTAAATACTGTTCTAAGGTAGGCAAAGTGTCTGCCTTTTTTTACGTAATAACTTTTAATACAATAAATTATTATGAATAAAGATTCTGGATAGTGGATTACTGAATTAAACTTTATTTTAAATAATTATCTCCACCTACAAATAAATTAATTAATAATGTTGCAACATTTTTTTAAACGAATTTTAACTTCTATTCCCACTTTAATTGCTATTAGTATTGTTATCTTTACCATACTCGCTTTAGCTCCGGGCGATCCCATGGGAGAATTTGCCACTAATCCTTCAATTACCGCAGAAGTAAGAGAAAATATCAGGAAATCCCTTGGCTTAGATCGACCTATTTATATTCGATATTTTAAATGGTTATTTGCTTTTATTCGGGGTGATTTAGGTTATTCTTTTACTAGCAGAAGTCCAGTTTTTGCTTTAATTTTACAACGCTTACCCACAACTTTATTAGTAGTAGGAATTTCTTATCTACTTTCTGTATTAATTGCTTTTCCTTTAGGAATAATCTCTGCTCTAAAACGCCATTCTTGGATAGATAGATTTGTGACTACCATCGCTTTTTTAGGTTTTTCTTTACCCACATTTTTTACAGGGTTACTATTTATTATTATCTTTAGCGTTCAACTAAATTGGTTGCCTTTTATATACGATAGCACCCTCAAAGTAACAAATGTAAACAGCTTTATAGCACAGATAAAACAATCTGTAATGCCGATTATTGTCTTAGCATTCTATCAGTCAGCCATCTTAATGCGGTTTGTGCGCTCCTCTGTACTTGAAGAATTAAATCATGATTATGTTTGCACCGCCTACGCTAAAGGTTTAAATAGTTTTTCCGTCTTAAGAAACCATATTTTACGCAATGCCATGATTCCTGTGGTAACATTAGTTGCGATCGATATTCCTAGCATTTTTACAGGCGCACTTGTTACCGAACAAGTTTTTCGTGTCCCCGGTATTGGTGCTTTGCTTATAGAATCAATTTATCGCAGTGATACCCCCGTAATTATGGCAATTGCTTGTATTTATTCGATTTTGATTGTTATTTTTAATCTGATTGCCGATTTAACTTATTCATTGCTCGATCCCCGTGTCCGTTATTAGATAATATTAGTGATTAATAAATTATAATTAATATTTAATTGTGGCAAAAGTTGTTATTGATAAAGTATATAAAAGTTTTCACGGTCATAGTAGAGAAAGTATCGCTACAACTGTAAATGTTTTACGTCAGATTAATTTAACCATAGAAGACGGTGAATTTATGGTTCTAGTTGGGCCTTCCGGCTGTGGAAAAAGCACTCTTTTAAGGATAATTTCTGGATTAGAAACTTTAACAGGAGGAAATGTTTTTGTTGGAGATAAATTAGTTAATAATTTACCCCCTAAAGCAAGAGATATAGCAATGGTATTTCAAAATTATGCTCTTTATCCCCATTTAACTGTCTATGATAATATTGCTTTTGGCTTGCGACGGATGGGACAAGAAAAAGAAAATCAAGTTAATAAAATTTTAGGAGTTTTAACAAAAAAATTACCATCTTCTTTACGTTATCTAACTGAATCAGAAAAAAAAATTGAGCAAAAAGTTAAGCAAGTAGCAGAATTATTACAAATAGAAAACTTATTACAAAGATTGCCAAAACAATTGTCAGGAGGACAACGACAAAGAGTTGCATTAGGAAGAGCTATTGCCCGCAATCCTCAAGTATTTTTAATGGATGAACCTTTATCTAATTTAGATGCTAAATTAAGAACGACTACTCGCAGTCAAATTGTTAAATTGCAAAGAAAATTAGGCATAACAACTATTTACGTTACTCACGATCAAACCGAAGCAATGACAATGGGCGATCGCATTGCAGTAATGAATCAAGGACAAATTCAACAAATAGCCAAACCTTTAGAACTTTATAATAAACCAGTTAATAAATTTGTAGCAGAATTTATCGGTTCACCGCCTATGAATTTTATTACTATGGAAGTTCAAAAACCTAAATTAATTAACCCTGAATTTGAATTAGATATACCCCAAAAATGGGAACAATATCTATTTAGATACGAAGGTAAATCAATCTTATTAGGTGTGCGTGCTGAAGATTTTATTGTTACTGCAAAAAATAGTAATACTTTACCTGTAGAAATAGATTTTGTGGAAGCATTGGGTAACGATACTTATGTTAGTGTACATTTAATCAAGCAAAATAATATATTTTTACAAGTACGTATTTCTTCTCATCTTATAGTTCAACCCCAAGAGTTAATTTACTTATCAATAAATTTAGATAAAATCCATATTTTCGATGCTGATACGGGTAACGCCCTTTGGATAGATTAATATTACTAAATTTTGCCTTCAAATCTTTGATACCAGATGATATAACTCAAAATATTAATACTTAAAACAATGCCACCACCAACCATAGCTAACATCGGATTATAACCGCTACCATTGAGATTTTCCATCCATATATGGGTGCGCTCAGATGATAATAATAAATCGGCAATAAAAGGAAAAAGATACATTAGGGCTGCGCCAACAATGAGCCAGCCAGCCATAGAAACGAGAAGAAAAATAGTTTTAGCTGTAGATTGACTACCCATAAAAAATCATAATTTATGATACATTTACTCTTTTTAAGTAGGTAAGCGTAATTAAATGTAAAATGGTGGGCAATGCCAAAAACTCTATAAGCCTTATTCATAGGTTCTCATAAGCATTTCCCACCCTACGAGTATTTTAACTTTCTTTATGCCCATCTACTCTTCAGAAACTAAAACTTAATAATTGAAGGATCAAACCTTTACTATGATTAGTTTCTGGCTTTTATTTTCGGCGGAGAATTCCCCCCTGTTGCCTATTGCCTATTGCCTCGCCGTCAGGCGTTTTTGACACTCCTCTGCCTAAAGGCGAGAGGATTCTTCCTTCACAGAACGATGCCTTACAAAAGCAGTGCCTTTGCTCGGTCTTACCCTTTCTCCAGAAGCTGATGCGATATGCCCTACCGCCAAAAGTCGTAAACCTTCATCTCTTATGTTTTGTGCTGCATTAACGTCCCTGTCATGTATTGTTTTACAGTTAGGACATTGCCATGTTCGCACATCTAAAGGCATTTCTTTAACTTGATGTAGGCAGACATTACAAGTCTTGGAACTAGGGAAAAATCTATCTACTTCAATGTAGGTTTTTCCGTACCATTCCGCCTTATATTTCAACATGGTACAAAACATCCCCCATCCGACATCGCTAATTGACTTAGCTAGTTTTTGATTTTTAACCATGTTTTTTACTGCCAGATTTTCTACACAGATGACTTGGTTTTCGTCAACTAATTTACGACTTAGTTTATGTAGGAAATCTTCTCTACATCTTGTTATTTTTTGATGTACTTTAGCTACTTTTTTTCTAGCTTTATTTCTATTATTAGAACCTTTTTGTTTTTTACTTAGCCTTCTTTGTTTAATAGTTAATTTTTGTTCATATTTACGATAATATTTAGGATTACCATGCTTAGTACCATCAGAAGTAATTGCAAAATGAGTTAACCCTAAATCAATTCCTACTGCTCTACCTTCTATCCCCCCTTTAGTTCCCCCATCCCCCCTTAATCCCCCCTTAGTAAGGGGGGTCTGGGGGGATGGGGTTAGGGAGGATTCCTTACCATCATCGAATAAGCATGATGCGTAATATTCACCTGTAGAAGTCAAGGTAACAGTAATCGATTTTAAAGTCCCTTCAGGGAGTCTTGAAACTTTACAATAAACATCTTTTAATTTAGGTAATCTTAAAACATTTCCTGTGAGTTTACAACCTTGAGGAAATCTAATAGATTGCTTTTGATGTTTGCTTTTAAAGTTAGGATATTTAGCTCGTTTTTCAAAGAAGTTAAGAAAAGCACTGCTTAAGTTCAATGCTACTTGTTGTAAACATTGTGAAGGTGACTCAGTTAACCATTCGTACTCTTTTTTAAGATTAGGTAAAAGATTAATGATGTCATTGCGACTTAACCCTTTTCCTGTTTCTTTATAGGTTTGTGATATTAAATTTAAAGCGTAATTGTAAAACCATCTACAAGAGCCAAAAGACTTAGCTAGTAAGACTTTTTGCTCTTGATTTGGGTATATACGGTATTTGTACGCTTTTAACATATTTAATATATTTAACACACTATTTAGAGTATGGTAATATCTTAATTCAAAAAAAAGCGGATGCGCGTATTCTGAGGTCTCCTCAGAATACAAACGCGCACCAAGAAGAAGTTTGTCAAGGATGGTGTTAAAATCCCAGAAAGCCGTCCTCCGCTTTCCTAAAGGACGGGGTTTTAAACCCATTTTTTCCGATAACTTCTATCCTAACCAAAAAACTGATTCAGCAAAACCTAATTAACTTCTTCTTCTGTTCGTTTTGAAAAACCCCAAACAAACATTAATACAATCGCCAGAATCATTAACCATTCTGGAGGCACTAATTCAGGTTTAATTACTTTTAATAAAAGTCTGAAACCCACAAAACCCACAGTAATAAAACCTGCATCTTCTAAATAGGTAAATTCTTCTATCCAACGAATAAATAACCCTGCTAAAAATCGTAAAGTAATTACTCCAATCGTACCGCCGGCGATAATCAACCAAATTTGATCTGCAACCGCAATAGCAGTAGTAACACTATCAAGGGAAAATGCTAAATCTGTTACTGCAATCATCGGAATAGCCTGCCACAAAGACGCAAAATTCAAACTTCGCTTGTGTTCATCTCCATCATTATTGGCAGAAGCAAAATACTTAAAAACTAACCAGAGTAAATAAAGTGCCCCTAAAAGTTGAAACTGCCAAAACTTTACCACCCATGTAGCTGTTAAAATCAAAATAACACGCAAAACATAAGCTAAAACTAAACCAAAATTTAAAGCATTCCTTTGACGCTTCTCCCCTTCTATTCCTTGGGCTATGGCTGCTAAAGCAACAGCATTATCCGCAGATAAAACAGCTTCTAAAGCGATCAAAATTAATAAAATAGCTGAAGTATGAAAATCAATTTGAAAAGAAGAATCGAAAACTTGATCCACCATTAACCCACTTTACATTGCAATAACAGAGATATTTAAGTATTTTACTCTGTTATTGTTATAATGAAATCACTTTATTTGTAACAATATATTTCAGACACAGGTAACAAAACCACAAACTAATGTTTGAATATTCTTAAGTTTAGGAGTTTATAAATTATGACAGATACTCAAATTTTAATCGCTTTAATTATTGCCCTAGTACCCGGCATACTTGCTTTCCGTTTAGCTACGGAACTTTATAAATAGATATTTTGAGAATATCATCTGATTTTGGTGCTATCGGAAGATAGCACCTTTTAATTTGCTCTAATCTCATGATTTGCACAGCATAACGATAAACGTAGTACCAGTCTTACCTTGACCTAATTGATTAGGACTAATTACCTTGATTTGACCATTCATCTTTTCAATTAACTCTTTAGCAATGGCTAAACCTAAACCCGTACCCGGAATCTCTCCTTCTTTTTGTATTCCACGATAATGACGTTGGAAAATAAATTGTTGATTTTCTAAGGGGATACCATAACCATTATCAGCAATAATAATTTCCTGATATTCTGGTTTGGTTTCCAATTCTATGGTGATTTGACCGCCATTAGGTGTGTATTTAATCGCATTATCAATTAAATTACTCAATACTTCCCTAATAGCTTGAATATTTCCTTGAACAAAAATGGGATTGGCTGGTGATTGATAAGCTAAGATAATATTTTTTTCCTCAGCTACTGTCATTGCTGACTCAACTAAAGGCTCTAAAATCCCAATTAAATTAACTTTTTCTTGAATTTCAGATTGTGATGGTAACAAAAAATTAGAATTCACAACCTCGCTGGCATTTAACTCTAATAATTGGCTATTGATAGAGCTTTTTTGTTCAAAATGTTGCAATAATTCTTCAAGGCGATCGCTTTCTCGCAAAATACCTTCAACAATTTTTTTATTTTTATCTTCTGGTAAAATACGTTTTAATAATAACTTTGTAAAAGTACGTAAAGCAGTCAAAGGATTACGAAGTTGATGCAATAAATCGTGGATCTTGTTATCTTCAATAGTTCTAATATTTTCTGTATCTTGTAATTGTTGCTGATACCAATTTTGTCTTATTTCTAAAGACCTAGCTATTGCGATAGTTGTGGTAATTTGTTCAATTTGTGCCAATTCTAAATCATTCCATTCCCCTTTATTTCTCCCTATAACCAATAATCCCATAAAAATTTCTTCATATAATAAAGGCATTACTATTTGATTTTTGAGATTAATTTTCTTTTCAATGGGATGATTTGCTGCAGTGTTTTGATTAATAGTAGATTTTTCACTTAACAATAAAGAAAATTGATTTTTGGCATTGGATATTAAGGAAATATCTTGATTTTCTTGAGGATAAACAAAAGCAGGTAGTAACTTGATTTCTTTCTGTTCGTTACTATGCAAAGTTTCTGTTAAATATACTCCAGCCCAAGCAGCACTTAAACCCTGAGTCAAAATATTAATCTGAGCTTTACAAAGAGCTATAAAATCTGAATTTGCCTTACTTAAAATCCGGTTGGGAATGTTGATAAGAGCAGAATTTTGCAGAGAAATGGTATTTAATATTTTATTTGACCCAACCATTTAATTAACCCACTTTAATTTTAAATTGATCACAAAATTATTTAATATATTGTAGCTAATTTTAATTAATAATTAATATGTTTTTTGTATTGCAAAAGGATAAATTATCTATAAACAAATAACTACAATAAACCAATAATAGAATATGTCTATGTAATTATAACAAGCTAGGTACTTGATTTTTGTCAGGGAAGATGATATATTAATTCCAGAATTTGTAACCATAATTACAAATTCGGGATAGAACAGGAGGTAACTAGGTTGGCAAGAAAACGTAAGCGCAAAAGTCGCCGCCGCCAAGAGGGACGCAAAATTTTAGAGCTAGTATCGCATTATAACATCGAAAGTGGAGAAGACAAACCAGTAACAGCAGCACGCAAGCACATTGCCGCTCATGGTATAGTGCCGCCTGCGGTTTTGGTTGTCAGAAGAAACGAACATACTACCGATAGGTATTTTTGGGCTGAAAAGGGTTTGTTTGGCGCGCAATATGTGGAAGAGAATCATTTTCTTTTTCCTAGTTTACGCTCCTTAAGATCTCAAGTATTACCTAAAACCCCTGTTGCAGCAGTGGTTCGTTAAAAAAATATGTTTAATAAACTAGGTTGGATTTAATCATAGACCTTTAAGTCTAACAGAGTCGCTGTGTCCTTAGCGGCAATTCAGCACTGCCCCACTCAATCATCAAAAGGTTGAGTGGGAGTTGGTGTGAACGGCCAAGTAACCGGAGAACATACTAACTAGAAAACCATTTATCTGGTTAAAATCAAGAGAAACACTATTATAACAATAAGTGGTGACATAATG
The DNA here is from genome assembly GCA_964413275.1 of uncultured bacterium. Lineage (GTDB taxonomy): Bacteria > Cyanobacteriota > Cyanobacteriia > Cyanobacteriales > JAABRE01 > JAABRE01. The sequence continues at coordinate 34,047 of CAYPSO010000017.1, read as the reverse complement.
TTTAATTAATTTAATTTTTTATGGAAATTACATTTTTAGGTACAAGTTCTGGTGTTCCGACTAGAACTCGTAATGTTTCGAGTGTGGCTTTACGTCTTCCTCAAAAAGCGGAATTTTGGTTATTTGACTGTGGCGAGGGAACACAACATCAGTTATTAAGAAGTGAGTTAAAAACTTCTCAACTCCGGCGGATTTTTGTTACCCATATGCATGGCGATCATATTTTTGGCTTAATGGGATTACTCGCAAGTTGTGGTTTAGCTGGTAATAATGAAAGAATTGATATTTATGGGCCTCAGGGTTTAAAGGAATATTTACACTCCTGTAGTAAGTATTCTTATACAAAGATTAATTACGAAATTCAAGTACATACAGTAGAACCCGGATTAGTATTTGAGAATGATGAATTTATCGTAACTTGTCAATTATTAAAACATCGAGTTCCGGCTTTTGGTTATCGTGTTAGTGAAAAAGATCGTCCGGGTAGATTTGATGTGGAAAAAGCAAAATTATTAGGAATTGAGCCAGGGCCTATTTATGGCAAATTAAAACAAGGAGAAACCATAACTTTAGATGATGGCAGAACCATCAAAGGAACTGATTTATGTGGGGCAACGGAAATTGGACGTAAATTTGTTTACTGTACAGATACTGTATTTTGTGATAGTGCTGTAGAATTAGCTCAGGATGCTGATATTTTAATTCATGAAGCTACTTTTGCCCACCAAGATTCAGCTATGGCTTTCGATCGCCTTCATTCTACTTCGACTATGGCTGCTCAAGTTGCTCTGATTGCCCAAGTAAAGTTATTGATTATGACTCATTTTAGTCCTCGTTATAATCCGGGTAATGAGATAACTTTGGATAATTTAAAAAAAGAAGCTAGGGCAATTTTTGCAAATACTAAATTAGCCTATGATTTTTTTACTTATGAAGTACCGAGAAGAATTTAGTAGTCAGTAGTCAGTATTCAGTATTCAGGAGGAAAACAAGGAAGAAAGCTAACCGCTAACCGCTAATTATTGATGTTTCGTAGTTTTCCAATAATAGAATGTAGTCTATCATGGGTCTTGACTGGATCTCTGGGAGCAGGTAACTCT
>CAYPSO010000017.1:5754-32847 GCA_964413275.1 uncultured bacterium | reverse complement strand
AATAGAATGTAGTCTATCATGGGTCTTGACTGGATCTCTGGGAGCAGGTAACTCTGTGTTAGGCCAATCCAACATATCATTACAAGGACATAGACTAGATTGTTGCCCTAAATCTAGGACAGGTACAGGCATATCGCAACGAGAACAAGGATTAATAACCCAACGAGGAGTTAATAATTCTTTTATACTTTGAGTTGTACCTTCAAGATAACTCTCTCCTGTTTTTTCAGTGAGAATTATTTGCCAATATTTTTCAAAGTCTTCTGAGTAGCGATCATCTGTCATTATCGGATGGGGTAAAATCTTTTCTCCATTGGGTAAGATAAGCCTTTTACCTAATTGAAACCAATAAGCCAAATATCTTTTTACTTGTGTCTCAGAAGCCATATTCATAAATCAATTACCATTACTAAACCTGTTCTATATAGATCGTAACTCTAATTAATAAATTATTTCTTAAATAAATATGTTTTATTGCGCCCATAAAACAACCTGAGTGCAATATCTAATCCAAAGAAATAGGGGGAAGGGGTTGACCTAAAATACTTAAATTAAGAACATAACCCCCTGTCACCAGATAAACTGTAGAAGCAATAACTCCTATTTGACGAATTAGATTTCCTAAACGATCGCGAAATAATCTTCCCGATGGATAAACTGGTACAATGCCCCAACCTGTTTCCTCTGCTACAATAATTAAATCAGAGCCGGGTTGTTGAATTTTGTTTAAAAAATCTTCTGTGATTTTTTGCCAATTTTCCTCATTTTGATCTAATAAATTAGCAACCCAAGTCCCTAAAGAATCTATTAATAAACAATGGGAACTTTGGTAATTATTAATAACTGCATTTAATTGCTGAGGTACTGGTAAAGTTTGCCAAGTTTTTGGTCTTCTTTCTTGGTGTTTTTTTATTTTTAACTGCCATTCTTCATCGTTCGTATTTAACTGAGCAGTTGCTACATAAATTATGCTTTTATTAGTTTGGATTGCTAAGGTTTCAGCCCATTCACTTTTACCAGATTTAGCCGCACCTGTTACTAAAATAATTTCTCTCATGAACAAATTTATATTCCTTAACAAAAATAATCTAAAAACTTCAATCCCCCCTAGGCTGATCACTGGTGGTTATAATGATGACATTAAACTTACAGTAGTAAAAATATAATTATGAAACAACAATTACAAAGGATAACAACCACTTTAGAAAAAATAGATCGTAAATCCCATCATCAACAGATACAGCCCTCATTTGCCATTAATGCGGAGTCATTTTATAAACAGAAAAATCAACAAAAAACCCCTTCCTTACCAAAAGTTAAACCTATTCCCTTTAGTAATCATCGCCATGCAGCTAATCCTAGTTTAGCTCGAAATATTCTTCAAGAAATTGATACAATGATTTATGATTGGCAAAAAAAGCTAAATAAATTACAACGAGAAATACAAGATATATATTTGGAAGGGCCAATAGTTGATGGTTGGCTCGAATCCCATTCTCGCAATTTAGAAACCGAAGAAGGAAAAACTGTCTCTCAACCTCGTAAAGGAACAGAAGATAAATTAATGGATTACATTGAAGAAATTACGACAGATGAATTTAGTTGTCAATTACCTCGTGCTGGTTATCGTTTATGTGGTCTTGATGAAAATGGACAACCTTGGTCAAAAGACTGTCCTTTAAATCAAGTTGGAGAATTAAGTGTGGCAATTGCCCGCTACCAAAAACTTAAACAACTTTTATACCAGAAAAAACAACTAGAAACTAATCTCAGCAACTTAGCAGAAACGTTGGTCATTTTACATAGTAATCTAACTGGTAAAACAAATACTTTGAATCTTTAACTAAAAACTTTAGACTAAATATTGAGAGTAATATCTATTTGCAAATGAATCCTAATACTGACAAAATACCAGTTTCAGTACTAATCCCTGCTAAAAACGAGGAATCTAATCTTCCTGCTTGCCTAGAAAGCGTTTTAAAAGCAGATGAAATTTTTGTGGTTGATTCCCAAAGTACCGATAAATCCATAGAAATTGCTGAAAGTTACGGCGCTAAGGTCGTACAATTCTACTTTAATGGTGGTTGGCCGAAAAAAAAGAATTGGTCATTAGAAAATCTTCCTTTTCGTAATGAATGGGTTTTGATTGTTGACTGTGACGAAAGAATCACCCCTGAACTTTGGGATGAAATCGCTATAGCGATTAAAAACCCAGATTACAATGGCTATTATCTTAATCGTAAAGTTTTTTTCTTAGGTAAATGGATTCGTTATGGTGGTAAATATCCTGACTGGAATCTACGTCTGTTTAAACATAAATTAGGACGTTACGAAAACTTAAAAACTGAGGATGTACCAAATACAGGGGATAATGAAATTCACGAACACGTTATTTTAGATAACGTAGGTTATCTAAAAAATGATATGCTTCACATTGATTTTAGAAATATTTATCATTGGTTAGAAAGACATAATCGCTATTCTAACTGGGAAGCAAAAGTATATTATAATTTGCTTACAAATAAAGATAATAAGCAAACTATTGGTGCTAATTTGTTTGGAGATGCTGTTCAAAGAAAACGTTTTCTTAAAACAATTTGGGTCAGACTTCCCTATAAATCTCTTTTAAGATTTATTTTATTTTATTTTCTTCGTTTTGGCTTTTTAGATGGTAAAGCCGGGTATATTTATGCTCGTCTATTAAGTCAATATGAGTATCAAATAGATGTAAAACTCTATGAATTAATGAATTTAGGAGGTCAACTCAATCAAGTTAATCAAGCTATGGAGAAAAAAATCTAATATATAAGGCTAAATAGAATGAGTCAAGCAATGTCATCAAAAACTCCTTTAGTTGACTTAAGTAGATACGATCAATCATGGTTTGATAGAGGTAAACCGGGTTGGTTTATTTTGTGGTGGTGGTTAATACAAGCCATTGCTTTTCCCTTAAGTCTTCATAACTTAAATGATTTTCGTTGTTGGCTACTGCGGTTGTTTGGCGCAAAAATTGGACGTAATGTCGTGATTCGCCCGACAGCACGTTTTACTTACCCTTGGAAAATCACGATTGGTGATTATAGTTGGATTGGAGATGATGTAGTTTTATACAGTTTGGCTGAAATTACCATCGCTTCCCACTGTGTCATCTCCCAAAAATCTTATCTTTGTACCGGTAGTCATAATATCGAAGATTCTGCCTTTGGTTTAATTACTAAACCAATTAGAATTAATGATGGAGTTTGGGTTGCTAGTGACTGTTTTATCGGTTTAGGAGTCACCATTGGTAGTAATACTGTTATTGGCGCCCGTAGTAGTGTTTTTAAAGACATAATGGATAATCAAGTGGCTTGGGGTAGCCCTTGTGTTGCTCGTTATTCTCGAAAGGTAAAACAGTGAAAAATATGATTGAAGTTGAAAATCTTAGTAAGATTTATGGCACGACTAATGCCATTGAAGATGTTTCTTTTTCTGTAGAAAAAGGAGAAATTATTGGTTTTTTGGGGCCAAATGGAGCGGGTAAAACCACTACGATGAGAATTTTAACTGCCTATTTACCTGCTACCACAGGCACAGCCACAATTGCTGGTTATGATGTTTATTCTCAATCTTTGGATGTACGTCGATGTATCGGTTATTTGCCGGAAACCCCTCCTTTATATACGGATATGACGGTGGAGGGTTTCCTGCATTTTGTGGCTAGTATTAAAGGAATTAGTGCGGGTAATCGGGCTAAAAAAGTTACCCAAGCCATCGAGCGTTGTCAACTAGAAGAAAAGCGTAAAATTTTAATTCATAAGCTTTCTAAAGGTTATAAACAACGAGTAGGTATAGCCCAAGCCATTGTACATGAGCCTCCTGTAATTATTTTAGACGAACCTACCGTTGGACTCGATCCCAGGCAAATAATTGAAGTAAGAAATTTAATTAAAAGTCTTAAAGGCGAACATACTATTATTCTTTCTACTCATATTTTACCTGAAGTTAGTATGACTTGCGATCGCATAATTATTATTAATCGTGGTAAGGTTATTGCCACTAATACTCCTGAAAATCTCATGACTGAGCTATCTACTGGTGGCGGCTATCATGTAGAAATACAAGGAGATGTTGCTCCGATTATTCCTCATTTAAAACAAATTAGCGGAGTTTCTGAAGTTATAATTGAAAGCAAAAATAATCATAATTATTCTTTACAAATTAACAGTGAATTAAATTCAGAAATAGGTCAAGAAATTGCTAAAATAATTGTAAAATCTGGAATAGGTTTATCAGAAATGCGTAAAACTAAACCTAGTTTAGAAGATATTTTTATTGAACTTACTACCACAGAAAATTTAGAAGAATAAAAATTATGATAATTATTAATAATATTATTGCTATTTTTAGAAAAGAATTACAAAGTTATTTTGCTTCTCCTTTAGCTTATATCGTAGCCGCAGTATTTTGGTTATTATCAGGTTTTTTCTTTGTTTCCTTATTAATTGGTTCTAATAGCATTATTCAACAAATTGCTACACGAGAACAAATGGGCATGGAATTACCGCCTCTTGATGTAGCTTATATATTTATAAATTCTTTTTTTGGGATTATGGGTTCGCTAATTTTATTTATTTTACCCATACTTTCCATGGGACTTTATGCAGAAGAACGAAAACAAGGAACACTCGAATTATTGGCAACATCTCCCATTACAAATTGGTCGGTAGCTATTGGTAAATTATTAGGAGTTTTAACATTTTTTATTACTATGATTTTACCATTGTTCATATATGAGGCGATCGCATTTTCTGCCGCCAATCCTCCCGTTTCTCTTCAAGTGCCATTACTCGCTCATTTAGGCTTAATTTTGCTTGCTGCTGCCATTCTTTCTTTAGGAATGTTTATCTCTTCGTTAACAAGTAGTTCAATTATTGCTGCTATAATAAGTTTTGCTTTAGTAACTTTTTTATGGATAATTGATATTATAACTGACAAAATTGGTGGTGTTTGGGCTGAAATTTTAGGACATTTATCTTTATTACAACATTATAATGAGATGATAGAAGGAGTATTTAGTACCAGTAGTTTGTTCGTATTTATTAGTTATATATTTTTAGGGATTTTTTTGACAGCACAATCTATTGAAGCTTTACGTTTTCAACGTTCTTAACTAAATTAAAACATGAAAAAAGTTGTTCTGTTTATAAAAAAATATAGTAAATTGTTACTATATTTAGGCATAGCCTTATTAGTAGCCGGTACAATAGCTGGTATTATTACTGCTAAATTTTCTAGTGGTTATCTACTATTAATTATTCTAGGAATTATCTGTATTGCTGGCAGTTTAATAAATGTAGCAGAAAAATTTTTAAATAATCGTGCAACTCAGGCAGGAACAAATGCTTTAATTGCTACAGTTTCAGTTTTAGTAATTATTGCCTTAATTAATTTTTTGGCTGTTCGTTATTCCTATCGTGTAGATTTAACAGAAAATAAAATATTATCCTTATCACCTCAATCACAGGAAATAGTAAATGCTTTACCTAAAAAATTAAAAGTATGGATATTTACCAGAGAAGCTAATGATTTTGATCGAGAATTATTGGAAAATTATAGTCGCTACAGTAATAATTTTAGTTTTGAATTTGTCGATCCAGAAATAAATATAGAGTTAGCTCAAAAATTTCAAATAAAATCCTTGGGAGAAGTTTATTTAGAATATGGAGAAAAAAGAAATTTAGTTACTACCCTCGGTTTAGGTCAAACTTTATCAGAAATAACCTTAACTAATGCGATCGAAACTATTAAAAAAGAAAAATTTACCTATATCTATATTTTACAAGGTCATGGTGAACTACCCTTAGATGAAACTGAAGAAGGTTTATCTCAAGCCATAAATAATTTAAAAGCAAAAGGTAATATTATTGAAAGCCTTAATTTAGCCACAAGTCCTAATATTCCTGAGAATACTAACTTAATCATAATTCCTGGGCCTCAAAAACAGTTATTCCCCGGTGAAATAGAAGCCTTAAAAAAATATTTAGATGCTGGTAATAGCTTAATGCTAATGTTAGATCCAGATACAAATTCTGGTTTAGAACCATTATTAAATGATTGGGGAATAACATTAGACAATCGCTTATTAATAGATGCTTCAGGTATCGGTAACGCCATTGGTTTAGGCCCAGCAACAATTATAATTACTGAATATGGAGATCATCCCATAACTAAAGACTTTGCTAATAATATCTCTGTTTATCCTATCTCTCGAAGAATTGAAGTTAAACCAACACCAACAACTGAGGTTTTTAAACTTTTAATCACCAATCCACAAACTTGGGCTGAAAGCGATTTAACAGAACAAGAAGTAAGCTTTAATCAAGATTCTGATATTTCAGGGCCTTTAGATTTAGGCGTAGCATTAACCAAAAGAAATGAGCAAGATAGTAATCAAATATCTCGTTTAATTGTTATTGGTAATTCTGGATTTGCTAGTAATAGTTGGTTAGGGCAGCAATTCAATAAAGATTTTTTTATTAACTCTGTTAATTGGTTAACTAAAAATGATGACTCTACTCTTTCAATTAGTCCTAAAGAACCTAAAAATAGAAGAATTAATTTAAGTCCAATCCAATCATTAATTATTACTCTAATGGCAGTTGTGATTATGCCATTTTTAGCTTTAACTACTGCTGGAATTATTTGGTGGAAAAGAAGATAATAGCAATTAGCAATTAGCTTTTAGCTTTTAGCCATTAGCAAAAAAGCGATTACCTGAATACTGAATCCTAATTTATGAAATTGCCGAAAAATATCCTTGTTTTAATGTTGATAGCGTTAACTTTAGGTGGATTTGTTTACTTATCAGAAATTCAAAGTAAAACAAAAAAAGAAACTATACAAAAGAATAAAGAAAAAATATTTACTTTTGCTGAAGAAGAAATTGTGGGGTTAAAAATAGAAAAACAAAATGAAACCTTAGTTTTTGAAAAAACTGGTAATGAACTTAATCCTTGGCAAATGAAAAAACCTCAAGAAAAAAATGCCAGCGATGCTGCCATATCTTATTTATTAAACTTATTAGCCAATGGAGAAATTGATAAAAATTTTAATATTTCAACCGACAAAGAAAAAATTTATGGACTAGATCAACCTTTTGCTAAAATTACCATTACTTTAACAAACAAAAAAACTCATCAAATCATCTTAGGAAAACCAAGCTTCAATGATGAGTTTATTTACAGTCAAATCGACAATTTCAACGAACAAGTTTCCCTCGTAAAAATTGATTTTAAATACGCCATTGACAGAAAAATAGAAGAATGGGAACAAGGAGAAAATAATAGCAATTAAACCCTTATTGAGATAGTTAAGAATGAGGATAAAATAATCTAGCAAAGTTTCTCAATATATTTAAAATAACTCTGTCTAATAATTAAATCCCCATTCCTTAGTTACTAAGCACTATCCTAATTTAAGGAGTAGTTGACATCATTTCCAATTTGACTAATGAATTTAGAAGAGAATTACCTCTGTTGTAGTCAAAGTCAGATCGTAATTAGTTTGACCTGCAACTTGACTAATTAAAATGTAAAATTCACCACCATCCAATAGGATTTCATTAATAACTTGATCGCTACCATCATCATTTTGAGAACTTCCCACAAAGGTATCAGTTAAGGGATCAAATATACCATCGCCATCATCTTGAATCAAGAATAAATCAGCGTAATTTTCAGGAGATAAACCAGTGAGGGTAATATTTACAACAGAGTTAGCATCAAAAGCGACTTTGTACATATCCGCATTGTCTTCCTCAGTGAAAGAACCAAGTTTGGTTGTGGTATCAGGAGTGGAGATAGTACCTAAATCAAAGGCTCCGCCAAAGGTTGAACCAGCATTATCTTCAATTAGGATGATTTCTGTTGTAGTCAAGCTCAGATCATAATTGATTGCACCTTCAACTTGCTCGATTAAAATGAAATATTCACCAGCAAATACATCTTCACTAATGGATTGAGGACTACCATCATCGTTTTGAGAAGCACCTATAATGGTGTCAGTGTTAGCATCAAAAACGCCATCGCCATCATCCTGAATCAAGAATAAATTAGCATAATTTGTAGAGTTCAAACCACTGAGGCTAATATCAACAACGGAATCAGACTCAAAAGTTACTTTGTACATATCAGCCTCGTCTTCCTCACTGAAAGAACCAGCTTTGGTTATGGTATCAGGAGTAGAGATAGTACCTAAATCAAATGCTCCAGCAAAGGTTGAACCAGCACCATCTTCAATTAAAGGAATTGCCAACTCTAAGTCATAATTGATTGCGCCTTTGATGTTGCTTAGTAAAATGAAATATTCACCAGCAAGTAAATCTACGTCAATGACTTGATCGCTACCATCTCGATTTTGGGAACTTCCTACAAAAGTGTCAGTTAAGGGGTCAAATATGCCATCGCCATCATCTTGAATCAAGAATAATTCGGCATAATTCTCAGCATTGAGTCCACTGAGGGTAATATCTACAGACTCATCGGAAGCAACATTGAATTTATACATATCAGACTCATCAACTTCGCCTTCTGAGTTGACGCTGCCGAAAGAACCAGCTTGAGATATTTCGCTAGTAAGAGTGCCTAAATCAACAGCTCCAGCAAAGGTTGAGCCAGCACCATCTTCAATTAAATCTACATCAATTGCCAAATCTAAGTCATAATTGATTGCTCCTTTGATGTTGCCTATTAAAATGAAGTATTCACCAGCAAGTAGATCTACATCAATTATTTGATCGCTACCATCTCGATTTTGGGAAACACCTACAAAAGTGTCAGTTAAGGGGTCAAATATGCCATCGCCATCATCTTGAATCAAGAATAATTCGGCATAATTCTCAGCATTGAGTCCACTGAGGGTAATATCTACAGACTCATCGGAAGCAACATTGAATTTATACATATCAGACTCATCAACTTCGCCTTCTGAGTTGACGCTACCGAAAGAACCAGGTTTAGATATTGTGTTAGTAAGTGTACCTAAATCAAACGCTCCAGCAAAGGTTGAACCAGCATTATCCTCAATCAAATCTATTGTGGTAGTAAGAGTTAAATCATAAATGGTTGCACCATCAACTTGACTGATTAAGATGTAATATTCTCCAAAGACTTCAGCATTAATTAGTTGATCGCTACCATCATCATTTTGGGAAACACCTACAAAAGTATCGGTTAAGGGGTCAAATACACCATCGCCATTATCTCTTATTAAGAATAAATCAGCGTAATTTTCAGAGCTCAAACCACTGAGGCTAATATCAACAACAGAATTAGAGTCAAAAGTGACTTTGTACATATCAGCCTCGTCTTCCTCGCTGAAAGAACCAAGTTGAGTTAGGGTATCAGGAGCAGAGAGAGTACCTAAATCAAAGGCTCCAGCAAAAGTAGAACCAGCATTATCTTCTATTAAAAAGATGAAATCATTTTCTGTGAGATCAGTAACACCTTTAACAGTAGCTAAAACAGTACCATTGGGAAGTGTGACTAAGGTATCACCGGCGCTAGTGTCAGTATCTAAGGTTAAATCATCAAAACCAATGCCAGCTAAAGCAATGAACATTTTGTCGGCTTCGTTTGCTTCATTTTGATTAAAATCAAGAATTGTGGTATCAGAATCACCTGAGAAATACCGGAATATATCATCACCAGCACCACCAACTAAAATATCACCAGCATCCCCATTAATATCATCATTACCGTCACCAGCAAATATTCGATTATTTTCACCATCAATATTCCGAATAGTATCATTGCCTGCGCCGGCAAAAACTGTATTTCCAGTGCTAACGAAGATTACATCCGCACCTGAGCCGCCATAAATCCTTGAGTTAGCTGCTCCTGTAATGGTATCCGAGCTTCCACCACCAAAGGCAAAACTACCTTCACTAGGTTCTAATTCATCCGGGCCTAATGTACCAAAAAATTCACTCATGGTCAAATCCTTGTTTCCTTCTTAATTTATATGTTTTAACTATTTCAATCAAGTTTAGATGATATTTTAACTTGAAATTTTAACTTGGCAATCTTTTATGTTGACAATTCTATTTTTACTCTGTTAAAACCTAACAGTAGAAACAATATTTCGTCAATATATTTTTGGAGGAAATATATTCATCTGGTTGATGGTTATCGTAAATTACTCGATTTGGTAGGTCTGTTCATGTTTAATCTCTCTATCTATAGCTCGTTATGATTCCAAAAGTTAGTGTAATCATTCCTACTTATAATTGCCAAGATTATATTCTTCAGGCTGTAGAAAGTGTCCTGAGTCAAAAGAACTGTGACTTTGAGTTACTTGTTATTGATGACGGCTCAACTGATCAAACAAGGATAGTTTTAGAACCTTACCAAAATCTTCTGCGATATATTTATCAACCGAATCAAGGAGTAGCTATAGCCCGTAATCACGGTATTCGTGAAGCTAGAGGGGAGTTAGTTGCTTTTTTAGATTCAGATGATTATTTCTTACCCAATAAACTAGCTGCTCAAGTGGCCAGATTTGACGCTGAACCAGATTTAGGGATTGTTCATAGTGGCTGGCTAAGGGTTGACGCTCACAGTCAAGTGCTTAAGGAAATTAAACCTTGGGAATATGTCCCTGAGTTAGATTTAGAAAACTGGTTAAAATGGAAATCTGTTTTGCCTTCTGCTATGATGTTTCGTCGTCATTGGTTAGAATCTATAGGCGGTTTTGATCCCCGCTTTCCACCAGCAGAAGATACTGACTTGGTTTTACGTTTAGCTCTTAAAGGTTGTCGAACTGGTTGGTTACGACAAGTAACCGTTGGTTATCGTCAACATCCCCAAAGTGCTATGCATAAGGGATTACCTCAAGCTCATTCTTTGTCAGCAGTTCTTGACAATTTCTTTGCTCAACCTGATTTGCCTATCAAAATTCGTTTGTTAGAGAAAAAAGTGCGTCATGATAGTCTCATTTGGATTGCTTGGTATTTATACTCTACTGGTCATCCTGATGACATGATGCAATATCTTAAACAAGCTTGGCCATATAAATCTCATTTATCTATAGAAACTATGGTAAATTGGTCAGAAGCTTTTGCTCAATTTTCCCAGCAATGGGGAGATGAATTCCATGCTGATAACTTAGCAAACTTGCCTCAATTGCAAGAACTATTTCAGTATTATCACAGAGGTTTATTGTCCCAACTTAAGTTAAGTTAAGTTAAGTTAAGCTATACTTGCTGCAAAGTAAATAAAAATAATTTTTGATCTCTTAAGGAGGATTTATCAACAATGTCATCTATCATAGAAAATCCAGATTTTATCAATATCGACCAAGAAACCGATGGCGAAGGTAATGTAATAAAGGAAACTTATACTCCTGTTAATGAAGCAATAGATACAGCAGATGAAGCAAATCCAGAAGTTTCTCCTCAGTTTAATGTAGTTCAGCCTACATCTAATATTGATATTGAGGTTGACGCTCCTTCAGGAGCAATTGCTGCCAACATTTTCACTGGTGATGGTGATGATGTTATTACTGGTGGCTTTATTGGTGACAAAATATCCGCCGGGGCTGGTAACGATATAGTAGAAGGCTTCAAGGGAGCCGATCTAATCTACGGTGGTGATGGTGATGATACCATTTATGGTGATACTCAGAGTCCTTCTGGTATCCCAGTACAAGATGGTAATGATACTCTCTATGGTGGTGCTGGTGACGATGTAATCAATGGTGGTGCTGGTGACGATCTTATCTTTGGTGGTGAAGGCAATGATACCATCAGAGGTGGTACTGGTGATGATACCTTAAGAGGTGGAGAAGGCGCTGATGTATTTGAATTCTTTGCCAACCAAGGTGTTGATGTTATTCAAGACTTTGAAACTGGTGTTGATACAATAGCATTAGATGAAACTACCTTTGGTGCTACTCCTACGGTTACTTACGATCAAACTACTGGTGTTTTACAAGTTAATGGTCAGACAATTGCCAATCTTGGAGAGGGCACCGTATTTGATGCCGATGATAGCGATGGCTCGGCAGACTGGGAAATCCTCTAATTAGCTTAGTTTTTTATCAACTATATAACTTTAAAACAACCAAGGATTATATTAATTAAACCTTGGTTGTTTTTATGAAAAATTAAATGTTTCCTGATTTGACACTCCTCGACCTAAAGGTACGAGGATTCTTTAGAGGAGATAACTAACAAATGTTCGTCATTGCTCGTAACAACCACATTGCTATACCGTACCGTAATACGTTTATAGCAGCAGTCCACGAGGCGGTGTCAATTGCCTCTATACTGTCAGCTATTGCCTTCAGTTTACTTGTTTTTATGCTGCTTGGTGCGCGCTATACTCCGAGGGAACCTCGGAGCGCTGCGCATCCGCTTCTTGGTGCGGCTGGCCTTGTCGGGAGACCCGACAAGTCGCCGCATCCGCTTGTTCACTCGCTTAATGTCTTTGCTTGTGGGGGCTGGGTCTGGAGTGCCAAAGGCACCGAGTAACCATTTCGGTTTACTACCATTTAACACGGGTGTCCCACCACTGGGAGTTTCACCCACCATTTAAGGTTTTAGTGGTATTTTCTTATCTTAACATATAAAGCCGTGCTTCTAGCACGGGGTTTCAAACCCATTTTTTTGATGAAAATAGGTAATCAATTAGATCGAAGTAAGTCCACTCTTTTAAAAGAATCCAATTCCCCTGAATTTAACTGCAATTTAGGGTTGAATTGTTATAAATGTGGCCAATATTCACAGGCAAAACAATATTACCTGAAGGCAATTTCCTCTAAACCAGATTATGCCGAGGCTTATTTTAATTTAGCTCTGATTTATGAAGTAGAAGGCGCAATTACAGAAGCCATTGATAATTATCAAAAAGCAATTGAGTATAACCCCGATCATCTGAATGCTTATAATAATATAGGTTTTTTATTACAAAAAGAAAAAAAATTTACTAAAGCTTTTACTTATTATCACCAAGCTTTAGAATTAAATCCTCAATGGTCGGGTATTTATAATAATATTGGTTATTTATTCTTAAAACAAGATAAATTAGACCAAGCCTTAATTTACTTTAATAATGCCATTAAATTAGACCCTAAATTGGCGATCGCCCATTATAATCTTGGCTCTTTATGGATGAATAATCAAGATTATGCCGAGGCTGTTATCTGTTTTGAAAAAGTTATTGCTTTACAACCTAAAAATATTGCCGCTTATAGTGACATCGCTAAAGCTTTGATTAAATTAGGAAAAATACCACAAGCTTGGGAATATTTGGCTCAAGCAATATCCTTAAAACCCTCTTTTGTTAAAGCATGGGTAAACCGAATTAAAAATCTTTCAGGAAATGATGTATTAGAAAAAGCTCAACTCAATTACGCATCTTTTCTGGAAGGAGTTTTAAATAATCAACCATGGCCGGAAATTAGTAATTTTCTTTACTATACCTATTTATATAGGGCCAATGTTTGGTTTGAGTATGGTAGTTATTTGCCAGCCTTAGCCTTTTATCAAATTGCCTTTGAGTTGAATAATAAGGATATTGAGCTTTATTTACGTCTAGGTCAATCCTTAAGCAAACAAAAAAAATTGGAATCGGCTATTTTAATTTATCATTTAGCCTTAGCCTTAGAACCAGATCACCCCAAAATTTTATTTCAACTAGCTAGTATTTTTATTGAAAAACAATGCTTCGAGCAAGCAATTAATTATTACGAAAAACTCTTACAACTTTCTGATACTTCTCGTTTATCTATTGCTCCTTCCTTCGCCCCTAAAAATCCTCCTATTGCTCCCCAAGGAATTTATCCCCTCACTAAAAGTTGGATTGAGGCTTCTAACCTGAAATCCTATGTTCAGGTAATTTGGGGGAAAGAGAAAGTAAACTCAGAAAATCCCCAAAATCTTTATCTTCTTGCTGCTCCTCAAGAAAAAATACTTCATCAATGTGCTGGAGTTAACTGTGTTAGCTGCATGAAAAAACTTTGTGATTTATTTCAACCAAATCAAATCCAAAAAAAAATTTACTTATGTGAGCAAAATCAGCCTTTATCTCTGGAAAAGCCTGAAACTTTTATTGCCATGATTCCCCAAGGGAGGGCTTGGATAGTGCCTCAAAAAAATCATTGGTTAATTTCCAATGCTATTGCCATTATTACCCCTGATAATTATTTATTAGGGGATATTTCCCGTTTTTATCCTTGGCGTTTACCCGGATGTGAAAAACATGATTTGAGAAGCCATCCTATTTTTAGTCAGGAAGAAATGCCTACCTTAGAAAATCTAGAAGGTAATGTGGTGTTTTTATCAACTTTGGCCGGTCATGTTTATTACCATTGGCTGATTGATGTCATTCCTAGACTTGGTATGATGATTCGTAGAGGTATAAATTTAGATAAAATTGATTGGTTTGTGGTTAACAGTTTACAAAAATCCTATCAAAAAGAAACCCTACAAGCATTGGGTATTCCTTTAAAAAAGGTGATAGAAAGCGATAATCATCCCCATATTCAAGCTCAAAGGTTGATTGTACCCTCCTTTCCGGGGGATTTAGATTGGCCGTTATCTGGTACTATTGATTTTCTGAGGGAAACTTTCTTAAAAACATCTGTTTCTAATCAGAAACCATATCCCGAACGTATATATATTAGCAGAGCAAAATCTAAACATCGTCATATTGTTAATGAACCAGAGGTATTAGATTTAATTACTAATTATGGATTTATTCCTATTTTTTTGGAAACTTTAGCTTTTCAAGAACAAATTGCTCTTTTTCAATATGCTAAATATATTGTTGCTCCCCATGGCTCAGGATTAACTAATCTGTTGTTTTCTTCTCCAGAAACTACAGTTATTGAATTTTTCTCTCCTCGTTATATTAGAAGTGACTATTTAATTATTAGTCAACAGTTACAATTAAAACATTATTATCTATTAGGTGAGAGTTTTGAGTGTTACCCTGTACGGGAGTTAATGTATGAAAGTCCAATTACGGAGGATATTTTAGTTAAAATAGATCAATTACAGTCTTTATTAAAATTATTATTTCCACAAAATTAATGATCATGTCTAATCATTTAATTAAAGCTTTAATACATTGTGAAGAAGAGTTACAAAATCAGACTGAAAATCAAGCTCAATGGGAAATGACTTGTCGAAAAATTGGCAATATTTTACAAAGCATGGGTTGGTTTGATGAGGCTTTACTTTGGCATTCTCGACTATTAGAAAGCCCCCATAATTTAGTGGAAATATATAAAGATTTAGCTATTCTTTATACTCGTTTAGAAAAATGGGAAGAAGCAATTTATTCTTATGAAAAATTACTTAATATTAATCCCAATGATGTTGAATCTTATTATAGTTTACAGATAATTTATAATAACTTAGGGAATAAAGAACAGGAAACAGAATGCTTATTTCAAATAATAACTTTGCAACCAGAAAAAGTTAAATTAGAAGGTTATCATAAATTAGGAAAAAAATTTCAAGAAACAAAAAAAAATGAAAAAGCAATTACTTGTTATCTTCGTTCCATAGAAAGTGAACCTCAATTTTTAAAGGCTTATTATGATTTAGGAGAACTTTATACTTTAGAAGGTTATTGGGAAAAAGCAATAGATATTTATAATAAATTATTAATTAAAAATGAAAAACAAGCTTTAGCCCATTATAATATAGCTAAGTTATGGTGGGAACAAGAAAATTATTCCGAGGCGATTAGTTCGTTAACTCAAGCAGCTTTAATTAATCCAAACTTAGCAAAATCTTACTTTGATTTTGCTATAACTCTGACTCAAAAAGACAAGTTAGATGAAGTGATTAATTTATGCCGTGCTTTAATTAGTGCTAAAATAACCCCTGTTTGGACTTATATTCAATTGGGAAATGCCTTAGTTAAAAAAGGTCAAACACAAGAAGCAAGTTTATGTTATCAACAAGCAGGTAAATTACGAGGATGGAGCGATTCTGTAAGCAAAAATTATCAGTTTACTAAAGACTTTTTTAACTATAAAATTGAGGTATTTGAAAAATATTTAGAACATTTAGTCGATCAACCTCTAATTAATGGATTAGAAATAGTTTGTCAAGAAGGAATGTCAACTTGTTGGTTATTAGATAATATCTTAACAGAAGCAACAGCACAACTTGTTTGTATTGATGATAAATTTACTGAATTATTTCATGAGAATATCGCTAAAACAGGAGTGAAAAATAAAGTTACTTTTTTAGAAGGTAATATTTTAAAAATACTTGATGATTTAAAGCCTAAACTTTTTGATTTTATCAATATTCAAGATAACAAACAACCAAGAAAAAGAATAGAAAAAATTACTGACTTTTGTGGGAAACTTGTTCAAAAAGGTGGTTTAATTATTTTTAACCAGAAAAGCTCAAAAGCTAATCAAAATCCAGAAGATAATATGTCTAAGGAGATAATGGATATTTTTTTAACATTAGAAAAAGGTGATTTTGAAAGTGTTTATGAAGGTCAAAATCTATTAATAATTAAGAAAACCAATTAAACAATGAGTCAATTTGATAATAAAAAACAAAGATTAGATAAAAAAACAGATACTTACTTAAGAAAACTTAAAAAGTCTATTTCTGAGGAAGAATGGGAAAATGTTATGGAAATTTCTGAACATTTAATTAGTATTTTTTCAGAAAACTTGATAGAAGTATATCCAGAAAAAACTCAATCAGAAAAGTATGGGACTTTAGGAAATTTATTATTAGATAAAGGTAATGTAGCTGGAGCTTTAGTGTGTTATAGTTATGGCACAGATTTTAAAAAAATCCTAGGAGATTTTTATAAAAAATTGGGTTTAAATTTTTTGAAAAAAAAAGATTTTCCTCAAGCATTAAAGTATTTAAGTAAGGTTTTATATATTGAACGAAATTCAGCAGAAAATCAAGCAAATATAGCAACAGTTTATGCCAATTTACAAAATTGGAAAAAAGCAATTATTCATTATAAAAGAGCTATTTCTATTAATCCTGAACTTGTCGAAGTATATAGAAATTTAGCTCGTGTATTTACTAAAATTGGACAAAAAAAAGAAGCGACGAAATATTGGAATAAAGCTTATATTTTGTCTTTAAATTTAGTTTCTGACGATGAATATTATGAATTAGGTAATAGTCTCTTAAAAGAAAAGGAAACTGAAAAAGCTATAGCTTGTTATCAAAAAGTTATTGAATTAAATCCTGATTATATTCTAGCCTATGATATTTTAGGTCAAATATTAGTTGAACAAGACCAACATAAAGAAGCTATTGAAATATATGAAAAATTCGCATTCATATTAATTGATAAAAAAAGATATAAAGAAGCTATTGAATCCTATAAAAGGGCAATTCAATCAAGCAAAAAATTAGGAAATATTTCTGATGATTTAATTGCCAAGTATCAACAAGTTATTGAAAACTATTCAGAAAGCTCTGCTGAAGATTATTTTGAATTAGGTAGATTATTACGTTCTCAAAGTAAATTTGATGAGGCTATTGATTGCTTTATTAAAAGTCTTGATTTAGATCCTCACTTTATTGATACTCATATTTGGTTGCAATATACCAAAATGGATCAAAATCAGCAAGAAAAAGTTATTAATTATTATTTAAACTTAGTTGAAAAACATCCTAAATTTGGATTAGCTTGGGGTAATTTAGGCGATTTCTTAACAAAAATTAATAAGCCAGAAGAAGCTATTAATTGTTATCAAAAAAGTGCTTATTTAAAAGCTATTAACAAATATCCTGAATTAGAAAGTCTAAATTGGCCTGATAAAAAACAAAAAAGTCCACATTTTTTAATTATTGGTGCAACTAAAAGTGGTACAACATCTTTATGGGGATATATAAATTCTCATCCTCAAGTTTTATCACCCCATAAAAAAGAAATATCTTTTTTTAATAAATATATAAACTGTGGTTTTAATTGGTATTTATCTCATTTTCCTAGTATTACAGATAATTCTGAATATATCACAGGGGAAGCAACACCTGCCTATTTAAGCTCCCTTGGTGTTGAATCAAAAGTTGCTAAATTTTGTCCAAATGTAAAGTTAATTGTCTTATTAAGAAATCCAGTCAATCATGTTATATCTTGGCATTATCATAAGGTTAATAGTGGCATTTCTCAAAAAACTATTGAACAAGCTATTGTTGAAGAATTAAAACCTATCAGTAATTTATCAGAAGAACAAATTATATGTAAACTTACTCATCAAACTTATAATTTAATGAGTTGTCTTTATTATTATTACTTAAAAAGATGGTTTGAATATTTTCCCAGAGAACAATTTTTAATTATTAAAAGTGAAGATTTTTTTGAAAACCCAGAAAAAATAATTCAAGAAACATATCAATTTTTAGGATTACCTGAATATAAATTAACAGAATTTCCTAAACTTAATGTTGGTTATTATCCTGAAATTAGTAATAAAATAAAAAATGATTTAAAAGAATATTTTCGTCCCCATAATCAAAAATTAGAAGACTTATTGGGAATGCAGTTTAATTGGAATTAGTTTAACTTAATAGATATAGTTCAAATAAATAATTTGACTTATATTACCAGCTATAATTTATTATATTTTACTTAAAATAGAAATTTAATATGAATGAGAAACAAAGTTACGAAAACAAGTTAATAAAAATTTTTAAAAAACTTAAGCAATCTGTTGGTAATCAAGATTGGGAAAATAGTATTAGTATTTGCGAGCAATTAATTTCAATTTCTTTGGAAAAATTACTGGAAACTGAGCCAGAAAAAATTTATCCAGAAAAATATACAATTTTAGGAAATTTTTTATTAGAAAAAGATAAAGCAGGTGGGGCTTTAGACGCTTATAATTATGCTAATAATTTAAAAACTCAACTTGCTAGTTATTGCGAAAAATTAGGTAAAAATTATTTAGAAAAACAGAATTTATCCCTAGCTCTTAAGTATTTTAATAAAGCCTTAGAAAATGATAGTCAATCACCAGAATTATATGGAAATTTAGGAACTTTATACGTTCAAATGCAAAAATATGACCAAGCAATTATCTATTATCAAAAAGCAATTACACTTAATCCTAAACTGACAGCAGTATATAGAAATTTATCCCGTTTATACAATAAAATTAATAACAACCAAGAAGCCGATAATTATTGGTATCAAGGATTTATTGCAGAATATGAATTAATTACAGATTCAAAATCTTATGAATTAGGTAATGAATTCATGAAAAATTACGATATTTATAAAGCAATATTATGTTATCGTCGAACTTTAGAATTAAATAATAATTATAAGTTTAATGTAAGTAAGTTAAAACAAGATTATTTTCAAAAAGAAGTATCGGAAGATGAGGTTGACTTCTTTCAGAAATTAGGACTTCTTTTTTCTGGCAATAAACAATACAAACAAGCAATTAAATCTTATGAAATAGCAATTGAAGCAAGTAAAAAAATAGGTAACATTTCTGATCAATTAATTATTCAGTTTCGAGAAGCCGTAGAAAGCTATTCTGATGCTTCAGCCCAAGATTATCATTACTTAGGAGATTTATTACGCTCTAAAAAAAATTTTGACGAGGCTATTGATTGTTTATTGAAAAGTATAAAAATATCTCCTGATTATAGACTTTCTTATGTTTGGTTACAATATACCAAAATAGATGATAGTCAAAGACAAAAAGTTATCAATGTTTATCGTGACTTGTTAGAACAAAATCCTAAAAATGAGATGATTTTGGGAAATTTAGCTGATATGTTAACAGTCAACAATAATTTAAAAGAAGCGATTACCTATTATCAAAAAAGTTCTTATTTACAATCTATTCAGAAAAATCCTAATTTAGAAAATTTAACTTGGCCTAATAAAAAGCAAAAAAGCCCTGATTTTTTAATTATTGGTGCTCCTAAAGCAGGTACAACTTCTTTATACAAACATATTGCTTCTCATCCCCAAGTTTTATTACCCCATAAAAAAGAATTAGATTTCTTTAGCCGATTTTATGATTACGGTGCAGATTGGTATTTAGCTCAATTTCCTAGTATTACAGATTATGATGAATACATTACAGGAGAAGCAACTCCATATTATTTAAGCTTTACAGAAGTTCCATCAAGGGTGTATAAGTTATTTCCAGAAGTTAAATTAATTGTTTTATTAAGAAATCCAGTTGAACAAATTATTTCTTATCATTATCATAAACTCAATCATGGAATTTATCAGAAAAACTTAGAAAAAGCTATTCATGAGGAATTAAAACCTATAGATGATTTATCAGAAGAACAAATCATGGAACTACTTATTCCTGAAAGATTCGGTTTAATGGTTTGTCTTTATTACTATCATCTTAAAAGATGGTTTCAATATTTTCCCAGAGAGAATTTTTTAATCATTAAAAGTGAAGATTTCTTTAATAATCCAGAAAAATATGTCCAACAAACATATCAGTTTTTAGGATTAGCAGAATATCAACTAAAAGAATATCGGAAAGTTAACGTTGGTCATTATCCCATGATCAGTGATGAAATTAAAAACTATCTAGCAGATTATTGTCGCCCTCACAACAGAAAATTAGAACAGTTTTTAGTTCGAGAATTTAATTGGGATTAGCTTTTAGCTTGAGAGGAATGAATAAATAATTAATTAATACTAACAACAATAACAGCAACCAATCTTACTAACTCAGTGATTTTCTCCCTTAATCAGATAAACTTAGAGTTGCCTTAATCTAACGATTAGTTAGCATTGCTCCCTTTTTCCTAATTTAGAAAATTTGAGATTCGGAGTTGGTTGCTGTTATTATCTATCGAGACAGAATCTAGGTGAAACAGTAATTTAATCAGAATGTCTAACCTCTTATTTTTCAAGTTGTACTTGGTTTTTTATCTGTCAGGGAAGGTTTTTCCTATTACCTTCAATTATTAATTTAACACTTTTAGAGTCAAATGAGTAAATTTGTTACAAAACTTTATAAAGGAAAAATTTTAGGTGTTTTTACTCAGATAATTCTTTAATTTTTATTAGTAATCCAAACAGATTGATAGGGTTTGAGCTTAAATTTACCGTAAATATTTTCAATAGCTTGACCGCTAATTAAATCAAACCATTGCTCAGTATTAATCAAATTCAACAGAGATAAACTTAGTTTATGAGTTTTATTAGTCAGATTATGAACAGAAAAAATACTTTGATCTCGTTCTAAACTTTGTCGCCAAAAAGCAAATAGATGTTTACCAAGATGTAAAGTGTATTGGGTAGCATTGGGATGAAAAGCCTTTTGACAGCGACGAATTCTAATTAAACGAGAAAGTTCATTGAAAACAATTAATTGAGGTGAATTAGGATTAGTTAAAAGTTCTTCTAATTCATGGCAATCCCACTTATAACGATTAATAGAACGATTTATTCCCGTAGTTTCCACACTTTGTTTATCATTATTAGTAGCCAAAAGACTATGGAGATAAAAAGCAGGAATACCTTCTAAAGACATCATAATCGTTTGAGAGCAAATAAATCGTTGGATTTGCCATTTATCTTTACCTTTAGTAGTACCCTTGAGAGCATCAAAAAGGGATATATTAATTTCATAAACGCTTTGAGTGCCATCTGGGCGACTTCTCATGCCAAATTTAGCACCAAACTTTTTCATAGTTTTAACTAGAGTAGTAGTTTCTTCTTCAGTTAAAATACCCTCCACTGGGCGTAAACCAATGCCATCATGGGAAGCAGTAAAGTTAAAAAAAGCACAACCACGGGGTGCCGGTGGCATACTCATCATCCATGTTTGTAAATGTCTAGATTTTCCGGTAATTAGGGCATTAAGCAGTAAGGGAGGAAGGCTAAAATTATAAATCATGTGAGCTTCATCTCGATTGCCAAAATAACTAAGGTTTTCTCGATTAGGAACATTAGTTTCCGTAATTAAAGCAATAGAAGAATCTAGGGTTTGAAAAATTTGGCGCAGGAGTTTAATCATTAAATGGGTTTCCCGCAAATGTATGCAGGGTGTGCCTATGTGTTTCCACAGGTAGCCCACAGCGTCAAGGCGAATATATTTAGCACCAATTTGGACATAAAAAAGAATAATTTTAATAAATTCGAGTAAAACATCGGGATTTTTAAAATTAAGGTCAATTTGATCGTGGCTAAAAGTTGCCCAAACATATTTTTCCCCGTTTACTGTCTCAACTTTAGCTACTAAAGGACTACTACGAGGCCTTACTACTTGGGAAATATCTTGATTGGGATCGATTTCGATAAAATAATCACAACCCGGTTTTTCTCCTTTAACAAATTGTTTAAACCACTCACTTTGACTGGAAATATGGTTAATAACTAGATCGACCATTAAATTAAATTTAGTAGCAATACTTTTAATATTTTCCCACTGGCCTAATTTAGGATTAACCGCTAAATAATCAATTACCGCAAAACCATCATCGGAGCTATAGGGGAAAAAAGGCAAAATATGAACCCCTGTAACAGTATCTTGTAGGTATTTACTCAAGAAATGATCGAGGGTTTGTAGGGGGCTTTCGTCTTCCGTACCACAAATAGTGTCACCGTAAGTAATTAAAAGGATATTATTTTCGCTCCATTTGTTTGAATTTTCGTAGGGAGATGTTGATAAATGAGATTTTACTAAATTAAAAATCTGCTCTATTAATTTATCAACAATTTCTTCTCCATAAATTTTTTCCACTAGGAATTTAAGTTGAGTCGCAAAAAATTGATATTGTTCTGTTTGTGGTAGAGTTTGGTTTTCTTCCATAATTATTTTTTTGACATCAATGACATTTTAAAATAGTTAACTATAGCTACAAATAAAAAGACAGTGTAATTTAACACTGTCCTGAAAAAGATATATAAATAATTAAACAAGGATTATTAATTAACCTTTTTTTAAGGTTTTAATCCTTTAATTCAATACTTGGTGCAATGCTCGCAACAAATTGGGAATTATTTGGTAAATTTGCCTTTTGTACCAAACTAGGTACAGAATTACGCAGTAAATTAGTTAATTGATGGGTTGTGGAATCATAAATTTGCGTAACCAATTTCGGATATAAACCAATACCAATAATCGGAACTAACAGACAAGCAATAATAAATACTTCTCTAGGTTCAGCGTCGATTAAAGCTTCATGTTCTACTAATTCTTTATTTTCTGGGCCGTAAAGAATTTCCCGCAACATGGAAAGTAGGTAAATTGGAGTAAGAATTACACCTACTGCGGCTAAAAAGACAACAATGGTTTTAAATACTGGGTTATAAGCGTCACTGGTAGCAAAACCCACGAATACCATTAATTCTGCCACAAAACCACTCATGCCGGGTAAAGCCAAGGAAGCCATAGAACAGGTAGTCCACATAGCAAAGATTTTTTTCATCTTCTGCCCAACTCCTCCCATTTCATCTAGCATGAGAGTATGAGTGCGATCGTAGGTTGCACCTACCATAAAGAAGAGACTAGCCCCAATTAAACCGTGAGAAATCATTTGTAACATTGCTCCACTTACCCCTAAATCAGTAAAGGAAGCAATACCAATTAAGACAAATCCCATGTGAGAAATGGAAGAATAGGCAATTTTTCGCTTCAGATTTCTTTGAGCAAAAGAAGTAAGGGCAGCATAAACAATATTCACTACCCCTAAAATTACTAAAATTGGGGCAAAATAAGCATGAGCATCGGGTAACATCCCCGCATTCATTCTCAGAAGCGCGTAACCTCCCATTTTCAACAAAATACCGGCAAGTAACATATGGGCAGGTGCTGTAGCTTCACCGTGAGCGTCAGGTAGCCAAGTATGTAAGGGGAAAATAGGCAACTTTACACCATAAGCAACCAAGAAACCTCCATAAAGTAGAAGTTGCAGTTTTAAAGGAAAATCCTTAGCTGCGATGGCAGACATATCAAATGTTACAGTATCTCCAAAAAATGCCATGGTTAAAGCGGCAACTAAGATAAATAATGAACCCCCTGCGGTGTAGAGGATGAATTTAGTAGCGGCATAAAGGCGTTTTTTACCACCCCAAATGGAAAGAATCAGATAAACAGGGATAAGTTCGAGTTCCCAAACAAGGAAGAAAAGTAACATATCCTGTACGGCGAAAACGGCAATTTGTCCGCCATACATCAGTAACATCAAAAAGTAGAAGAATTTAGGCTTTAAAGTGACTGGCCAAGCTGCCATAATCGCTAGGGTAGTGATAAAACCAGTCAAAATAATTAAAGGCATAGATAAACCATCCGCCCCTAATGACCATTTTAAATCTAATTGAGGAACCCAAGCATAGCTTTCTACTAACTGAAGATTGGGGTTAGCCAAGTCGTATCCGCTATAAAAAGCGTAAACAATAATAGCAAAATCAATTAAACCAACAATTAAAGAATACCAACGTACTGTTTTACCATCCTTATCAGGAATAAAAGGAATGAATAAAGCAGCTACCATTGGTAATAGTATTATGGTGGTTAACCAAGGAAATTGAGCAGTATTCATAATATATTGTGCTGATTGTCCTTTCTCAAGTACAAAGAGAATAAATAGAAATTACCTATTAGTCTCTCCTAAATTTACTTTACTTAGTTATTATTTGCGGTCATAGAATAAGCACAAAAGCCTATAACCATGACAAATTACACTCTAACAGCATTTTTTATGGTTGAG
Organism: uncultured bacterium; assembly: GCA_964413275.1. GTDB lineage: Bacteria > Cyanobacteriota > Cyanobacteriia > Cyanobacteriales > JAABRE01 > JAABRE01. The sequence goes on along the minus strand of CAYPSO010000017.1, from coordinate 8,159 downwards.
CGGATACTGTACCAATATTTTATAATTGCTTTATATTTAAAATACTATTTAAGTTTAAATCTCTAAAAGAAGCCGAAGGAACAATAAAAATTAGTCCTTATAAATAAGTATTATACCAATTGGAAAAAGTAATGAGAGATTTGGTTGAGGGTACAAATTAAAAATACAAAGCTCAAAAACTGAGATTATGATTATGTATTAATTTAATTTCAATAGTTTCGGTATTCATTATATTTGCGTTTAAAAAAAAGATTATTGCCATCTCGAAGAGCCGCTACGCGATCGCATAAATAACTATATATTTTTCAAACCTAATCTCTTAATTAAATTACTTTACTTACTTATTTACGATCGCCACAGAATAAGTACAAAAGCCTATAACCATAACAATTTACACTTTAACAGCATTTTTTAGGCTTGGGTGGATACTGCCTTAAGATTTTACAATTACTTTATATTTAACTAAAATGGGATGCCGTAGCATACCTACAGCATCCCATTTAAACTACCATATTATGCAGTAGGGTACGTCAGACTCGAAGTTTTGTATAACTAGATAATTCTGTTGTACCCTACAATATCACTTTTACAGATGTGATAGCTTACAATATAAAATTAGTGTCTGACAGGTTACTCCTGAGTAGATTTAGATTCAGATGATCCAGATTGGTTAGACTCAGTTTCCAAAGATTTTGTTTCAGCACTCTCATTATTATTATTGTTGTTAAACCATCTTTTACCCCTTTTATCATAACGAGAAGATGGTTTACAAAACTTCCGAGCATTAATTTTATTTCGAGCTGCTTTCTCTTTTTTTGCGTTGCGACGTTTCGCCATCAGTCAATCGCTCTCCATTGAAACAACAAAACACCTCTAGGGAATTTCCTGTAGAATTAATCCATGTTATTCCCAGAAGCGTCACTGAACTTAAGTTTAAAAATTAGAAGCGATTATTTCGACGACCACCACTAAAGGAATTTCTATTTTCACGAGGTTTAGCTTTGTTAACCTTGAGATTTCGATTCATCCATTCAGCACCATCTAAAGCTTCAATCGCTTTATCTTCTTCTGCTTCTGATTCCATTTCTACAAAGGCAAAACCGCGAACACGGCCTGTTTCGCGATCTGTCGGAATATGAACTGATTTGACAGTTCCATATTCGGCAAAGACTTCATTTAAGTCTTGTTGACTAACGTCATAGGATAAATTACCTACATAAATTGACATATTATCTATTGTCTCCTAGACAAGTGTTGGGCTGAGAGAGACGATATTCTTAGAAAAGAGCTAAATCAATACTTTTTGGCTGACCCCTGCAATACTGAATATAAATTCTATCTTTATATCTTTATTCTCAGACTACATGATAGCACCTTTATTAATAATTGCTGTAATTATTGAGATTTATTTTAATTTATTGATTACAAACTACCGGCCTCACAATCTCTCAATAATAAACGCATAGTTTCACCAATAACGCTATCGGTAGTTTCTTGGATGGGATACGGGATGCTATTAGGAAAAGATGAGCCGAAGCGAGAAAAACTCAGTACCAATTTCCAACCATTTGAGGTATGAGTTAAAAATATCCAATGATAATTTTGAGTTTCCACTAGCCTATTATCTATATATTTACGTTCTAATGTTGTTAAAAATAACTGCTGAGAAGTTTCAGGAAAAACAGGAGTATATTCTTGATGAGTTAAATTAAGAGGCTGAAATTCCGGCTTTCCAGCAAGTACCACATAACTATATAAGTCATAATCCCTTTTTAATTTACGCGCTCTCTGAATTACCCTATTAGCATAGCTCGGTAGTTGGGGCATTAATAGGGAAGTTAAATCTTCTAAATTATTAGGACAAGTTGAAGTTGATTGATTACTAGAAGCTGGTAAAAACATCATTAGCCAACTACCAATTATTACAAGTGGCAAGAATTTCAACATATTTGATAATCAATTATTGCTTAATTCTTGACAAATTTTCTGCCAAGCTTCCTCTGGAGAATTTGCTTCCGTAATTGGCCTGCCAATGACTAAATAATCTGCACCTGCTTTAATTGCTTCGCTAGGTGTCATTACCCTTTTTTGATCGCCTTTAATTGACCAACTTGGACGAACTCCAGGACAAACCAAGGTAAAATTATCACCACAAACTTGACGCAATTGAGCTACTTCATGGGGAGAACAAACTGCTCCATCTAAACCGGATTCTTGAGCTAAAATTGCCATTTGCAGAGCATATTCTGGTAATTCCAAAGGTATTTTTAAATCCAGAGCTAAATCTCTAGAGTTAAGACTGGTTAACAGGGTTATTGCAATTAATTTTGCTTCGCTTCCTACTTCAAGCATGGCTTGTTTAGCTGTTTTTAAAGCTATTTTTCCGGCGGTAGCATGGAGAGTAA
>CAYPSO010000017.1:0-5654 GCA_964413275.1 uncultured bacterium | reverse complement strand
ATGGCTTGTTTAGCTGTTTTTAAAGCTATTTTTCCGGCGGTAGCATGGAGAGTAAGTAAATCTACTTTATATTTTGTGGCAGATAAACAAGCTCCAACCACAGTATTCGGAATATCATGAAATTTTAAATCTAAAAAGATACGTTTTTCTCTATCTTTAAGAATTTTTAGAATTTCTGGGCCAGCACTTACAAATAGCTGTAGCCCAACTTTCCACCATAGTACATCAGGAAGCCGATCTAAAAGAGCGATCGCATCTTTTAAACTCGGAACATCTAAAGGAACAATAACTTTATCTTTCATAAATATCTACTTTTTTTCAGAAACCACTATGAGACTAAGCGAACAAATTTTTTCTTACCTATTTGTAACACCTTGCCATCAAGTTCATGGGGAGTGTCAAAAGTTAAATTAACATCCGTAAGACGCTCTCCATCTAAACGTACTGCCCCTCCTTGTATGTGTCTCCTGCCTTCTCCACCACTTTTACATAAACCACTAGCATTGAGCAGATGAAATAATTTAGCGGGAAAATTAACTTCAGCCAAAGAATATTCTGGTACAACTTCTGTATTTGTAGTTTGACCACTCACTAAAGTAAGAGCAGCTTGTTGGGCTGTTTTAGCTGATTGTTCTCCATGATATTGGGAAACGACCTCAAGAGCTAGTAATTTTTGCGAGTCTCTCGGATTTTCGGGTAATGTATCCAAGTTTAAATCAGTTAGTAATTCAAAATAATCTTTAATAACCGCATCAGGAGTTTTTTCTAATTTAGAATACATAGATAAAGCATCTTCTTTTAATCCCACATAATTTCCCAAAGATTTAGACATTTTTTGAACTCCATCAGTCCCCAATAGGATTGGTAAAAGTAAGCCAAACTGAGGTTTCTGTCCAAAATGACGTTGTAAATCTCGTCCAACAGTAATATTAAATTTTTGGTCAGTACCTCCTAATTCAACATCAGCTTTGACAGCAACAGAATCATAACCCTGCATTAGAGGATATAAAAACTCATGGAGATAAATAGGATTTTCTTGGGTGTAACGTTCAGAAAAACCCTCTTTTGCCAACATTTGCCCTACCGTCATAGTTCCCAATAATTCTAAAATTTGAGCTAAATCGAGTTTAGATAACCATTCCGAGTTATAACGAATTTCTAAACGCCCCGAAGTCTCAAAATCTAAAATGGGGCGTAATTGTTCTAAATAGGTTTTAGCATTTTCCTTAACTTGCTCGGTGGTTAATTGGCTACGAACTTCTGATTTACCAGTAGGATCGCCAATTTGAGCCGTAAAATCCCCAATAATCACCACCGCAGTATGGCCTGCATCCTGAAACGCCCTTAATTTTCTAAAAGGAATAGAATGACCTAAATGAATATCTGTACCTGTGGGATCGATTCCTAATTTAACCCGCAAAGGACGGTTAGTATGTGCTAAAAATAAGGATAAGTTTTCTGAACTACGATCGGATTCAGGTTGATGGGGGAAAATTTCTGTAGTTCCTCGGTATAACCACTTAAGATGACTTTTAGAAGACATTTTACTTGTTTTTTGTAAAGAGATAATATGATTATTTGCTATCGTCACAGATTATACATCTTTACCTACTCTCGACAATGAGCGCAACTACTTCTAACAAAATTATCATTTGCTAATAATCAAATCTCTAAAAATGAAGTAAACTCATTTACAATTGTCTAACTATTATACTATGTCCTATTTATGAACCTAAAATAATAGTAAGGGATCAAAAATAATTTAATTTAAAGCTAATTTTCATAAAGCCTAACCATTGTAGTCTTTCAAATGAGGAATTAAAATAACCGTGTCGTCTAGCACTATTGAAAAAAAACAAGATCGAGAAAGTTCATCATTTATCCAATTTTGCGGAGGAGTTGCCCAGGTAGCAGGGGGAACTATCTTGGGACTAACCATGCTTGCTAGTTCTGTAGTCGCTGGCGGTTTGGTTGGTTTAGCTATTAGCTTTCGTAATTTACCAGATGTTCGCTTGCTGAGTAATTACGTTCCCACTGAGACTACTTATGTTTACGATGTTAAGGGTGTTCCCCTAGCTAAAATTCATGGAGAAGAACATCGAGAAGTAGTTTCTTTGAATAAAATTTCTCCAGAATTAAAAAGAGCTGTATTAGCCATTGAAGATAGTAATTTTTATTCCCATAATGGTGTTAATCCCTACAGTATAGGTCGTGCGGTAGTTGTTAATTGGCAAAAAGGAGCAGTGGTAGAAGGCGCTTCAACTATCACGATGCAGTTAGTTAAAAATCTCTTTTTGTCTAAAGATAGAACTTTTACTAGAAAAATTTCTGAAGCAGTTTTAGCAGTTAGAATTGAGCAAGTTTTTGAAAAAGATGAAATTTTAGAAATGTATCTCAATAATATTTATTGGGGTCATAATAATTATGGTGTTGAAACCGCAGCACAGAGCTATTTTAATAAATCTGCTTCTGAATTGAATTTATCCGAAGCGGCGACTATGGCAGGCTTAATTCAAGCTCCCGAAAATTATAGTCCTTTTATTAATTATGAGGCAACTAAACGCCGTCAAGCACAAGTATTACAAAGGATGTCTGAGTTAGGCTGGATTAGCGATCAACAAGCTAAAGAAGCTACTTCTGCTCCTTTACTGGTGGGTAAACCTACTGCTTGGTCAACCAGTAAACTTCCTTATATTACTGAAGCTGTAATTGCTGAATTAAATGAGCGTTTTGGTAAAGATACGGTACTTAAAGGAGGAATGCGGATTCAAACTACCGTAGATTACTATTTCCAACTTAAAGCTGAAGAAATAGTGCGTAATGCTCATCGAAGAGTTCGTGGTAGTGGTTCTCGTGCTGGTGAAGTAGCTTTAGCAGCAGTCGATCCTCGTACTCATTTTGTTAAGGCTTTGGTTGGTGGTACTAGCTACGATAAAAGCCAATTTAATCGTGCCATCATGTCTCGTCGTCAACCGGGATCTTCTTTTAAACCTTTTGTTTATTACAGTGCTTTTGCCAGTGGTAAATTTACTCCTTATTCTATGGTTAATGATAGTCCGGTGCGTTTCCGTGAAGGCGGCGGTTACTATAGTCCTCAAAACTATGGCGGCGGTTATTCTGGGGCTGTTTCTGTTTATACAGCTTTAACTAATTCTCTTAATGTTCCGGCAGTAGTAATTGGACAAAAAGTTGGACTGAATAATGTAATTGAAGTTTGTCGTCGTTTAAGCATTAAAAGTCCTTTAGAACCAGTTATTTCTTTACCTTTGGGAGCAGTTGGTGTAACTCCTTTGGAAATGGCAGGAGCTTATGCGACTTTTGCTAGTATAGGTTGGCATTCTGAACCGACTGTAATGGTAAGAGTTACTGATAGCCAAGGTAATATTCTTTTAGATAATACTCAACCTCCAAAACTAATTCTCGATCAATGGGCAACAGCTTCTCTAACTAGCGTACTTCAAGGAGTCATTAATGGTGGTACTGGTAAAAATGCTAGTATTGGACGACCTGCTGCTGGGAAAACTGGAACAACTTCTTCTGAAAGGGATGTTTGGTTTGTTGGTTATACTCCCCAATTAGCCACTGCTGTGTGGATTGGTAATGATGATTATCGCAGTTTAGGCCGTGGTGTAACTGGTGGTGGTCATGCTGCTCCAATTTGGCGATCTTTTATGCGTGAGGCCATGAAAAATGAACCTGTCAACTATTTTCCTGCTGTTTCTAGTTTCACTCGTCCTAAACCTAAAAAATAAAAGTTGTCATTGGTCATTAGTCATTTTAATAATGACCAATGACAAAACCCGATTAAGGGATTAATCGTAGTATTTGATGAGTAACAGCCATACTTTCTTCATAAAGCGTATCTTTTCCCCAACGTTGTAATTGCATTCCTAAAAGTTTCTCTGTATTTTGATCGGATACAGAAGTTACCTGTCTGATACTGCAAGCTTGCGCTCCTCCTCCTGTCTCCATACGCATACATCCAGTGGTTTCTGAACATAAAACAGTACAGCAATCTGCTTGTAAATTAGTAGAACTCAAACGTATGCTAATCAAGTCACCAATAATTGTGCCGGGATCTGCTAACGGTATTCCCGCTAATTCGGCTTCTATAATTTTTTGTTCTTTAGTGGTAAACTTAACCTTAATAATATCGTAATCTCCAATTTCGCGCTCATAAGATACTGGCCGCCATTCTAGCCGACTAGCAACCCAACCCAGAAACATTAAAGGTTGAGCCTGATTACCTTTTTCGTAGTCAATGGTAACACGGTCAACTTCCCAAATTGCCGAACGACGTTCAGGGGGATCGAAAGCTTCGGCGGTTAATTCTTGCCATGGGGAGAGTCTAGCCCAGTTAAGATCGGCAATAGGAATATTTTTTTCAATTAACTCGGCTAAAGTAATTAAACTGTTTTCTGGTTGTTGAAAAATACTAGAATCAAAAATAAGGCGATCGCTTTCACTAATTAACCGTTTAAATAAAGCATAATCAGGATCGGGAGCCCCTTTCCACCAAACGAATTTGGGTAATTCAGGAATCATTAATTCTGAAATAATTCCCCCAATTTGCTCCAAAGCGGTGGCTGTACCACTAAGAGTGATATATTCACAACAAATTAGGGTGCTTTTTGTCTGTTTATTAATGGGACAAGAAGCGGATACTTGTACTTTAACCCCTTCATCGGAATAAACGGTAGGACACAGGGTAATAATACGACAGGGATTAGAAGCAGCAATAACATCAGCAATGCCTGCCCCGGCTAAATCTGGAGAATAGGCTAGAGCTTCTTTTTTATTAGTAGCTCCATTATTGTTTTCTAACTCTTGTTTCAATTTTTCTGATAATTCAGGAGTTGCTTGGCCCGTAGTTTCCAGAGAATAGGCTTTTTGGGCTGCTTTAATGGCGGCTGTAGTTCTAGGCCCAGCTATGCCGTCAATAGGGCCAGAGTAAAAACCATTAGCACTCAAAAGGGTTTGTATTTCGTCGGGTTCATAAACTAAGAATGAAAAAGTTGTCGCCCTTGTTGCGGCTAAACCTTCATCTTGACTGTAATTTTGCCAGATGTCATGGAGTTCGGCTTCAATTTGGGCTAAAGAAACATCTTTAGGAGCTTGTAGGGAAACTAAGGGGGGAGATGATGTTGGTGTCATATCAATTATTACTTAATTTGGTTATTTGGTAAACTAAAAATTATTCAAGATTAAAGTCTGCGCCAATGGCGACCATCTCGATTGAGTAAAAATTCTGCTTCTGTGGGTTCCCAAGTACCTGCTTCATATTGAGGTACAGAAGTTGGATCGCTAGGTGCATCCCAAGCAGCCAAGGCAGGGGTAATTACTCGCCAAGCTTCTTCTACTTCATCAGCACGGGTAAATAGGGTTTGATCTCCTAACATACAATCTAGTAACAAACGATGATAAGCGTCAGCACTAGCCATACCAAAGGATGAACCATAACTAAAGTCCATATCTACACTGCGAGTTCGTAAATCTGCACCAGGCATTTTCGCTTCAAAACGTAAACTGATACCTTCATTGGGTTGAATACGTAGAACTAAAACGTTAGGGTTAGACTGTTGTGCGGCTGATTGGAAAATTAATAGGGGAACTTCCCTGAATTGAATGGCAATTTCCGTTACTTTTTTAGGTAA
>CAYPSO010000016.1:52566-54138 GCA_964413275.1 uncultured bacterium | reverse complement strand
TTCGTAATGATAGTGTCTTTATTTAGTCAAAAAACTGGGTTAGTTATTGACTTAAAAGGAATAATTTGACTGAAAAAATGTGTTGGTTTTTCAAAATATTGATCGCAAAAAAATAGAATGAAAACACCCTGCTTGGTAAGGGGGGATTAAGATTTATGAAAGTCCCATTAGGAGTAATATATCCTCTGGCTGAGGTGAGTTATTAGCAAAAAAATGTTAATTTTAGTTTGGCTTTACTATTCTCAGTGCGTCCAAAATTTATATCTACATACATAGTCGCACTTAGCGGTTTTAATTTTAATATTTATAATTGCAATTGAGCCAAAATATCTTAAGATAAGCTAAGAAATATTTACCTATTAAAAATAATGCCTGAACTTGAATTTGAATATATAGTTTCCTTTGGAGACAGTATTAGCGATCATGGTAATGACGGTAATTTTTTTGAGACTTTGGGGCTTCCTTTTCCTTTTCAACCGGAAGAATTCTATCCTGATGGTAGATTTAGTAATGGTCCAATGTGGATAGAGTCTTTTGCTGAAGGACTAGGCCTTGCTATACCTACCTTATCCACAGAATTATCAATTCTCGATCCCGCAAATCCAATACCGTCTCCCATCGCTTTTGATAGTCAAGGAAATCCTTTCGTTAGTCCTTATTTTAATGGCAATACTGTCGAGACAAGCATTAATTTTGCCTTCGGTGGCACATCACTAACTACAGGTAATGGTGAAGCAGATGGAGAGCAAGGTCCATTTCCCTTGATTAAAGAAACTGTCAACTGGTTTATTGAAGATCATCAACAAGTTGGTGAAACTATTGACGATGATACCCTTATCACCTTTTTCAACGTCGGTGTGTCTGATTACAGTGGAGCAATATTATTTCAAACTGGAAACCCTCTGGATTTAGTTGATGATGTTGTTGGTACTGCGACAAGTTTAGTTGAAGATTTATATGCTAATGGAGCGCGTCATTTCCTCTGGTCAGATTTACCTGACTATAGCCGATTACCTCTTAGCCTTGTTTTTCCCCCTGAAGCAATTCAATTATTGTCTTTAGTTGCATTAGAACATAATGCTGCTTTATCTAAGGCAATGGCTACTTTGCAAGATCAATTCGATGACATAACTATTATAAAAGTTGAATTATATGAATTGGTTGAGGATATGGCTACTAATCCTCAAGAATTTGGACTTTCAGAAGTTGTATTCCCCTATTTACCAACTCAGATAGGAAATCCAGATGAATTTTTATGGTTGGATGACAGAGGACACCCTACTACAGCAGTACATTCCATTTTGGCAGATGAAGCTTTAGATGCTGTTGATTCCGTAATCTCAGGTACATCAGACGATGACAACTTAAAAGGAAAAAAGAATGATGAACTACTCTTAGGTAGAGGTGGTGAAGACATTCTTAATGGTGGTAAGGGCGATGATAGCCTCTATGGTGGTAAGGGCGATGATAGCCTCTATGGCGGTAAGGGCGATGATATTCTCTATGGTGGTAAGGGCGATGACGTTTTATTTGGCGGTAAGGGCGATGATATTCTCGACGGCGGCAAAGGTG
>CAYPSO010000016.1:0-52466 GCA_964413275.1 uncultured bacterium | reverse complement strand
GATGACGTTTTATTTGGCGGTAAGGGCGATGATATTCTCGACGGCGGCAAAGGTGATGACGTTTTATTTGGCGGTAAAGGTGCCGATCAATTTGTGTTAAGAGCCGGAGATGGTATTGACAGGATTCTTGGTTATGTTGATGGTATTGATAAATTTTTATTAGATGGTTTAGAATTTGACGATCTTACTATCAGTCAAGGATTTGGCAAGGCTTTGATTAGTGTAACTGCTACAGAGGAACTATTAGCTAAAGTCATTGGCATAAATTTAACTGTTAGCCCTATTGGTGAAGAAGATTTTCTGAGTTGATAATTTGTTAGACAAGTTAACTTGAATTTCAGGAAATTTCAAATTTATTCTTGTAGTAATTAAGATAGTGAATAGTTAACTATTTACTATCAACTTTTAACTATTTATTTATGCTACAAGACTCTGTAATTTCTTCCCAACAGCCATCATCGGCACTCACAACTCGTGGATTAACAAAACAATTCGATCGCCACATAGCTGTTAATGATGTGGATTTAACCATAAAATCCGGTGAAGTATATGGACTCATTGGCCCTAATGGTGCAGGTAAAACAACCTTAATTAGAATGTTGGCAACTGCCGAACAACCCACCATCGGAGAAATATATGTTAATGGAGAAGCCCTATTAAACGATCGCAATCATCTTCATCTTAAACAAAGAATCGGTTATCTTCCCGATGATTTTCCTTTGTATGACGATTTAACAGTGTGGGATTATCTTGATTATTTCGCCAGATTATACCATATCAAAAAATCCCATCGCCGTCGTCGTATTTTTGACGTTTTAGAGTTGGTACAATTAACAACAAAACGCAATAGTATAATTTCTACCCTGTCAAGGGGAATGAAACAGAGACTAAGTCTAGCACGTACCATTATTCATGAACCCACTCTCTTGCTATTGGATGAGCCAGTTTCAGGTTTAGATCCCATTGCGAGGTTGCAATTTCGTGAAATTATCAAAACTTTACAAGAAATCGGCATGACGGTTTTAATTTCTTCCCATGTTTTGAGTGACTTGGCAGAGTTATGTAATTCTGTGGGTATTATGGAATTGGGTTATTTAGTTGAGAGTGCTTCCTTGAAGGAACTTTATCAGCGTTTGTCTCGTCAGCAGATTATAATTTCTATTCTCGATCAATGGGACAGTTTAGAAAGTGAACTAAGACACAATCCAAAAGTTGATGGTTGGGAAGTATTATCACAGAAGCAAACAGTTAGAGTTAATTTTTCAGGAACTCCAGAAGAATGTTCGGAGTTATTGCGATCGCTAATTATGGCAAATATTCCTCTAACAAATTTCCATTCTACCCAAGAAGATTTAGAAACAATTTTCTTAAAAATGGGACATAAACAAGCGAATTAATGCTTTCTATTTCTACCAATAAATCTGTAAACACAATTAAAATATGTAATAGTTATGTTTAGTCAAGTAATTAGTAACATTGGAGAATATAATCCTCAGTTATTTCGAGAACTGAAAGGAAAATTAAAAGTTAGAAATTTAGCAATAGCTACTGTTATTTCTTTAATTGGGCAAGGTTTAGTTTATTTAGTTTATCAAGCTGCTCTGCCCCATAGCTTAACTCAACCAGATCACACCAATCGCTATTGTATAGGAAATTTTCCCGGAGAAATTCCTGTAGAAAATGATTATTATTATAATCAGAATAATTTTTGTGCTCGTGATGCTCTGGGTAACTTTAACATTAATTGGGAACTCTGGAATTTAGATATTTTCATTTGTTTAAGTATTGCTGCAATTTTTATCCTCATATTAGCTGGTTCTTATCTTTTAATTACTGATATTTCTAACGAAGAAGAACGGGGAACTTTTAATTTTATTCGCTTAACTCCACAAGCAGCACAAAATATTTTTCTAGGTAAAATAATTGGTGTTCCAGTTTTAGTTTATTTTGTTTGTTTATTAGCTTTACCTTGGCATTTCTTTTCTGGTTTATCAGCAACTATTCCTTTGAGTTTGATTTTGAGTTTTTATCCAGTTTTAATTATAAGTTCTGTCTTTTTCTATCATATAGCATTATTTTATACCTCATTTGATTTAGGATTGGGTAACTTTAAAGCATGGTTGGCTAGTAGTTTTTTATTCCTAATACTGTATCTAATTACTGGTTTTACTTTTGGTGTTGACGAGGTTCTACATAATGCTTTTGATTGGCCATTAATGTTTTCTCCGGCTACAGCTTTAATTTATTTAGTTAATGCTACTAATGTAAGTAATGTTGCTGACTATTTGGATATAAAATTATTGAACGATTTAAACTGGTTTAACCTTCATATATGGCAAAATCCAGTAACTGGAATTGCTTTTATGATAGCTAGTTGTCTAATCTGTACTTATTGGTTAGGACAAGGCATAAAACAACGATTTTATAATCCTTATTCCCCCGCTTTAACTAAAAAACAGAGTTATTTGTTAACTGCTATTGTGACAATAATTTTGTTAGGTTTTACCATGAAATGGGGTTCGGAAAAAGTTTATAGCGAAAATATTTTTAATAAGGTAGCAATCTTATTATGTTTAAATTTCTTCTTTTGTTTAATCTTAAGTGCCATTCTTGCTCCTGCCAGACAATCTCTCCAAGATTGGTCTCGTTATCATCATCAAACTAACAAAAAAAGACGAAATCTATGGCGACAATTAATTTTTGCAGAAAACAGTCCTTCGATTTTAGCAGTAGCGATTAATTTTGCGATCGCTTCTATCATTAGTTTACCAGCATTATTTTTATTTACTGAAAGCAGATATGTTTCTTATTTGTTGTTCGGTTTAGTTTTACAATTTGGTTTAGTGGTTATTTTTGCCACCATCATTCAGATGATGTTAATCTTAAAAACCAAAAAACGAACTCTTTTTGCAGCAATAACTTTACTAAGTTTAATTCTTTGTCCTATTATCATCTCTGGAATTTTTCAACTCGCTCCAACTACACATCCCAATGTTTGGCTCTTCTCAGTTGCTCCCATGTTTGCTATAGAAAAAGCAACATCATCTGTTATTTTAATGTCTGCGATCGCACAATGGGTAACTATTTTAGTTCTCAATTTGCAAACCATTAAAACATTAGGAAAACTAGGTCAATCACATACGAAAGAATTATTAACAGGTGTTAGAGAGTAGGGATTAGCGGTTAGCGATTAGCTTTTAGCGATTAGCTTTATGCTTTCCAATTCATAATTTATCCTTCCTCTTTTCCTTCTTTAATTTTTAATTTTTCAATATTCCAAAAAGCACCACCTAAAGCAGAATATTGTATGCCGTCAACTTTATTTCTAACAGCAGTTAAAGAAAGGGGATTAACTAAATGAATAAAAGGCAGATATTCTGCTGCTAAACGTTGAGTTTGTGCATAAATTTCTTTGCGTTTTTCCATATCTAACTCTTGAGCAGCTTGAATATAAAGTTGACTTATTTCTTCTTCCCAATCAGCAACTTTTCTATCAGTTATTTCTTTAGCTCCGGCTTGAGGTTTTTGGTTAAACATATGTAAATTACCATCGACTAACCAGATATTTGCCCCATCATTTGGTTCGTTACCACCAGTAAAACCAATTAAATGACATTCCCAATCTAAAGAATTACTTAACTTATCTACTAACACATTAAAAGCGATTGGTAAAAAGTCAACTTGCATTCCAATTTTAGCTAAATCTTGTTTAATTTGTGAACCTAAAGCTTCCCTAATTTTATTACCAGCATTAGTAATTAAACTAAATCGAACTCTATTACCTTTATCATCTAATAGATTGCTTTGATTATCGTATTTAAAACCAGCTTCTAAAAGTAATGTTTTAGCTTTTTCCGGATTATAATCATAGCTAGGTAAATCTTGATAATAATAAGGCGATTGTACAGAAATAGGTGAAGTTTGAACTTCGCCTAAACCACGATAAATATTATTAATCATTCTTTGTCTATCTAGACTATAGGCAACAGCCTGACGAAATTTAACATTATTAAACCAACGGGATTTTATCGAATCGACTAAAGGCTTACCATCTCTTTTTCCCGTGTTTAAATTAAAAGAAATAAAAGTAGTACCATAAGCTGCACCACCATTATAAATAGTAAAATTACCTCGCTTTTCTTCTTTTTTTAGTAGAGAATAATATTCAGGAGTAATACCAACAGAATCTAAACTACCCGAACGAAATTGTAATAAAGAAGTATCAGTATTAGGAACTATTTGCCAAATAATTCTTTCAATATGAGGTAATTGATTTCCTTGCTCATCTTTTTTCCAATAATAAGGATTAGGCTCAAAGATTAATCTTTGATTAGTTGTATAATTTACTAATTTATAAGCACCATTAACTATGATTTCTTGAGGAGGAGTGTCAACACCCCATTTAGATAAAAATAATGGTTTACCTTCTTGGTCTTTTTCTTTCACAAATTCTGCCAAAATATGAGCGGGTAAAATTGGCAGACTGGTATTAACTAAAAAAGGAGAAAATGGTTCGGTAATACTAATTTCTATTTCAGAATTACTAATTTTTTTAACTTTAGGTAAAGTTCCCTCTTGACCGACTCTTAAACTATCTCTAGCATTAGAAGGAATTGCTTCATTAAGATATAATTGATTATAACTAAAAACAACATCATCAACAGTTAAAGGTTCACCATCAGACCATTTTAAATTATCTTTTAAAGTAAAAGTAATTTTTAATTTGTCTTCTGAAAATTGCCATGATTTAGCGAGGGCAGGTTCAACTTCTCCCGTTAAAGGATTTTCTGTTACTAAACCTTCGTAAGTCAAACCAAAAATATTAGGTGATTCTTGGGACAGAAGAACATTAAAAGTTTTAGGATCGCTTAAAATACTAAAAACTAGCTGAGATTGTTGAGATTTTCCTGAAACTGGGGTATTAAAACCACAACCACCAAGAGAAAAAATTAAAATTAAACTAAATAAAAGAATTCTGATTCTTTGCCAAATAATCATGTTTTTGTGAAGAAAAGTTTAAAATTTACGGAATTATAGCTACAAAGTAAGTAGATGATTATAGTGTATTATTAATCGCCATTTTAACTTTTGAAAATTTGCGAGGTTTCAGATTTATGAAAACAGAGTTAATAAACAGAAAAATCATAGGTTTATTTTTAGCACTCATACCCACTATAACTATAGTAAGTAATATATCAGAGGTTAAAGCCCAATCTGTAAGCGAAGAAAATCCCATCAGTCAAGCTCAAGACATTAATCAGTTAAATTGGCAATTAGACACACAACCCGTAGTGCCAGAAAATTTAGAACAATCAGAAAAACCTTTTGAAGGTAGAGCCGTAGTCGGCTTTGATGAGCGCATTCAAATGACCAGTAGAAAGTATCCTTGGTCAGCAATTGGTAGAATACAAGGAGTAGGCGTTGATGGAGGAGGTTATGCTTGTACTGGCACTCTCTTAGCACCAGATATTGTTTTAACTAATGCTCACTGTGTGGTTAATCCCGAAACTCATCAGGTAAGTCAGCAAATTTGGTTTCAACCTAATTTAGTTTACGGTACTTTGCAAGATCAAGGGGATATGGCTTTTGTTGTACAGTTTGCCTATGGTACTGATTTTACCAATGCTAATGGTGCAGACCCTAATGATTGGGCAATTTTAAAATTAGATCGGCCTGTGGGTAATAAATATGGTACTTTACCTTGGTCATCTTTACCCACTGGAATTTTAGCTGATAATCGAGAACAATTTGCTTTAGTCGGATATTCTGGTGATTTTCCTGAATATTCTCCGGGAGAAACTGCGGGAGTGCATATAGGTTGTAGTATTTTGGGAGAAGAAAACGGATTATATATTCATGATTGCGATACCAATGGAGGTGCTTCTGGTGGCCCAATTATTGGTTTAATTGATGGTAAGTTTCAAATTGTGGGGCTTCATGCAGGAGCTTTGAGGTTTTCTGATGGTACAGTAGTTAATTATGCTGTGAAAATGTCTCGTTTGGATGAATTATTGAATCGAAACAGACAATAGACTGAAGGATGAGGGATGAATTATGAATTATGAGGGATGAATTATGAATTATAAATAATTCAGAAAATAATCAAAAGCTAACAGCTAATCGCTAACAGCTAACAAATAACAATTATGATTAAAGTATCCGCACTAGGATTAGATGTCGGTCAAAAACGTATAGGAGTTGCTGGTTGTGATGGTACTGGTTTAATTGCTACAGGATTAACAACTATTCAACGCAAATCTTTTCAGCAAACCGTTGAAGAAATAAAAGATTTAGTAGCAGAAAGGGAAGCTCAAGTTTTAGTAGTAGGGCTTCCCTATTCCCTTGATGGAAACTTAGGCTTTCAGGCTAAACAAGTACAAAAATTTGCTGAGAAAATAGGAAAAATTTTAAATTTACCCATTGAATATGTCGATGAAAGATTTACTTCCATAGAAGCAGAAGAAATTCTTAAATCTCAAAAAAAGTTTTCTAGTCGTAATAAAGGATTAATTGATAAACAAGCAGCAAGAATTATTTTGCAACAATGGTTAGATAATCGTCGTAATTCCTAGGGATGAGTTATGAATTATGAATTATGAGGGATGAATTATGAATTATAAATAA
Organism: uncultured bacterium; assembly: GCA_964413275.1. Lineage (GTDB taxonomy): Bacteria > Cyanobacteriota > Cyanobacteriia > Cyanobacteriales > JAABRE01 > JAABRE01. The sequence goes on along the minus strand of CAYPSO010000016.1, from coordinate 45,842 downwards.
TTCAGAAAATAATCAAAAGCTAACAGCTAATCGCTAATAATAATAAAATTCATAGAATTATTAAACAACATAATAAAACTTAATTTGTGTGCCTAAATTCAGTTCAAAAACTCCTTAACTTTTCAGTATCGACCATTACAAAAGAAAGTTTTAGAGTTCAGTTATGAATACATGGAGGACATGAATTATGACAACGAATACAGTTACTATTTCCGTAGAAAACTTAGCACCAGAACAAGGTACATTTCTTACTCCCCTTTGGTTTGGTTTCCATGACGGTACTTTTGATACTTACGATCGCGGCCGCCCAGTTTCCCCCGGTTTAGAAAGTTTAGCCGAGGATGGAGCAACGGAACTTATTTCTCAGGAGTTTGATTTAGCTGGATTTGGTACGGTACAAGGTACTATTCTTGGTGGTGAAGGTACTCCGGGGCCGATCGATCCGGGGGAGATTGCTAATTTTACTGTGGAATTAGATAGTGACGATCCCGGTAGCCGCTTTTTTAACTATGCTTCCATGATAATTCCCAGTAATGATTTCTTTATCTCCAATGGTAATGAACGTGCCCATCAAATTTTTGATGAGGAAGGGAATTTTATCGGTGCAGACTTTATTATATTAGGCAGTAACGTTTTAGATGCAGGTTCGGAAGTTAATGACGAAATCCCGGCAAATACCGCTTTCTTTGGACAACAAGCTCCTAATACCGGTGTATCAGAAAACGGTGTAGTTCAATTAGCTCAAGGATTTATTCCAGATGGCCCGATTTTAAGCGATCCTCGATTTATTAACGCTGATTATACTCAAGAGGGATACGAAATTGCTCGTATTCGAGTCTTTATCGACGATACGGTTTTTGATGGTAGTGGAGGACAAGAAACAATAGTAGTGGAATTACTTGATGACATTACTATTAACAATTTTGGTGGAGTAGGTCAAGGAAGTAGCCCATCTGAAGCTAAACTTGCAGAAGTAGATACTATTCAGTTTGAAGGCGAAGGTTTAATTGCCAAAAATCTCTTACTAACTCAAAAAGATGACGATCTCAAAGTTAGTTTTGATGTGGAAGATAGTCCTCAAGTTCTTTTAACAGACTTTAAGTTGGAAAAGTTAGATAATCTTCCCAATGGTATTGGTAATATTCTCTTTAATGGGGATAGCGAAATTCAAGATAGCTTCGATGTTATCAATAAAAATGCTAATCCTAACCAAGTTTTCAGTCGTAATACAGTTACCTTCCTCAACGATCGCAATAACAGAGTACGGGGCTTTAATAACTCCGATGATGTAATTAATGGTCAAGGAGGCAATGATCGCCTAAACGGGCTTAGTGGTGATGACTTATTACGAGGTGGCTATGGTAAAGATACCTTACTTGGAGGTAACGGAGATGATACTCTGATTGGAGATAAAGGCAACGATTTGCTTAGAGGTGGCAGAGGAGACGATATTTTAGTAGGCGGTCAAGGTGATGATATTCTGATCGGTAATGGTGGTAAAGATACTTTCTACTTTGGCGCAGATATTTATGCAGATGGCTTAGAAGATAAAGATCTCATTAAAGATTTCCAAGCTGGAGATAGTTTTGATTTCAGTGAATATTTAAAAGTAGGAGGAGAAATTAGTTATACAAGAAATAACCAAAGATTACTAATTAATCTCAGCGACGAAGATTCGATTATTGTTCGTGGTAATCTTGAGGCTGCACAAGAGCAACTCGAAGCAATAATTTAAAAGCGAATAGTTAATGGTGAATAGTGAATAATAACTATTCACCATTAAATACTTTCTCCACTTCTAAGCTAAGATGCCTTTAAATTAGATATAATTCTATCAGTAAATCAAGTTTTAAACCCTTATTCTGAATACTTCGGTGAACATTCCCTCTCTTGGTGCGCGTTCCCATAGCGAGGTTTCCTCGCTGGGGTCGCACCGCTTGCTAAGTCGGCTTGCGTCCTTTGAGGAGGGGCTGTGTGCGGAACCTGCGTCCGCACCTTGTAAGCCCCGTGAGACATCAAAGGCGTTCCGACTTCTTTCGTCGTCGCGGGCTTCCACCGCTACTGACTACTCTCTCAACTACTAATTTAAATGCGTGACAACTTATTTAATTTTCTTCTGCTTCTGTTTCTGTTTGGGCTACAGGAGCATTACAGTATTCTTGAGGTGGATAGGTAGGAGTGGCTGAATTATGAGTAAGAATATATAAATATCTTGCTCTATATTGATCTAATTGCCGATTATAATTTTTTCCTTGTATATCTTTGATAGTTTGAATAACATTAAGTGCTTTTTGCCAATTTTCAGCACAAACTGCTTGTTTTAATTCTTGATTTAGATAGTCAGGCTCGATATATTTTTTTACATTTGCGATCGCATCTTTAGCATAAACATCTTCGGCTTTTCTGAAAGTTGCTCTCGTAAAGTTATCTAAAGCTAATACATAGTAATAATAATTTCTCGTTTTTTGGGCTTCTTTAACAGCACTATAGCCCTGTCTCATGTAATAGTCATAAAGATATAATTCTAAGTCATTAATTGCCCGTTTTACTAATATTTCTTCTGGTCTAACTTCCAAAGCTTTATCATAATTAATTAAAGCAGTATGATAATGATAAATATTACCTGTTCTTAAACCCCTTTGAATTGCTTGATTGCCTTTATCAATATAATTATTATAAACACTAATACTCGGAATAGTCTGAGCAATAAAGATATTAGGAGGTGCTACGGGTTTTGTTGGTAAATGAGATTCTAATTGTTGAGATAATTTTTCTTCTTGATTGATTTGTACATTTGCTAAAGTAATATTGGGAGTAAATAAAAATAAGGTAGAAAATGTTATTGCTAAAGATATTTTTTGTTTAAACATGATTTGACTTAGAACTTTTGATGATTATTATATAGTTAAATTAATAACTAATCTTGAAAAAGCCAAAAACCTAAAATAAATATGAATAAAAAAACATATAATTTCACTTATATAGCCTTTAGTGCCGGACTTTTATCCCTTGCAGTGGTAGGCTCGACTATATTGACTCCTAAAGTAAGTGATTGGCTCAAAACATCTTTTGATCGAGCTGTAGCTTATCCCCAAGAAGATGATACTAATTCAGAAGTATTAAAATTAGCAACCTTACCTCATGATGAAAAAATAATCAAAATAACTGCGATCGCCTCTAACACTCCCAATACTTTAGAAGGAGTGCGGGCTAAATATATTATTGCTTCAGATTTAATTGCTCAATCATCTCCCGATGAAGCTTTAGAATGGTTAGAAAATTTAGAGAAAAAACATCCTACTTTAACTCCCTATATTTTACTCAAAAGAGGATACGCCCACCAACAGAAAAAGGATAATAAAAAAGCCAGTGAAAATTGGCAACAAATACTCAAAGAATTTCCTGATTCTCCTGTCGTAGGTGAAGCTTTATATTTACTAAATCAATATAATTCCCAATATGGTAATCAAGCCATTGAGCAATTGCCCCATCATCCTCGCACCCAAGCAATCATCAAGGGAAGACTCAAAGAAAATCCTAAACAGTTACAGTTAATGTTACTTCTGGCTAAATATTCTCCTACTGATACAGGGATGGACGAAATTAGAAATCGTTTAATGAAAGAATATGCCAGTCAATTAACTTCCACAGATTGGGAAATCATCGGCTCAGGATATTGGGAAGTTCAAGAATATGGTAAAGCAGCCGTTGCCTATGCTAAAGCACCTCGCACCCCAGAAAATATTTATCGTACTGCTAGGGGCATGGAATTAGGAGGGAAAAAACCTCAAGCCAAAAGTACCTATCAAACCCTAATTAAAGCCTATCCTAATCTCCAAGTCAGTGCTATGGCGCTCAAAAATCTAGTTAAACTTTCCTCCAAACCAGAAGCAGTTAGTTATCTCGATACTTTAATTAAAAATTTTCCCGATGCTGCACCTGAAGCACTAATAGAAAAAGCTAATTTATTAGATAGTCTTAGAAGTCCTCAATCCGCCGCCCAAACTCGACAATTGGTATTAGATAAATATCCCAATTCTGAAGCTGCTGCCAATTATCGTTGGAGCATGGCACAAAAATTAGCCAATCAAGGTGAATTGCTCAAAGCATGGCAATGGGCGCAACCAATTACGGTTAATAATAGTGATAGTAATATTGCACCAAAAGCTGCATTTTGGGTAGGTAAATGGGCCGAAAAAATGAATCGCTCTGAAGATGCTATTGCTTCTTTTAAATATATTTTAGCCAATCATCCTCAGTCTTATTATGCTTGGAGAGCCGCAGTAAAATTAGGCTGGAATGTGGGAGATTTTACCAATGTACGTTATCTTAATCCAGAAGTTATTAAACCTATTTCTATAAGTGTACCTCCAGCAGGTTCAGAATTATTTAAAGAATTATATCTTCTCGGACAATATCAGGATGCTTGGAATTTATTTGAAGCAGAAATTTCTGGTAAAGAAAATTTGACAGTTGCCGAAGAATTTACTGAGGGTTTACTATTGCAAGCTCAGGGAAAAAACTTATTAGGAATAAAAAGAATTTTTAACTTAAAAGATAGAACTAATCCTGAAGAAATAGCCCAATGGCAAGTATTACGTCAAACTCCAGAATATTGGTATGGCTTATTCCCTTTTCCCTTTGACAAAACGATTATTAAATGGTCAGTTGATAGGCAACTTAATCCCCTTTTAGTTACTTCTTTAATTCGTCAAGAATCTCGTTTTGAACCGCAAATTAAATCATCTGCTGGTGCTTTAGGCTTGATGCAAGTTATGCCAGCAACTGGTAAATGGATTTCAGAGAAAATTAAAGTCAGTAAATATTCTTTAACTAATCCTGAAGATAACGTTAATTTTGGTACTTGGTATTTAGATTATACTCATAAAACATATAACAATAATTCCATGTTAGCAGTAGCTAGTTATAATGGTGGCCCTGGAAATGTAGCTAAATGGGTACAACAATATGGTTTATCCGATCTTGATATTTTTGTCGAAAAAATACCTTTTCCCGAAACTAAAGGTTATGTTGAAGCAGTATTTGGTAATTACTGGAATTATATGCGGATTTATAATCCAGAAATTGCTAAATTGTTAGAAGAAGTTTAGAAGTTGGGAAAGTTTAGTATGTTAGAAGTTTTATAAATATTAATAATTAAGTTAATCTTATCCTTCTAATTTCTAAACTCCCAATTATTCAATAATTTTTGCTCCATCAGTATCAATTTCAAGGGCTTGTACTTTAGCTATAACTCCTTCTTTTTCCCAAGCTTTAGTCATAGCTTCAGTGACATTTTTGGCATTATTAATATTAGTTAAAGCGAGTAAAGTAGGGCCTGCACCACTAATTACCAGATTATAAGCACCAGCATTAATAGCGGCTGATTTTACCCGATTGTAACCTTTAATTAAATCCTGACGATAGGGTTGGTGAATTTTATCTTCCATGCTAACTTTTAACCAATCAGAATTATTAGTTTCTAAACCTTTAATTAATAACCCTAAACGAGCAATATTAAATACAGCATCACTACGAGAATATTCCACAGGTAAAACTTTTCTTGCTTCTTCAGTGGATAATTCAAAATCAGGAATAGCAAGAATAGGAATTAAATTTTTATCCCAAAAAATAGATGAAATTTGCCAATTAGTCCCATCACTTACTGACAACTTACAACCGCCTAATAAAGCAGGTACAACATTATCAGGATGTCCTTCAAGCTCAATGGCTAAACTCATAATTTCCGTAGTTGATAAAAGATTTCCTGCCAAACAATTAGCTCCCACTAAACCACCAACAATAGCCGTAGCAGAACTTCCTAAACCTCTAGCTAAAGGAACACCTAAATTAATTTCTATGGCAATATTAGGAATATTTTTTTCAATATGATTATATAACTTAGTAAAAGATTGATATAACAAATTACTGCTATCTAAACTAACTTTATCTGCTTCTACTCCAGTAACTTTTATTTCTAAAGGTGTATCAGTAATTGTAAATTTAACTTTATTATAAAGACTTAAAGCAGCACCCAAACAATCAAAACCAGGGCCAATATTAGCAGTAGTCGCAGGAACTTTTATGGTTACAGAATTAGAATTAGACATAAAATTTCATGATTAGATTTCAATCTGACAACGATTAATCCTACCATAAGTTCAGTTCGTAGTTCTTAATTATAATTTATTACCAAAAATGAGGAAAACCATTAATATGGATCGAAAACGCCTATAATTTCGTAAGTAAAACAGTAATTGATTTTGCTCTTAAACAAGCAGGAGAATAAATATGTATTTATTTAAGTTAGCTGAAAAAGTTTTTTTTATATTTTCTTTTTTATATTTTTCTGAAGCTTTATTTAGTGTTATGCAAGGTAATTATAGTTTTTCCCTATTACCAAATGATTTTTTACCTGTAAAATTTTCTGGTGATAATATTCGTCTTATCTGTAATCTTTTAATTTTAATTATTAATCTTTTCCTAATTAGTATTTGGCATAAACAAGTTATTCAATTAGTAAAAAAAGAGAAAATATTATGGATTTTTTTAGCCATTGCCTTAATTTCAGTTTTATGGTCTGTTGCTCCAAGTTTAACTATACGTCGTTTTATAGTTCTTTTTAATGCCAGCTTATCTGGTATTTACTTTGCGGCTCGCTACACTATTAAAGAACAAATAAACTTATTATTTTGGACACTAATTGTAGCAACCATAACTAGCTTTATTTTGATTACCAGATTCCCAGAATTAGGAATTATGCCAGAAGATTCACCCCATCCGGGAGCTTGGCAAGGAATTTTTCTTCATAAAAATGCTTTAGGTCGTATCCTGGCTTTAAGTGCATTATTATCTTTCCTTGAATTAAAAAATAAGCCTCCTTATCTTTCTTTACCTTTAATTGGTTTGAGTCTTTCAACCTTACTACTATTAGGTTCAACGTCTCAATCTTCTTTATTAATTTTTTGCATCATGTTTGGATCTATTGCCATCTATCAATTCTGTCAATGGTCTTATAAATACGATCGCCCAATCTTTGTAAGTACAGTTTTTCTAACTATTATTCTAGCTCTCATACTTGTCTTAAATACAGAGATGATTTTAGAACTTATGGGTAGAGATTCCACTTTAACAGGGCGTACTGGACTTTGGCAGGCTTTACTCGATAAAATTTGGCTTCGCCCTTGGTTAGGCTATGGATATGGAGGATTTTGGCAAAGTACCAGCAAAGAATATTTAGATGTTTGGGAAGTAATTAATTGGAAAGCTCCCCATGGACATAATGGTTTTTTAGATTTATGGCTTGAATTAGGTTTATTAGGATTATTTGTTTTTACACTCAGCTTTATTTATACAAGCTTTCGTGCTGTAAAAAAGTTATGGCAAAATTCAAATGTTGAATCGCTTTTCTGTGTTACCTATCTTCTATTTTTACTATTAGCTAATTTAGCAGAAAGTTCTCTGCTCGGTCAAAAATCACTATGGTTACTCTATGTAGCTACAGTTTTATCAATTAATAAAAAATATTAATAGCGGAGTACCATTCACTATTAGTTGGTAATTTTTGGTAGGGTGGGCAAGACGGCTTTAAATATTGAGAGTAAATAATAACTTAAAAGTCCGTTTTGCTCACCTAGGTGGGCAATTCCTTAATTAAGGGTACTGAATTTTACCTCAGATTATTGATGGAATTGCCCACCCTACACCTAATCTATGTAGCTACAGTTTTATCAATTAATAAAAAATATTAATTGTTGTTAGAGGTTAGCTTTCTCCCTTATCAGCCCTCCAATCCCCAATTATAGTAAAATTAACTATAATAAAGTTAATGAACAGTAAACAAACAGATAAGGTAAGATAAAAAACTTAACCTTTGACCAAGCAATAACTAGCCAGAATAACCAATAACTAATATGTTTACAACTATATTACCTCGACCTAATCTAACTGATAATTCAATCCCTGAAGATTTATTTGCTGCTATTAATAAACTAAAAAAGGAATTAAATGCAGTAATTTTAGCTCACTATTATCAAGAAAATGATATTCAAGATATAGCTGATTATATTGGCGATTCCCTCGGACTTTCTCAACAAGCAGCTAAAACAGAGGCTGATGTCATTGTCTTTGCTGGGGTACATTTTATGGCGGAAACTGCCAAAATTCTCAACCCTAATAAATTAGTGTTATTACCGGATTTAGAAGCAGGTTGTTCCTTAGCAGATAGTTGTCCCCCCGATAAATTTGCTCAATTTAAAGCAGAAAATCCCAATCATTTAGTGATTTCTTATATTAATTGTTCTGCTGAAATTAAAGCTTTAAGTGATATTATTTGTACCAGTTCTAATGCAGTAAAAATTGTTAATCAAATTCCTAAAGAACAACCTATAATTTTTGCTCCCGATCGCAATTTAGGGCGATATGTCATGGAGCAAACAGGACGAGAAATGTTACTTTGGCAGGGAAGTTGTATAGTTCACGAAACATTTTCAGAAAAAGAAATTATTAGATTAAAATTAGAAAACCCTGACGCTGAAATTATTGCCCATCCAGAATGCGAACCTCATTTATTACATCATGCTAATTATGTTGGTTCTACCACAGCATTATTAAAATATAGCCAATCTAGTAATAAAAATAAATTTATTGTAGCTACAGAACCCGGTATTATCCATCAAATGGAAAAAAATACCCCAGACAAAGTATTTATTCCCGCACCCGGTATGGATAAAAATTGTGCCTGTAATGAATGTCCTTACATGAGATTAAATACCTTAGAAAAACTGTATCTAGCCATGATTAATCGTACCCCAGAAATAACTTTACCCGAAGATATTCGGATTCAAGCTTTAAAACCCATGTTAAAAATGTTAGAAATGTCATAAGTATCTAAATAATATTATTTGATTACAAGCACAAAATTAATAGGTGGGCAATGCCTATTCCAAGAAGGAACAAACACTTCTGTTATTAAGTCAGTTTCATCAGTGGCATTGGTAACTTTTCCACTAAAATAAATTATGCCAATTAACTACCAAATCGCTGATTAATTTTAAAACAATATTGATGAACCTAGACTAAGATATGACTAAAAAATCTTCGGAAACCCAGTTTAGTCAGATGATGACTCAAGCAATCCAAAATGTGCAACGTTTTGGTACAGTCGTTTTAAAACCCGGAGCAAAAACGGCCAAATTATACATTCAAGGTGAATCTAAACCATTTAAGCTAATTGGCGATCGCTATTTACTGGGAAGAAGTTCACGCTCTTCAGATATTGTAGTACGCAACGAAGTAGTTAGTCAGGTTCATTTATCCTTAGAAAAAGATCCCAAAAATACTCGACATTTTATTCTCAAAGATCAAAACTCTACTAACGGGATTTATCAAGGCAGGAAAAAAATTCAATCACTATCTTTACGACATGGTGATAAAGTTAGCCTTGGGCCACCACAATTAAAAAATGGAGTAGAAATCACCTATCATAATCCACCCCCATTATGGGTATATTTAATTCGCTGGTTTCTTTATGGTAGCGGTGGAATTTTTGGCTTAATAGTTATCTTTTTAGCCATACAATGGGTAAAAGTTCCTGTTTATCCCTTACCTCAAGGTATAATTGGCCCAACAGTTATTTACGATCGCACCGGAAAAATTCCCTTAAGACCTCAACAAAATAGGCCTCATCAAGAACTAAAAACACTCTCTGACTTTTCTCCTTATTTACCTAAAGCCTTAGTAGCATCGGAAGATAGTCGTTATTATTGGCATTTTGGCGTAGATCCCTATGGCATTACTAGAGCCATAGTAGTTAATTTAACCCAAAAAGGCCGTCGAGAAGGAGCAAGCACCATTACGCAACAATTAGCTCGCAGTCTTTTCACCGAAGTGGGTAGAGAAAATACCGCAGGTCGAAAACTCCGAGAAATGATTGTTGCTTTGAAATTAGAAGCTTTTTATAGCAAAGATTTCATCCTCAAAAGCTACTTAAATCGAGTGTATCTCGGCATAGGTAATAGCGGTTTTGAAGATGCGGCTCAATTTTACTTTAGTAAGTCGGCGGCGGATTTGGATATTGCCGAATCCGCTACCTTAGTGGCAATTTTACCTGCACCCAATGCTTACAACCCAGTACAGGACTATGATACGGCTCTACAATTACGTAATCGAGTCATTAGTCGTATGGTCAAATTAGGGATGATTAGTGAAGACGAGGGAAACATAGCCAGAAGATCTCGTATTTCGGTAACGCCTCAAGCTAGGGAAAGTTTTAGTAATATTAATGCACCCTATTTTTATAGTTATATTTATCAGGAATTAAGGGAAATTTTAGGAGAAGATTTAGCAAAAGAAGGTAACTTTATTATTGAAAGTAGCATAGATTTAAGTATGCAAAATAAGTCAGAAATTGCTTTAAAAGATACCGTTAATAATTATGGTAATACCTATGGTTTTTCTGAGGGATCAATAGTTACTCTTAATACTAAAAATGGAGAAATATTAGCTTTAAACGGGGGAGTTGATTATAACAAAAGTCAATTTAATCGTGCGGTACAGGCAAAAAGACAACCCGGTTCAACCTTTAAAGTTTTTGCCTATGCAGCAGCCTTAGCTAAAGGAATTTCACCCTATAAATTGTATTCTTGTACGGGATTATATTGGCAAGGACAACAGTATAAACCCTGCGAAAGAAGCGGAGGTGAAATTAATATGTATCAAGCCTTAGCTCAGTCTGAAAATTCACCATCATTAAGAATTGCTAAGGATGTCGGTTTAAATCAAGTAATAGAAATTGCAGAAAATTTAGGTATTAATTCAAAACTCAATTCTGCCCCCGGATTAGTATTAGGAGAAAGTGAAGTTAATGTCTTAGAAATTACTGGTGCTTATGCCACATTTGCGAATAAAGGACAATGGAATCGTCCTCACGGTATTAAAACTATTTATGATGGTTATAATTGCAATTATCAACAATTTAAAACCTGTCGAGTAATTTATTCTTTTCCTGATAAAAACGACAGAAAAAATGTTCTTTCTGAAGATGTGGCCAATACCATGACGGCTATGATGCAGGGAGCAATCCAATCTGGTACAGGTAAATCGGCCAGTCTTGGTTTAGGAGAAGCAGGCAAAACTGGTACAACTAATCAGGGTGTGGATTTATGGTTTATTGGTTATGTTCCTAATCGTAATTTAGCGACGGGAATTTGGCTCGGCAATGATGATAATTCGCCTACTTCCACAAGTAGTGGTCAAGCCGCCGCCCTCTGGGGTAGATATATGAGGGAAGTAGTTAATAATTAGGGAATAGTTAATAATTAGGGAATAGTTAATAGGTATAATAAGTAACAAGTAACAAATAACGAATAACAAAATAAAAATGAGATTAATAAATTATATTTTGGCTTGTTTGCTTGTTTTTTTAATGACTTTAAATGTCGGTATCTCACCTGTTTGGGCTGTATCTTATAACAATCGTACTTTAATTGGCGAAGATTTTTCTGGTCGAGATTTAAGGGATGCTAGTTTCGATCATGCTAATTTACGCAATAGTAATTTTAGTCATGCTAATTTAGAAGGAGTACGTTTTTTTTCTGCTAATTTAGCTGGAATTAACTTTGAAGGAGCTAATTTAAGATACGCTGCCCTAGATTCTTCTCGTTTAACCCGTGCTAATTTGACTAATGCAGTTTTAGAGGGTGCTTTTGCCACTAATGTCTTATTCGATGGGGCAATTATTGAAGGTGCTGATTTTACAGACGTGATTTTACGTCCAGATGTACAGGATAAGCTTTGTGAAATCGCCTCTGGTACTAACCCTACGACCAAAAGAGATACTAGAGAGACTTTATTATGTTATTAAGATAATTCAATGGTCTTAATTTAAGAAACTAATTATGATAGTGGGAAAAATTTATTTGTAAAAACTATGCAAATTAACATCAATTCTTTAAGGCGATCGCTTTTGATAGGTTTAATAATATTCTTGCTGATTATTACCCCTGTTATCTTTAATACTATTCTACCAGTAACAGTAACAGATTTATCTGCTCAGGAACAAATTAATACCCTAGATAATGGTGTCTCTCTTGAATTAGTAAACAATAATATTTTACCTAATCCGAGTAAACAACAATTAGACGGGCAATCAACCTATTATCCTATTCTTCCTCGTCCCACAATTGTTGCTAACACGGTTACGTCACCTTACTATATTCCCGAACAAGCTATCGTTAATGTCCATCCTAGTAACTACGAGCCTCGTGCTTCTAAGGATATTTACGGCAAGCCCATTAACAATGAAATGATCGTTGTCTTACATGAAACCGTAGGCTCTGCCACCAGTGCCATTAATACCTTCCGTACTAATCACACTAAAGAAACCAGTCAAGTTAGCTATCATGCTTTAATTAAACGTAATGGCGGTATTGTCTATCTAGTACCTCCAGAAATGAGAGCTTTTGGTGCAGGTAATTCTGTATTTAAGGGAAAATTGGGTTCAGAAACAGTCAGGCTTCATCCCACTTTTCCTAGTTCCGTTAATAACTTTGCCTATCACGTATCCTTAGAAACCCCTGCTGATGGTAGAGGCAATCAACGCTCTCATAGTGGTTATACTTCTTTACAATATCAATCTTTAGCTTGGTTAATTGCTCAAACTAATATACCCGAAGACAGAATCACTACCCACCAAGCCGTTGATCGATCTGGCATGAGAAAAGACCCTAGAAGCTTTAACTCAAGTAAGTTTTCATCTTTATTGCAAGTTTACCGAGCCAATAATTCTCCTGTAATGATTGGTGGATAATTGAAGAAGGAGTCAGAATACAGGAGTCAGGAGTCAGGAGAAAAAATTGTCTAATTATTAATATTAATTCTGAATCCTTACCCAGAAGGGGCGATAATAAATCGTCAAAATTTTTTCTCTTAACAAGCAATTTCAAATTGTGACAACTTATGATGTTAATGTTTATAGAGCTTTATCAATTTGATGAGGCAACTTTACTTGTATCCGACTATTTATCGCTTTAGGTTTGAATATATCTTAATAAAACAAATTAATTATGGATAAATTTAAAATAGAAGTTATTTCTGCTACTCAAAATCCTCAACAAGTAATTTGGAGTGCAATGCACCAAGATTATAGTGAAGATTTTGTTTGTGATAATCGAGATCAATTTCCTGATGAAGAAAAAGCAGGAGAATTAATTATTAAACATTTATTATCAGCAAATAGAGGACATTTTGGCCCCGTAGAACATCCGCAAATAGTCTTTAATGTCGGGTATTTTCCCCATTCTATGATGCAACAAGTGCGAACTCACCGTGTTGGCGTAAGTTTCGACGTACAGTGTTTAGCAGGAGATACAGAAATTACCTTTGTAAAAGCTAGTGGTAAATTAAACAAAATAAAGATTGCTGAACTTTATGAACTATGGCACAACGGAGAAAAAGCAATTCGTGAAAGAAAAATTAAAGGCAGAAAAGGACAACCTCCCGGAGAATACCGACGGGATTGCAAAAAACGTCTTCAAAAAATGTCCTTGCGAGTGCTAAATGAAAAGACAGGTGAATTTGAAACAAGTCACATCAAAGATATTATATGTAGTGGTATTCAACCTATATATCGCTTAACCCTTGAAGATGGCAAAAAATTAGACTGTACAACAAATCATCAATTACTTACCTCTGAGGGTTGGCAAACAATGGGTGAAGCAGTTGGTCTAGTTGTACATTCAGATCATACCGTTAAGGCAAGGCAAAAAGATTGTTTTGTTTTATGTAATGGTATAGCAGTAGCGGGTAATGGTCTTTACAGAAATCAACAATGGTTAGAGGAGCAAATTCAAAAAGGCAAAACAGTAAAAGAAATAGCAGAATTTTCTCAATGTTCAGATACTACAATTAGAGATTGGATCAGCAAGTATGGACTAAAATCCAATCCCAAAAATACTCAATTTAAAAAAGGTCATAGACCTTGGAATGATAAGGCAAATGCCATTTACAGAAATAAAGATTGGTTAGAACAACATCTCGAACGAGGTCTTCATGTTGATGAAATGGCGAAAGCGGCAGATTGTTCTATAGAAGCTATTAAAAAATGGGTTTATGCTTATGGTTTATCTTTGAATAAAAGACCTTCTGGCACTAAAAATCCTTGGAATAAGGGAAAATTTGGTTACAGTCTTAACTTATCCCCAGAAAGTCGGCAAATTAGAAGAGAAAATGCTTACCTATATACGAAACGTGGTTCAGAATCTAATTTTTGGAAAGGTGGTACTGCAAGTGAGCGAGATCTCATTGGTGTATGGACAAGACAAATTGCACCAGAAGTTCACAAAAAATTTGACTATATTTGTCAGAAATGCAGGATTCGTGGCGGAAATCTTCATGCTCATCATTTAGTTCCTGTTTTTGCAGATATATCTTTAGCTTATGATTTTGATAACTTAGTTTCTTTGTGCAAACAATGCCACGAGTTTATTCATAATAACCATTTAGAAAGTGATTTTGCTCAACAATTTCAGCCAATTTTAGAACCTATTAATTGGAATCCTAAACCTAAACCATCTGGACGAAAATTAAAAGCTCATCTAGTTAAAATTACTAAGGTTGAATATCTAGGATTACAAGTAAGTTATGATTTAGAAGTGATCGATCCTTGGCACAATTTTGTAGCCAATGGTCTTGTTGTTCATAATTCTTTTAGGTACACTGGTTCTAGAATAATTGATGTTGTCGAAGGTAAAAAAGACATAGAAGAAGTATTTTATTTACGCCCTGTAGGTCATTATACAAATCGTCAAGGTAAGAAATATTATTACTCAGAACAACAGCGTCAAGAAGATTTACAATGGTGTTTACAAGCCTGTAAATTATATCAAAAACGAATTGAAGAAGGACTCTCAGAAGAACACGCAAGAGGTATAATTCCCTTTGATGCTAGACAGCATTTTGTCATGTCTTGTAACGCTCGAAGTTTAATGCATTTATTAGATTTGAGGTGGAAGAAAGACTGTCAAATCGAAGCTCAGTGTTTTGCCGAATTATTGTTTGAACGATTCAAAGAATGGATGCCTCAAATGGCTGATTGGTATTTGAGCAACAGAGCAAAAAAAGCTCGACTATCCCCTTAAATATTCAACTACGTGATCAACGCCTTACGGCAATCTAAGGTAAAACACAATGGCGATAGCCAAAAACCTTAACTAGGATGTATTTTCAGATAATTTTACAATCATCAGTTCATTCATGGCAAAAATTTTCTTAATTGGACCTCAACCAATGAAATTTTCATTAATTCAATTCTTTTCCTAACACATTGGATTTATTTAAGTTGGTTTCACTGTCTGGTTTTTGATAGACAAATTCAGTATAAAAACAACCATTTCTAGGTAGTATTCTCAATTCTTTGATGTCACTAAAATTCAGATTAGTTGGCATCGGAATCGTGAGACTATCTATGCCAAAACAGGCTTTAACTTTCTTACCTAAAGGTATTCTAATTTGATTATCTACAAGTTTTAAAGCTTGTTTTGGATAAGTTATTAAAGCTAGTCCTCCACTTTTCCTATAGAACCCATTTGAGATCTTTTTAGGCGATCGCATCTTCAGCAAACTGTCTAATATTAAGATTATAGGTAATTAAATCATTATTTACACGGATAATTTATAATTTTAGTGATTTCAGGAAAAATCTAGGTAAAGCCAACATTCTCCGCCAACGCCAAGGCTCTTGATATAATCTATACAACCATTCTAAATGTAGCTTTTGCATTAAAGCAGGCGCTCTGGTTTTTATTCCAGACCAAATATCAAAACTGCCCCCTACCCCCATCCAAATAGCATCAGGAGCTAAATTTTTATGTTCGAGAATCCAAAATTCTTGACGGGGTACGCCCAAAGCCACAAAAATTAATTTAGGCTGTTTTTCTTGAATCAAATCACGCCATTGTTGCTCCTCTTCGGGAGAAATATAACCGTGATTGGCAATAATATTTAATTGAGGAATTTTTTCTCGCCAATATTGTGCTGCCGCTTCAGAAATACCGGGTTTGCCACCATAAAAACACACCACAGGAGGCTCTGATAATTCCCCTAATTCTTGTAATAAAGATTGAGCTAACTCTATACCGGGGGTGCGTTTTTGTCGTTTTCCCCTTAATAGAAGATATAGTACCACCCCCGAACCATCAGGAATAACCAAATCTGCTTGTTTGACAACTTGAGCAAAATCAGGATTTTCCTGTGCTAACATAGCCATTTCAGCATTGAGAGTTACAATCTGAGTGCCTTGTTGCTCGGCTAAACGACTCATAAGCCAACCAACATAATCATCAGCAAGATGAATAGGTAAATTTAAAACGGAAAATTTTTTGAGTGCTGATGACATTGCCAAATTTTCTCCAATGACAGGGTTAACTAATTAAAAATTGTAGCGTTAAATTGTGCTTAAATAAAATAATTCAAATAATTTTTAAATATTTGAAATTGCTAATTAATAACTAAACGTCGGTCAACAAGGCATCTTATTGAAATGACTATTTCACGTACTATTTGTTTAGGTTTTTTGACGGTAATTACGATTGGAACATTATTATTAATTATGCCTTTTGCTACCAGTGATGGTACTTGGAATAATCCCTTAGTTGCTCTATTTACATCAACTTCAGCAGTTTGTGTAACTGGATTAATTGTAGTTGATACTGGTAGTTATTTTTCTTTTTGGGGGCAATTAATAATTGTCATGCTAATTCAATTAGGTGGATTAGGATATATGATGATTACTACTTTTTTAATGCTGCTTTTAGGTAGGAGATTTGACCTCAGACATAAATTTGCCATTGAAGAATCTTTCGATCGCCCTTTTTTACAGGGAAGTCGAAATTTAATTCGTTCAATTTTAGCAACTACTTTACTTTTTGAAGTTACAGGTATCATTTTATTATTTATATTTTTTAGGAATGAATATAATCCCTTATCAGCTTTATGGTTAGCGATTTTTCATAGTATTAGTGCTTGGAATAATGCTGGCTTTAGTCTGTTTATTGATAGTTTAATCGGTTATCAAGGTTCGCTATTTTTAAACTTAGTAATTACTGGATTGATAATTTTTGGTGGCATTGGTTATCAAGCAATCATTGAAATGTATGTGTTTTTAGATAACAAATTAAAATCCCGTCGAGAAAAAATGGTTGCTTCTTTAAATCTTAAAGTTGTTATTAGTACAACTTTATTTTTATTAGTTGGAGGATGGATTGCTTTTTTTATTACGGAAGTCAACAATCTAGACACATTAAAAACCATGAGCTTTGATGATAAATTAATAAGTGCTTGGTTTCAATCAGTCACTACTAGAACTGCTGGTTTTAATAGCATAGACATAGGAAAAATGACTACGGCAGGACTATTTATTACTATTGGATTGATGTTTGTCGGTGGAAGTCCAAGTGGTACTGCTGGAGGATTGAAAACCACAACTTTGAGGATTTTAAGTCAGTGTACTATCACTGTTTTAAGGGGACATGATGAAGTTATTTTATATAAAAGAGAAATTGCAACTCCCTTGGTTTTGAAAGCAGTAGCCGTTATGTTTGGTTCAGCAACAACCGTAATTTTAGCGACTACTTTAATTTCTTTTAATAATCCAGATTTAGATTTAATTCAAATATTTTTTGAAGTGGTTTCTGCTTTTGCAACTGTTGGCTTATCAACGGGAATAACTGCTAGTATTTCCTCCTTTGGAAAAGTAATTCTAATTATAACTATGTATGCAGGTAGGGTAGGAGTTTTATTATTAATTGCCGCCATTATAGGAGACTCTAAACCTACTGTAATTAAATATCCTCAAGATAATCTTTTAGTAGGATAATTAAAATTATAAATTAACTTTAAAAAGAGGTTTTAAATGAATTTACAACAATTTAATTTAATGAATGTTTTACGTCGTGAAAATCGCCAATTTGCAGTTATTGGTTTAGGTAGATTTGGACGTGCTGTATGTGGAACGTTACATAAAATGGGCTATGATGTTTTAGGTACAGATATTGATGAAAAATTAGTTGCTCAAGTATTATCAGATAAAATAGCTTCCCATGCTATTCAGTTAGATTCAACTGATGCCAATGCTTTAAAACAAGCGGGTATTTTTGAAATTGATACCGTCATAGTTGCCATTGGTAATTATCTAGAAGAAAGCATTGTTACGACTCTTAATGTCAAGGAAGCAGGGGTAAATCAAGTAGTAGCTAAAGCGTCTTCTGAGGTACACGGTAAATTATTAGAAAGAGTAGGTGCAGATTTAGTCGTTTTTCCAGAATATGAAGCAGGTTGTACTTTAGCTTATACCTTAACAAAACCTGCAATTTTAGATAGATTCGATTTAGATCCCGATAGTAGTATTGTTGAGGTAAAAATACCAGAACAATTTCATGGTAAAAATTTAGCAGAATTACAACTTCGCAGTCGTTACGGTTTAAGTGTATTAGCTATTGGAAAAGACGATAAGTTTGAAATTAATCCAGATCCACAAATGGTTTTAGATCGAGATTTAGCAATGGTTGTTATTGGTTCAAATAAGGATATTAATCGCCTACCAATTTAATAAGAAAGAAGGCATAAGTTAGGAATTAGGAGAAGGAATTATATTTTAATTATAGGGTTTTTCAGATTGATAAACTATAAAAATTTTAATGTAGTGGACTGTTTCAACTTTATGATTTGGTGGGCATTGCCCACCCTACTAATGCTAATGCACACTTTTAACTGAAACAGTCCAGTAGGGTGTGTCAGACAGATAAATTATTGATAAATTCCGATTACCTAAAAAATCTGACGCACCCTGCTACTGGACTGACACAGCTAAATTTGTGTATTATAATTTTGGCTGGTAGTTGGTGCTTTAGCATCATCTGTGTAAGGGCTCAAGCCCTCACTATAAACTCAAATCTATTAAAAGTAATAAATAGAAATACAGAAATTCTCTATTATTTTTTGTCAGTTTCTGATAAAATAGAATAGGGTGTTAAAGGAGTCATGTTTTTTGGTGATAATTGTGCTAACCGAATAGAGAACCAAAAACTACCTCCCCATAAAATCATAAAACTAATTAACATAAATAATCCCCAGAAGTAAGTGCTACGTTTATTAGTTTTTTCTCCTAATAAATAAAATTTAGGTAACTCATAGGTATAGGTATTAATTAGTTTACACTGCTGATTGATTTTAAGTGATTGGCCGTCAACAAAAATTAAGCCAAGATTTTTCAAAAGATACATAGCTTCTAGAATTTCGCTTTCACTCGCATTTTTATCTAAAAACTCTCCTGTCCATATTTGAAAAGATTTGAGATCGAAATTTATATTTTGAGTGTTATCTTGATGAATTAGAAGCCAATGATATAAAAGATTTGCACAAGGACTTAGCTTAGTATTTAACATAATTTTATTTTCCTTAGAAAGAGATAGATAAATACTGATTAAATAAAGCCTTTTATGAGAAACTTCCTGAGTTATTGCTATAAAATCGCAAATATTTATTTTGCATTTTCATTTTTTTACTCCATATAGGGCTTGCTGAATAAATATAAAATCTTCCGCTACTGTACGGGCAAAATATATTCTGCCCCTACTGAATACTCACCCTAACCAGCCAACGAGTTCAGTAAACTCTATATAGTATCAATATATACAGAAAAATATCAAAAAAGTGCATTTAGCAAAAAAAGTTTACAGAAAAGTTCAAAGTCTATTAGCAAAGAAGTTAGTTTTCTGAGCTTTTGATAATGTATCCTAATATTTTGATTGGACTTGTTTGAACCTCATATATTCACTAAACTCCACCGCTAACTGACTTAACACCTAAGATTAACTGACTTGTATCTGACTAATCATTGAAGATTAAAAATTTATAAATGATAAATGAAATGACATCAATTAGACTATAAATTCAAAGTCATTTATATCAAGATTTTCTACTCCTAAAACAATAGCTAAAGTGTTATTATTTTCTTTAATATTGGTGTTACCTTGAATTACGTCTAAGCTTAAATCACTAAAATCATTAATAGTATTGTTAAATGTGCCATTAATACGGATTATGTCTTCATCCTTGACAAAATCTGCAATAAAATTTGGCAATGAGGGAATAGCACCGTCTGTAACAGCCGTATCGGATATAGTTTGATTTGCAATCCAAAATTCATCACTACCTTCTCCCCCTACTAATATATTACCTCCACTTTTAACGACAAAAAAGCGATCGTCACCTGCGCCACCAAATACAAAATCATTACTTCCTAAATAGAAAGTATCATTGCCACTACCGCCATAAAGTCTATCTTTGACAACAGATTCACTCTCACTAAAATCAATGGTATCGTTAGTTGCGCCGGCAAAAGTCAGAGAATTTTCCCTATCTTGAATGCTAATCGTAGCTTCATTGGGCGCAATTTCTCTAACTGTTAGATCGAAAGTTTCAACACTACTTAATTCGCCATCGGATACGTTAAGGGTAATGGTGGTTGTACCTGTTTGAGAAGCTAGGGGAGTTATTGTAACGCTGCGATTTTCTCCACTTCCTGAAATTACTATATTCTCAGTAGGTACAAGTGCGGTATTACTGGAGCTAAAGGTAATACTTAATTCTGTGGCACTGGTTTCCCTATCACCAATGGTAAAGGCAACTGCATTTAAGGTTTCTCCGGGTTTAATGAAACGATGACCAATATTACTGATGATGGGGGCTGTATTTGGTGGAGAATTAACTATTAGATCGAAAGTTTCAACGGCATTTAATTCACCATCGGATACGTTAAGGGTAATGGTGGTTGTACCTGTTTGAGAAGCTAGGGGAGTTATTGTAACGCTGCGATTCTCTCCGCTTCCTGAAATTACTATATTCTCAGTAGGTACAAGTGCGGTATTACTGGAACTAGAAGTAATACTTAATTCTGTAACATTGGTTTCTAGATCATTTATGTTAAATGCGATCGCATTTATTTGTTGTCCTAATTCAATACTTAAATCATCTATATTACTTATAGTGGGCGCAGTATTTCCAGAAAAGTTACCAATGATTAAACTACCGTATTCAGTATCATTACGCTGATCCTGATTATTACCCAAAATACCAATTTCGGATAAATCATCTTCCCCCGCATCTGTGGTAATAATCGTACCAGTTACGGTTAAGTCTTGAAGGGCAGTTGCCTTAAGGGTAAAAATGAGATTATCTTCGGGAATAACTATATTATCATTAACTGGATCGAGAAAACCTCCTACTTCATCTACAACACTAGAAAGAATTGTTCCCCTTGGCAAGGCCTCATTATAGTTATCGGCATGGCTAATACCATCAATTCTAATAGCATTACTATCAAAATTAACATCAACATAACCAGAAAGCACAGGTTGGTTATTGATTAAATCTTGGAAGCGTACATTAATCTGAAATTCTTCATTGGCAAGAATACCATCAACACCATTAAGATCGATTAATTCTAAAATTACCCTTACATTGGCCATAATTTATTTAACTCCTAATTTTAAAAAAAATCTAATATTTAATCATTAAAAACTGTATCATTAATTGAGTAACCAAAACGACCTAAAATTTCGTTAAGATCGTCAATTGTAATATTATTATCTAAGTTTAAATCTGCCCTAATATTATTATTAGATATGCCTCGATCTAAATTATTAATAACAAAAATAGCATCCATAGGAGTTACTCTCCCATCTTGATTAATATCCCAGGGAAAATAAGTTATATTATCCCTATCTAATCCTGCTCCCTGATTTAAGTTTTCCCCATTAATAATTATTCCTAAATAATCTTCCCTCGAAGAGCGATGATTAATGCCTAAATTTATCCCATCATCAGCGTCTGGTTGTGACTTTAAAACATTCTTATCAAGATTAATAGAAAGAGATTCTTCGATAACTTTTCCTACTTGCAAGCCATCATAAATTTTAGTTGTTATTAGGGTATCTTCTGCTGGGTTAATATTAGCATCATTAGAATAATATACATCAACTGTAAAACTATTTGCTGCACCGCTACCTTGATTAAATATAGTAAAATTAACAGTAGCATTACCATCAATTACATGGTCATTAATAACGTCAAAAAATGTTGGAATTAAATCTGATTGTGGAGAATTTTCACTCACAATAATATTGCCATCATTTACAGTAGTTTCTTCTTCATTTAATCCGACTTCTAATAAATCTATAAGAGAAACTGTACTTGGTTCTAAATTTGCTACTACTGAAAAATCTAATTCAACGATTATTCCGGTACTTTGAGAAAGATTATTAAAGCTTAGTAAATTAATTCTAACTATTCCTTCTTGGTTATTGACATTAGAAGTAATTTGAAAATCTTGAGTAATTTCTCCTTTATTAATATTAGGATTTATAATATTACCGTTGGAATCAGGTAATTGTAAAATATTAGGATCGTATTGTAACTGAATATCTATAGCACCTATATCACCAGCATTAATTAAAAAAATTGGTATCTTAACATTAGTACCGGGTGCTACTGGAATATTATCAGCTATTGTAACTATAGGGGTTATCATTTTGACTCCTAAATTATGGATATTTTATAAATTAATATTACTATAATTAAGTTGATTTCCATTTACCATGAAAACCCGGAGGTATTGTACTGGGCAATTCTAACCGACAAAGAGGTTCTGCTGATAAATAATTACTATCAAATATTAATACTTCACTCTTGTCATTATTAGCATTATAAATTAGTGTCAAAATCCAACCTTGTTCTAATTGATTAGGTTTCGGGATAAAAATTGGTTCATTAGGATAAAGATTTTCTTCCCAATCAACAGTTGACAAAGTATTACTTTTATGGTCAAAAACCCCGATTGTACCAAAAATTTCTTGACTAATATCAATATTTTCTCGATGTACTGATAAAAAAGTGTAACGCCATTGTTGACCAACTTTATGAGGTGCAATAACAGGAAATTCGCAACCTCGATCTAATAATTGATTCATTTCTAACATTTTGGCATTTTGAGGATCGATACGCATTTGCCATAATGTACCTTTGGCTTTAGTTTCTGTTTTTCCTGTGGGTACTTCTTGAAGAAATTGATTAATTGAAAAATCTTCAAAACGTACTAATTCTATTATAACTGTGCCATCTTTTTCGACATAGCCATTAGTATAATGCCATTGAAACCAAGCTTCAGTTTCACCACGAGAAACTAAACTTAAATCATTTTTATTAAAAACTAAAATTTCAGTACCTAATTCTGGTTTCCATTCCAAAGCATCGCTATAACTATTGATACCAGAAACCACAGAAATCAGGTTAATTCTAACAGGAGAGATAAAAAATATTAAATAATCTCCTGCCAAAACAAAGTCATGAATTAAGGGAAAACCTTGTAATTTAAAATCCTGTTGTTTGATTAGTTTGCCTTTATGGTCGATTTGATAAAGATGTAAAATTGCATTATTGCTAATACTGACACCAAAATTAAAGATATTTCCAGTATCTGGATCGATTTTAGGATGGGCAGAAAAAGGCTGATTATTTTTTAAAAAACCTAAATTATCTTCTCCTTTAGTTTCTAATTTATCTAAAGTTAGGGCATAAGGATTACCTCCTTCCCATAAAGCTAATAATTTATTTTCTAAAGGTAAAACGGAGGTATTGGCTGAGTTTTTAACAGATTTAAAAAGATTATTTAAAAATAACCCTTTGGCTTTCATGCCATAATTAGCATAAATATAACTATCTTTTTTTTCTTCTTTAAGATAACCTTCTGTCTTAACAAATTGATAAGTTGCTTCGGCTTTTTGATTGTTACAATGCACTGCTAAAATAGCACCATCTCCATCAAACCAATGACCAATTTTTTCTTGACCTCGACTAAATCTTCCTGGTCCATTACAGTAAACTGTACCTTTTAATTCTGGAGGAATTATGCCACTAATTACAGGTAATGTTGTTAAGGAAAATTCTTGGGCTGTTTGGGCAAATACTTTTGACCAAGGTTTCATTTGTTTTTTAATATTAGATAACTGTCTGATAATAACATTTTTTGAATGAACCAAGAGAAAGAACAATTCCTTAAATATTTTCTTATTAAAAATATATTAAATGTATAACTATTGAGAATTGTTAAACTTTTGGTTTGTTTTAGTGAAAAATAGTTAAATTACAATTATTAAGTATAAATTTTAAAATTATCTCTAAAAAATAAATGATACCCCATCAGGCAATTTGGTCTTTTACTTCTGAAGGAGTTTACGAAAGATTAGAAACTTCTGCTCAGGGTTTATCAGAGGAGGAAGCAGCACTCAGACTGGAAAAGTACGGTTTTAATGAATTACCTGAACCCGCTCATCGTCCAATGTGGCTACGTTTTACGGATCAATTAACTCACTTTATGGCTTTATTGCTCTGGAGTGCGGGAGTTTTGGCTTTTATTTCCCATACTCCTGAGTTGGGTTGGGCAATTTGGGCGGTAATTTGGATTAATGCTCTATTTAGTTTTGGACAGGAATTTCGGGCTGAAAAGGCTTTAGCTGCCCTAAAAAAAGTATTGCCCAGTCAAGTTAAAGTTTATCGAGATGGGGAATTAAAACAGATTTTAGCACGGGAATTGGTTAGAGGCGATGTGATGCAACTAGAAGAAGGCGATCGCATTTCTGCTGATGCTCGTTTAGTTTCCGCCGATAATCTCTATCTCGATGTTTCTATTATGACAGGGGAATCTTTACCCGTAGCTCGTCAAGCCGAGCCAGCACAGGTTAGGCAAATTGCACCCATACGAGGGGAAACAGCTATCTTGCACCCGGCGGAAACCCCTCTCCAAGAAATTGTTAAACCAGCAGAAATTCGCAATCTAGTTTTAGCCGGTTTTACCGTAGCATCAGGGCGAGGCATAGCCGTAGTTTTTGCCACCGGAGCGCAAACAGAATTTGGTCATGTGGCCCAGCTTACGACGAAAGTAACCCGTGAAGCTAGTACCTTAGAGATACAAATTAGTCAGATTGTCCGCCTGATCACCATTATTGCCCTGAGTATGGGGACAATTGTCTTTTTATTAACCTCCCTATTGGTAGGAATGGATGTTAAAGAAAGTTTTATTTTTGGGATAGGAATTATTGTTGCCCTCGTGCCAGAAGGTTTATTACCTACTGTTACCCTCGCTTTGGCTATGGGGGTGCAACGAATGGCGAAACGCAATGCTTTAGTGCGTCGTTTGTCTGCGGTGGAAGCTTTGAGCGCTACTACGGTTATTTGTACCGATAAAACGGGTACATTGACTAAAAATGAAATGACCGTGCGATCGCTGTGGATTCCCAACGGTGAAAATGGGCAAACCATTGCTGTAACTGGTGTAGGCTACGATCCTACTGGGGGAGTTGTGGTCATCCCACCTCAACCCCAAGCCCATCAACAGGTTGAATTACTGTTAGTGGGTTCGGCTCTTTGTTCCAATGCTCACCTCGTCCATCCTCCGGGTACGAGTCGTTGGCAAGAAATAGGCGATCCTACGGAGGCAGCTTTATTGGTAGCTGCTTTAAAAGCCAATTTAAACTTAGAAAACTTGCAAAAACAATATCCGAGATTGCGAGAAGTACCTTTTGATTCTCGACGCAGGATGATGACGGTGGTTTTAGATTGGAAAAATTCAGAATTATTACCTAATGAAGCTCCCTATTTAAGCTTTACGAAAGGCGCACCTATCGAAGTTTTGCGTCATTGTCACTTTATTTTACACAATGGCAAGATTCAAGAATTAACAAAAAGCGATCGCCAAGAAATCATTGCAGCCAACGATCGCCTTGCACAACAGGGATTTCGAGTGTTAGGGGTTGCCATTCGCAAGGGAGCAGAAAAACTACTCGAATCTCCTCCCCAAATCCTAGAACAACATCTTACCTTCATCGGATTAGCAGCAATGTTCGATCCACCTCGCCCAGAAGTGCCAGATGCGATTGCCCAATGTCATCGAGCAGGCATTGCTATTACTATGGTGACGGGAGATTATGGCTTAACCGCAGAGGCGATAGCTCGTAATATTGGCTTAGTAAAAGATAAAGTTAGGGTGGTTACAGGGGAAGGCTTAGGACACCTGAGCGACGCTCAATTACGGCAAATTTTAAAATATCGTTCCGGTTTAGTGTTTGCAAGGATGGCTCCCGAACAGAAATTGCGCCTAGTACAAGCCTATAAGGATTTGGGTCATATCGTCGCTGTAACAGGGGATGGAGTTAATGATGCTCCCGCCCTCAGAGCCGCTCATATAGGGGTGGCTATGGGGCTAAATGGTACGGATGTGGCACGGGAAGCGGCGGATATTGTACTTACTGATGATAATTTTGCCACCATTGTCAGTGCGATCGAGGAAGGAAGGACAGTTTATCAAAATATTCGTAAGTTTATGACCTATATTTTGGCTTCTAATGTACCTGAAGTCGTTCCTTTTTTATTAATGGTAGTCTTAAAAATTCCTCCCGCTTTGGTAATTATGCAGATTTTAGCGGTGGATTTGGGAACAGATATGATTCCGGCTTTAGCCTTGGGAGTAGAACAGGCTGAACCAGGTACAATGGAACAACCTCCTCGTTCTAAAAATGCTCATTTACTAGATTATTCCTTATTACTTCGTTCCTATGGTTTTTTGGGAATTATTGAAGGATTATTAGCAATGGTTGCTTTTTTTGTGATTTGGTGGAGTAATGGCTATGGATTATCTGAACTTCAGTCTGTGACTCCTTCTATTCTCAATCATAGTGCTGATAACAAAGTCATGGAAATTTATACCCAATCTCTGACTATGACTTTAGCTGCCATCGTAGCTTGTCAGATTGGCAATCTTTTTGTCTGTCGTTCAGAATATAATTCTGCTTTTGCCGTTAATTGGTTTAGTAACCCTTTGATTTGGTATGGTATTGCTGCTGAGTCGGGATTAATGTTTTTATTAATTTATTTTTCTCCTTTAGAAAAAATCTTTTCCACAGCACCCTTAACAGGTTGGCAAGTGGCATTATTATTGTTATGTCCTCCCGTGTTATTAGGTGCGGAGGAAATTCGTAAAAGGATTGTTAGAAATAAAGTAAAAATAAGTTAATTTTCTTAAAAATCAAGTCTTATATATTTGTGCCGTGGACTGACACGCCTAAAATTTTGCTTTACAATTTCAGTAATCTTTTTGATTTGGTGGGCAATGCCCACCCTACTAATGTTAAAAATACTAAGTTTGATGCGATATTTAGCTCCATTATTATTTTTTATCTTTATCTGTTGGATTATTTATATGGCTAACTTTGGAATAGATAGTATATTTTCTAAGTTAGTAGATTTCGTACCATTAGGAGATAAACTTGGTCATATTTTCCTTTATGGTATATTGACA
Source organism: uncultured bacterium (assembly GCA_964413275.1). Taxonomy (GTDB): domain Bacteria; phylum Cyanobacteriota; class Cyanobacteriia; order Cyanobacteriales; family JAABRE01; genus JAABRE01. The sequence goes on along the minus strand of CAYPSO010000016.1, from coordinate 18,436 downwards.
TTATTAATTAATATTTCAATTAATTTTAAAAGAATTAAAATAAGAAATATATCCATCATGTTTGGAACAATATTTGTAACATCATTTGCTCTTGTAGAAGAATTTAGTCAATATTATTTTCCTACTAGAACATTAGATATTACAGATATTATTGCTGATTTTATTGGTATATTCCTATTTACATTTATATCAATTAAATTGGAAAAATAGTATTTATAATCATTTCTAAAAGAGAGGTCTTAGACCGAATTAAATAATTATTAATTGAAGAAGTTAAGGTAGCCATTGGGGACGAATACCAGTAAAGGGTAATTGTTCTAATTCTGGAGTTGTGGAATCAGAAGGTGTCAAAGATGGAGGAATTAAAAACCACAGTTTTCCACTAAAAATTGCCTCACCAGAACTTGTTCTTAAAATCTCTTCTGTGGCATCAGTTTCTAATAAGCTTAATTGGTCAAATAATAATCCTAAACCATCTTTTGCCATAGCCAATTTAATATCTTGATAATTAGGTAATACTAATAAAGGTAAAATTGTTTTAGACTGTAAATCTATCTCAGTAATATAAGGCTGTTCTATATATTCTTCTCCTTCTAATACTTCAGTAATTAAACAATAAATCATGGTGTTATTGGGATTAAATTCGCATTCTTCAATCGAACCTTTTGTATCTAACAATTTTTCTTGTAAACCTTGATTATTAACTAAAAATAGAGAGTTAGTATAGCTTAATTCTGGTCGATCTTGATTGAAATTTTGCATTAATGCTAATTTACCATCATGAGAGAATGCAATAATTTCTCCATAATTAGCTAAAAAATTTAATGGTTCGGCATCGGTAACTAGAGGTAAAATAGTTAGACCTTCACCTTGGGCTAAAATTATATTTTCGCTATCAGGAGTGATTAAAAAATCTCCTCCTTTTGAATTATCAATAGGTAAAATATTATTTTGATTATCTATTAACCATAAACCAAATTCTTCCAGGTTTTTTTTATTAATTCTTTGAATAACAATTTTTTGTCCGTCAGGGGAAATATCAAATTTTAAAATTTGATAATCTCTGGTATCTAAAATTAATTTTATTTCTTGAGTTTTTATGTCAACAAGATAAAGTTTTTGCTCTAAAAAATCTACTTCTTTATTTCGATCAACTGCAAAAAATAATATTTTATCTCCTTGGGGAAATGGTTTAAACTCACTAACAATTAAGTTAGGAGGTGTGAGGATATTTTTCTCATCTTTTGTCCAATTATAGGATATTAATTTCCCCCTTTGATCTGATTCAATTCCAATATAAACAAAAGCCCGATCTCTACTTTTAAATTCTCCTACAAATGGCTTCATTACTTCTTTTTTACTAAATTTTTCTTTAGCTCCATCTAATATAATTTTATAATTATTTCCGTAGGGTGCTGGTGTTAATAATGTATAGGCAACTTTTCTGCCAGACCAACTAAATTTACCGGATAAAGGTGGCTCAATTTTTAAACTTTTTTCCACACTTTCTTCATTCATTGGCCGATCAAAAGTAAGAATAAATCCTTGGTCTTCTGCACCTATAATTTTGTTGTGCCAACTAAAATGTCTAACTTTTGCTCCTGTATGAAAAAGACAATTATCATTACAACTATCAACCCCTAAAGTAAGGAATACTATGAATATTGTGAGGATAAAAATTAGAGATAATGAGACTTTATCAATGGTATGAGTCATTATTTTTTAATATTCGTAAGGATCGATAGGAGTAGGTATTTTTTGCAAAGATTTTGCTTCTAACACAAGTTGACGTTTTTCGATATTTGAAGATGTATTATTATTGAATTTATTTAAAGTTTCTGTAATCATGTTACCTTCAATTTCTAACCATGTATCAGGGGGATAATTATTACGAGTATCATTATTTATTTTAACAGGTATGCCGACAGGATAAGCATCAACTGCACAACAAGTAATAACAAAACGAGATATTAGAAAATAATTATCTGGTAAATTATCAGAATGAACTACAAAACCTTTTATTTTTGCTTTTTGTCCAGTATAGGTATCAGGTTCGGGATAAGCATTTAAGGTACGAATCCATTCTAGCAGCGATCGCTCTTCTGGCTTAATTTTTAAATTCCATGATTGGGGTTGTATTCTAGTAATTGGTAAAGAGTCACTGATGCCTCTTTGTAATGCGGTATCACTGGCTAGTATTTTTGGTGGTATTAATAATGCCAAAACCGCTATGGTAATCAATAAACTACTACTAAAGATTGGTGGGAATAAAGTAATATGTTCTTCATTTGTGGTGACATTATCAGTTATTTTATCTGTCAATATTTCATATATTTTGTAAATAGAAATTGATAATAAAATTATTCCGGTGATGGTTACTAACCAAAAATAATTAGGATGAATAAGTAAAACTAATTGTCTAGTTAAGGAATATTTTAAGAAAAGAATACCCCAACTCATTAGTGCAAATATATCTAAAATATTTTTAATTTTATTATCAAGCATTTTTTATAAAAAATAACTGTATGATAAGGCAAATAGAAAGGTTAATTGAGCGGCAATAGTAAAGAAATATATAATAATTTTCGGCTTAAAAATAGACAACATTAAACCTATCGCTTTAATATCAATTATTGGTCCAAAAACTAAAAATGCTAATAATGAACCACTGGTAAATGTGGAAGCAAAGGATAGAGCGAAAAAAGAATCAACAGTCGAACAAATAGAAACAATTGCAGCTAAACCCATCATTACTATAATAGAACTAATTGTACCTTGACCAAGATTTAAAATAATTTCTCTAGGAATAAATACTTGAATACTTGCTGCGATCGCACTACCTAAAACTAACATTCCTCCTAATTCTCGTAATTCTTGAGTCAGATTATTAAAAAATAATTTTATTTTTATTTTTTCAGATGATTGCTTAACTGCAACTTCTTCTAATTGAAAGATTTTTCCCTCATTTTCTAAGAAAAAATTTCCTGATTTTAATAAATTAGAGGTGGAGGAAACTTGAGGTTTATTGATAGATTTAGAATACTTATAAAAAGTATTTAATCTTTTAGCTAAAAAAGGCTGTAATAAAGGCTGAGGTTCTTTTTGTAAACTAAATAATGATGCAATAATAGTCGCAATAGCTAAAGAAAATAAAATTCTAAAAACCACAATTTCCGGTTGATCTCGAAAAGCTGTCCAAGTTGACCAAATCACAATAGGATTAATAGTTGGTGCGGCTATCAAAAAACCAAATGTTACTGAAGTTGGCACACCCTGCATTAACAAACGCCTTGCCACTGGGATATTACCGCACTCACATACAGGAAACAAAAAACCAATACAACTACCAAGAAAAGCTCCTAAAATTGGGTTTTGTGGAAATTTAGCAATTAATTTCCTCTCGTCAACAAACAATAACATAGCACTCGATAACAATACCCCCAGTAAAAGAAAAGGTATTGCTTCTACTAGCAGACTGAGAAATAAAGTAAAAGCATTGTGTAATTGAATCATAAAAGACAGTTTAGCAAAATGAGGACTTAAGTCAGATACGTAAGTAGTTTGATTTTTTGATTTTTTGTTATACTACTCGCAAGTCCTGATTTTTCAATATAAAGATTGTGTAAAGTTCTGATTAATATTTGGTTTCAATATGAAGATTGTGTAAAGTACCCATGAATATTTGGCTTTAATATTAAAGATTCCGTAAAAAGACTGACAATTTAAAAAAAAATGTTTATGATGGCTAATAAAGAAATATCTATCTTTGACTTATGTAAAAGTTTATTCAAAAATCAAGTTTCGGTAACACATAAAGGATAATTGATTCTATGAAAGCTAATTATAAAAACATAATAAATTCTGGGTTACTGGGATTAAGTTTGAGTTTTTGCTCTTCGGCGTTTTTAAAAGCTGAGGCATTACCACCACTGCAGTTAGATATATTAGGAGGAAAATATAACTCCGATGAAGGCTCGGTATATACCTCTCAAGAGAATTTTTCTTTATCTGCTTATTGTCTTCTAGATAACAATGGACAAGATGGTTGTGATTTAGATCATTATATTTCTGTAAGTGTAATTCCTAAAGGAACTACTAGCGCTGATTTTGGCTCTTTTGAAGTTAATGGCACTTCTTACAGTTACGATGATTTGACCTATGGTGAGCATCCCTTAGATGATGAAAAAAATAATTCTGTTTATAGCCTATTCCTAGAACAAGAATTTCAGTTTGACACGGATATGAAGAGAAAAGGGATTAATGTTGCGGAAGATACTGGAACTATTATGGATAGTTTAAACATAAATAGTGAATTTGAACTTGCTTATGAGGTTTTTGATATTGATACTTCACAATTAAAACAAGGATTTGAACTGCATTTCGATCTTTATAAGAAAATGAACAATGGGGATGATATTTTTGCTGGGGATTTCGCTAAATTTTTCCGAAATCCAGCAGCAAATAAACCTCCTACAACTAATCCATCTATTCCCATTTTTGGCAATAACAACCCCTCAGAAGTTCCTGAATCTAGTACAACTGCGGCTATTGCTTTGTTTGCTTTAGGTGCTTTTACTTTTTTGAGAAAAAAAGGGAAAAAGGATTTTTAAATTATAAATAAAACCTTTTTGATTTAGTTAGAGAGTGATTTACAACCCTCTAAATTATATTTAGCTGCTTCTGTAAACTATTAGATTACCTTCTTTTCTCTAACCTCTCTCTTAATCATATAATTAATTGTGTGTAAGCTAATGTGCATTTTCTTGGTGCGCTTATTCTGACTACTGAATACTCCCTTAACCAGTAATATCAAATCCGGTTAAACAACCATAATTAAAATTTCTGTAATCCTTGATTTAACAGGATCGGAACTATGGCCAATCAAAAGGATTTGATATAACTTAAATGCGTGATAGCTTACCTTAGAAAAAAAATTTTAGTTTAAAATTTCTTTTTTAGACATTCGTAATAAATAATAATTACCTTCTTGCCAAGTTTGTTTATTTTTATAGGCTAATTGAGCTAAATATTTTCTCTGAGTTACTATTAGTAAATCTTCTGATAATTGCTCAGTTTTATCATCTTTAGCTTTGCGAATCATCTCTTGAGGACTACGAAAATAATTGACATGGTTATGAGTATAAAAAACTAAGGTTGGTTTTTTAAATCCAAACATGACAATATCTTCTTGGGGCTGTTTAATTTCGGTCACAATTTCTGCTATTTCTCGTAAAGGCAATTGACGCACATTATCAAGGAAAAATATGGCAGGCATAACTGTTATTATAAAAAATAAAATAAAGCCCATTAAATTGGCTATTCCGATCCATTGATATTTATTTTTAAGAGTTAACAAAGTGCTAATAGCTAAACCAGTAAATAACCAAGCAAATGCACCTTTTAATGGTATTTGTGATTGTTTTATTAATTCTGATAAATTTGGTTCTGCTGGATCGTAACCTACTATGTTAGGTAGCATCAACATAGCAATTAATAAAATAAAAACCAACAATAAATTAGCATAAATACTCCAAGATAATCCCTTAGAAACAGGATAATTATCACTATTATCATTAGTAATTTCTTTACACCATAATAAGCCAACTAATATGGAAGTAGCAGGAAGCAAAGGTAAGATATAACTAGGTAATTTAGTAACAGCAACAGTAAAAAAAATAAAGATACAAATAAACCAGAAAAAAGTATATAAACTAAACTGAGTATAGCGAGGTTGTTGCGACCAACTGTAACGTTTCCAAAATCTTAAACGAATTAAAGATTGAGGTATATAAACTGACCAAGGTGCAAAACCAATTAAAATAATAATAAAGTAAAAATACCAAGGTGCAGAATGTCCATTAACCACACCTGTAAAGCGTTCAATATTATGATAACCAAAAAAAGAATCAATATAAGTTTGACCGTTTTTAAGAATAACTAAAACATACCAAGGTACAGTAATTATTAAAAAGATTAAAATACCAGTTATTAAACCAATTTCTTGGCATACTTGCCAAAAATTATTAACATAAATTAGAAAAGAAATAATAATAATACCGGGTAAAACTATTCCCACTGGCCCTTTAGTTAATACAGCTAAACTAAGAAAAATATAAAAAGCTAAATACCATTTGTTCGGTAAAAATAAATTTATTTTTACTATATTTTCACTGCGAGTATAACCCCAAAAAAAACATAATAAAGCTATTCCTATACAACCAGTAAGTAACATATCAGAAACCCCTGTTCTTGCCCAAACTAAAGTTTGAGGATTAAAAGCAATTATGGCACTGCCTAACCAAGCAGAAATCCACAATTGGCGATCGTAATTTTTGCCATTGTGTTGAGCACTATTCGGAGTAGTAAAACCAAAATATCTCAGAGTAAAAAAAGATAAAATAATTAATGCGATCGCAGCTAAAGCGGAAGGTAATCTTGCTGCCCATTCATTAACACCTATTAAGTGATAAAAAATAGCCATTAACCAATAAATTAAAGGAGGTTTATCAAATCTAGTTTCTCCATTAAAATAGGGAGTAATCCAATCTCCCGTAACAGTCATTTGTCGTGCAGCTTCTGCAAATAGTGGTTCAGTTTCATCCACCAAACCAGTATTACCAAGATGCCAAATAAAAGCAATATAACTAATAATAATTAACCAAAATATAGAAAATAACCAACAATTGCGAGGATATTTTTCAAAGTTTCTAAACCAATTTTTCATAAGTGGGTAATTATTATTTTAAATATTTATTGTAAATTAATTTAGCTTTTAGCGATTAACAAATTACTAATCAATTATTTCTACTAAACCAGTTTGACCGTTAATTCTCACTCGTTGATTATTTTTAAATAAATGGGTAGCATTTTCTATGTTCATTACTGCGGGAATACCATATTCTCTAGCAATAATTGCACCATGAGATAAACTTCCTCCCACCTCTGCAATTATCCCACCGGCACGAGTTAAAACAGCAGTCCAACCTGAATCAGTATAATTAACTACTAAGATAGTCTCTTTATCAATATGAGTAATATTTTCCAGACTAGATAATATTCTCACTTTTCCTTCAACAATTCCAGCACTTGCCCCGATTCCTTGAAAACTTTTTTGAGCAGAGATAGATTGAGAAGAAATAAAAGGAGACAGGGAAGGATTACCATAAACCACAAAAGGAATATTAGTTATTTCTCGGCTTTTTTCTAGTTGAAATTTACGAGTTTGAATAATATTTTTTAGATTATTTTTTAAGGAAGAATTAGTATTTTTAACTAACTCATGTATTTCTGTTAATTCTAAGAAAAATATATCTCCTTTTTCTAAAATGATTCCATTAGCTAATAATTGTTCTTCTAATCCTAAAAACATCCAACGCAAATGGGCTAATAATTGAGAATAAATTTTGGTAACTCTACCTTTAAGATTTAGTCTTTTTTGTACTAATTTTATTTTCCAACTACCTGATTTTTTTACTTGAGATGATGCCGTTGGTTCATGTAATAAAAAATGGGTAAAGGTTTGTCGAATATGACGAGGATCTTCTTTCCATCTAGGAATAGCAATATCCGTTGCCACATCACCTAAATATCCATAGTTATTTAACCATTTATCAAATTGTTGTAAAATATTTTCACCATCAGGAATTTCGGCTAAATGGGCAAAAAGAGAGGCACAACTATAATCTGATATTTCTTCTTTTGGTAAAATAAGACGAGTTTCTTGGGCTAATTTTGCTAAAGACTTCATCGACTCAATTTCTGGTAAAAGATTATTATCTAAATCAGTATCTGCTATTTTGAAAATTGCTTTTCTGATAGCAAAACTTAAAGGAGCAAGAATACTATAATAGGTAGCTTTTTTTAAAACAGATAATATTTTTTCTATTATTTCTAAAAGTTGTTCGGTAGTTAAATGTTGAGCAGAAGATGCTTTAATCTCTCTAAGTAAAGGGGCGAAATAGTTATGATAATCTTCGGCAAAATCTGCTTCTAATTTTAATTCTTTACCAAGTAAACGCCCTAAACCTCTGAGATTAATTAAAGAAGATTTAAGGGGAGGTTTAGAAAATTTGGCGTTTCTAGTTAGAAATTCTAAGCTTTCTGGAGGTAATCCCATTTTGAGGAAAATTTGCCCCAATAAAGTAGCGTTAAAATAAGCACGATGATAATGTAAAGTTGCAGTTTGGTTAAAATCTAATCCCTGAGAGCGTTTGCCCAAAACTAAACTAAAAAGCTCTCCCCAAACTCCACAGGTTAAAGGTTTATTAATAGACCAAGTTAGAGGACGAATAAACCCCGGAATTACCTCGGCGGCAATTTTCCTCGTCCATGTTGGTTGTAAATTTGTAATTGGCCTAGTTTGTAATAACCACAGTTGCTCCCCGTCATAAGTCCATTCAATATCTTGAGGGATTCCTTGGTAAAGTTGTTCTAATTCCCTCGCAATTTTAGCTATTTCTTTAATAAAATCTGTTTCGCTCTGATTTTGCCCAGAAGAATCTACTATTAAATCAGTATCATTGATAAATACTTTATATTGCCTAGGTGTTACTTTTCCTTGTACAACTTGAGTGGCATCTCCGGGTAAAGCTTCAATCAGTACACAATCTTCCAATTGATTGACGGGATTGCGACTAAAAGCAACACCAGAAAATATACCTCTAATTTGTTTTTGGACTAAAACAGCCATACCTATATCTGGCAATTTCTTATCACTTCTATATTGTGCTGCGTTAATTTGTTGATAGGAACCAAGACAGTCAACAATTGCTAATTTTAAGGTTTCTCGATGAGTAACATTAAGTATGCTTAAATATTGTCCCGCAGCAGAAGCTAATTCGGAATCTTCGCCAATGACTGAAGAGCGCACCACTAAGGGATTATTTAAAGAAGGATCGAGAAAATCAATTAAAGGTTGAGCATCATCCCCTAGTAACAAAACCCAACCTTCGGCGACGGGATAACCCCATTCCTTTAACTGAGAAAGATTAGCTGCTTTTTGACCGACTTTTTCTGCTGTTAATACTTGATTTAGGGAAATTAGGGATTTGTCACCGCGAAAAAATTTAAACATTTTTTGTGATTTTAGGTTACTTTCTGTGGGAGATAAATTTAAGTCGTCAGGAATTTGTCGATAAATCCAGCCTATTAAAGCACATAAAGTAATAGCAACAAGAACATATTCGCCATTGTAGGGATGACGTAAGCTCAGAATTAAACCGAGTAAAATCAAGGTACTAAATTTAGCAGTTTGACGTTCTCTAATAATGGTAAAACTAACGCCAGAAATTAGAAAAACTAAAATGGCACTAATGGGATCGTGTACGAGGATTCCCCATGTTACATTGGTTGTACCTGCACCTTTCGTAAACCAATAACGCCCCATTACTAAAGCGATTAAGGCAACTAATTCCCAAACAGAAGACTGAGCAAAAAAGTAACGAGCAAGTAATACTGCACCAATTCCTTTACCCGCTTCTGATAAAACTGCTAATATTCCTGCAATTTTTCCACCGTGATAAAAAGCTGCCGAAACTGAAATATTACCAGTACCTAATTGGCTTAATTTTCGTCCAGTTAAACTATAGGTAATCCAGTCAATTAGAGGCAATCCTCCCAAAATAGGACAAATTATTAAAATTGCCAGAAAACCATAAATTTCAGTCATCACATTATAGATTAACTACGAACGATAAACTAACTACGGGCGAGGTTTTCTCGCCCCTACTGTTTTGGTGGTACTTTGTTTTCATCGGTGACAATATAGGTTGACTCTACTTGTCTATTTTCTTTAGGGGTGGCAACAAAACGCCCTTCATCAATTAAATAAGTTAAAGTTTCTGCTCTGATACTATTACCATCCTGTAATACATAGACATTACCAGTTAAGACTAAACGACGTTCTTTACTAAAATACTGTGCCTGGGCTGAGGTTGCTTGTAAATTTTGAGTAGGATAGTTAATTTGTACGTTTCCTCTAGCTGTAACTACTCCAGTTTCTGAGTTGGCTTCTTGAACATCAGAACGTACTGTAATTGCGCCATTGCCTTGATTAGTTTGCGCTCGCACATTTTTATTAAAGGTTATCGGGGAAAAAGCAATAGCCCCCATAATTGTAATCGGTATTAAATAAGATTTCCAATATTTTTTTAACATGATGTAATTATTTTATTTACCAGCCAATGTTTATCTTAAATCTTTTGACTAGAATTAAGAATTTATAGTTTCTTTTTCACAAGGGAAATAGTTATTTATTAACCGCTAACAGCTAAAAGCGGTTGAGGGGTGCTGAGGTCTCCTCAGCATACCCAATCAACCAAGAGAGCTAATCGCTAACAGCTATATCAATAATCAAAAATCCTCTAAATAAACAATATAGAGTCAATTTAGAGGAAAATTAAGTATAAAAAAATCAATTCCAAAAAATTTTGTGAGTGCATCCGAGCATGGGATTTAACTATAAAAACTAATATATTATTATCCCTGACTCAAAATTGACTACCCATTATTATATGTGATAAATAAAGATGCTCTGACAGCAAAATACTTTGAGAATTGTTGATGATCAAGATATTAAAAACGAGATTGGAAACGCTTATTATTGCCTCTGGGGTTATTATTTTCCTTGGGGCGAGCCTTATTGACTCTCATTTTTCTTCCCATCCATTCAGCACCATCTAATTCCTCAATGGCTTTATCTTCTTCTTCTGAACTTTGCATTTCTACAAAACCAAAACCACGAACTCGGCCAGTTTCACGATCCATAGGCATTGTTACTTTAGTAACAGTTCCATAGTCAGCAAATACTTGCTGAATATCTTCTTGGGTAACATCATAAGAAAGATTACCGACGTAAATAGTCACGAAAACTTCTCCACTGAAAATTAAACTTGAATATATGATAGTTAGTCGGGCTAGAAATATCCTAATTTCTTTGGTATATCTAGATGATTCTTTGAGATTCTACGGTCAAATAGTTTTACAACAATTACTCTCGCGATCGCAATAGAAACCAACTTACTTTTATTTTATCCTCATAATAACTGTTATTTTAATTTTGTGTTACTTTAAACTCACAGAATCACAACTTGGTCAATCAGAGTAATTATCCAAAAAACTAAAGCCGATATACCAGCAGTAGCAGGAATAGTAATTACCCACGCCAGAAAAACTGATTTAAGAGTAGCGAAATTGACGCCATCGCTATTTTTAAACAACCCTATTCCGACTACTGCTCCTACTAAAGCATGGGAAGTGGAAACGGGTAAACCTAAGCCAGAAGCGACTAAAATAGTGGTGGCTGTGGCAAGTTCGGCAGAAAAACCACTACTAGGTTGTAAGGTAATGATAGATTCGCCTACGGTGGTAATTACTTTTTTTCCTTGTACGGCTAATCCTGTAACAATTCCTAAACCACCAACTATTAAAACCCAATAGGGAATCTCTAGGTTACTTAAGGGTACAGCATTATTCGCCAATATATAGGCGATCGCAGCTAAGGGGGCAACAGCATTGCCTACGTCATTAGAACCGTGAGCAAAGGCCACAAAACAAGCACTTATTACCTGAAATTTGCCCAAAATTGCCTCTACAGGGTTTTGAGTAGTTTTAGGTTCTGATTTTTCATTTTTTTCTGTTAATAAGGCTTCTAGGCTATTTCTGAAGGCAATGGTTAAAGAAATGGTGGCAATACCACCCAAGCCCACAGGCCAGATATAACTAGGTAAAGGTAGAGCTTGAAAAAAAGGTCGATCTAAAATACTTGGAAAAACAATTGTCTCAAAAACCCCAAATAATAACAGGTTTAAACCCAGTATCCATTGGCGCAAACTCCTCAGAGCATCTGTTTGAGTTAAAATTATTTTTTGTAGTAAACCATAAAAGGCTGCGGCAATTATTCCGCTTAAAACAGGAGTAATTAACCAGCCTAAAGAGATAATGCCAATGCTAGGCCAATTAATAGCTTCTGAGCCGATGGCAACTGCACTAAAACCTGCGATCGCACCTACTACACCGTGAGATGAAGCTACCGGCAAGCCAAAACTAGTAGCTATTTGTAGCCATACTCCACAACTAATTAAAACCGAAACCATGCCCCACAATAATATATTAGGTTGGGCGGCAAATTGTTGGTTATTAGTTAGATTGGTTGCCAAAGTTGAGGAAACACCTTGACCAAAAATAATGGCTCCCGTAAATTCCAAAATACCCGCAATTATAATTGCCTGTTTTAAAGTTAATGCTTTTGAACCAACAGAAGTTCCCATGGAATTAGCCACATCATTAGCACCTAAATTCCAAGCTAAATAAAAGGCTAGTAGAATAATTAAAATTATCAATTTATTAAGTCTTAATTAGGTTATTGATAGGTTACTTTTATTTTTGATTTTATGTATTATATTGCTTTTTTTATTGATTATCATCCTTTTTTTCAAAAGAAAATTAAGTCTTGGTTGCTTCATCACAAAAAATACACTTGTGTTGTTATTGATGAGAATAAAAAATATAATAAAAAAAAAGTAGATATATTACCTTGACGACTTAATAGTTATTCTCATTTATTAGCTTGTTTTTAGAAGATACAAAAAGAGAGGAAAATGTATGGCAGAAAATAAATCTCAAAAGTTACCACAATTTGATTCGATAGAAGAACTTGTGGATTTTTTTGACACCCATGACATGGGAGAATATGACTTAGATATGCCACAAAAAGATTTTGATGTCAAAATTGAACGAAAACACTATTTGGTTTCGGTTGATGAAAAGTTGATGAATGAACTTTTATAAATTGCTAATAAACATCAAATTTCTGTCGAAATATTGGTAAATTCTTGGTTAAAAGAAAAAATTCTGAAAGCAAGTTAAATTATATCTAAAATGGTTATTAAAAATAAATCATTAGAAGTTTTTGATTTAATTGAAGATGGTAATATTGCCTGTCTAACAAAGTTTATTCCCTCTGATTATGATGTTAATGTTCAAATAGAAGATGGGTTTACACCACTTATGTTAGCTGCCAGTTTAGGCAATTTAGAAATTGTAAAAAGACTTGTTGAAGCTGGAGCAGATGTTAATCAAATAGATGTTTATGGAACTTCTCCATTAATGTTTGCAGCAGATCAGAGATTTTTTGATGTATTTAATTATCTCGCTCCCTTAACGAGTTCAGAAATCAAAGGAGTTAGCCTACTTACATCTACAGTTGATGGGGATTTAGACATAGTTAAAGCATTAATTTCTATCGGAATTAATGTTAATGAATATCGAGAAAAAGGTGTTTGGAATTCACGGGGAAGAACTGCTTTAATAATTTCTATTCAAGAAGGACATTTAGAGATAGTAAAAATACTTCTTAAAAATAATCCAGATCCAAATTTAAGAGACGAAGATTCAGGTACTACTCCTTTAATTTCTGCTATTAGAAGTCAAAATATTGAGATCGTCTTTTTATTATTGGCAGCAGGAGCAGATATTAATAGGAAAGATAATCAAGGCAATACTGCTCTTACTCTGGCTAAAGAAATAGGAAATACTAAAATTATTCAACTTCTAATAGACGTAGGAATAAAAGAAGATTAAGAAATTTCGTTAAATTCTAAATTAATTAACAAAGAACTGTAAGCTAATTTTAGCTTACATTCTAGATGGTGGGTTACGGCGACTTGATAAATTCTGGTTACTTATAAATCTTTATCCTCGCCTAACCCACCCTACTGGACTGTTTCAACTAAAATAGGGCAATAGAATTTTGATTATCTTTATGATTTGGTGGGCATTGCCCACCCTACTAATGCACACTTTTAACTGAAACAGTCCACTACTTTTTTTAGATGGGTAACAGGATAGATAACTACAAACTGCGAACTACCAACTACGAACTGAGGTTAATATAATAGTTTGGGTTAATTTCAAGTATGGATATAAAAATATGGTATCTATTAAAGAGTTACATCAACAGTTAGTTAGTAAAGAAAAATCAGCAGTTGAAATTACGACAGAAGCTTTGACAAGGATTGAAAAATTAGAGCCAAAATTAAAGGCTTTTTTATGCGTTACCAAGGAGCAAGCCTTAACACAAGCGCAACAAGTGGATGAAAAAATTGCTAATGGTGAAAATATTGGCTTACTCGAAGGCATTCCCATCGCTATTAAAGATAATATGTGTACCAAGGGCATTACTACTACCTGTGGCTCTCGCATTTTAGAAAATTTTGTTCCTTCCTATGAATCCACTGTTACCCAAAAACTTAGGGATGCAGGGGCAATTATGGTGGGCAAAACTAACTTAGATGAATTTGCCATGGGTAGCTCCACGGAAAACTCAGGTTATCAAGTAACGGCTAATCCTTGGGATTTGTCTAGAGTGCCGGGAGGCTCGTCAGGTGGCTCGGCGGCGGCGGTGGCTTCTGGAGAAGCAGTGATTGCTTTAGGCTCAGACACTGGTGGCTCTATTCGTCAACCTGCTGCTTTATGTGGTGTAGTGGGGCTAAAACCTACTTATGGTTTAGTTTCTCGTTTTGGTTTAGTTGCCTATGCCTCATCTTTAGATCAAATTGGCCCTTTTTCGACTACTGTAGAGGATTCTGCTATTTTACTACAAGCGATCGCAGGATATGATGCTAAAGATTCAACAAGTTTAAAGGTAGAAATTCCTGACTATACTAAAATGCTTCAACCTGACTTTAAACCCAGAGGTAAGCTAAAAATAGGCATTATTAAAGAGACTTTTGGGGAAGGTTTAGACGAGCAAGTTGAAAAGGCAGTTCAATCGGCAATTGAAAAATTACAAGAGTTAGGGGCAGAAATACAAGTTATTTCTTGTCCTCGTTTCCGTTATGGTTTACCGACATATTACATCATTGCGCCTTCGGAAGCTTCTGCAAATTTAGCCCGTTATGATGCGGTTAAATACGGGATTCGCAAAGATGCAGATAATTTATTAGATATGTACACAAGCACCCGTGCGGCGGGTTTTGGTGCGGAAGTGAAACGAAGGATTATGGTTGGTACTTATACTTTATCTGCTGGTTATTATGATGCTTATTATTTGAAAGCTCAAAAAGTACGTACTTTAATTAAAGCAGATTTTGAAGATGCTTTTAAGAGTGTAGATGTTTTGGTATGTCCAACTTCTCCTACTACTGCATTTAAAGCAGGAGAAAAAACGGCTGATCCTTTGAGTATGTATTTATCAGATTTAACCACAATTCCTGTTAATTTGGCTGGACTTCCAGCTATTAGTATTCCCTGTGGTTTTGACGATCAAGGATTACCAATTGGAATGCAATTAATCGCTAATGTTTTACGGGAAGATGTATTATTTCAAGTAGCTTATGCCTACGAACAAGCGACAGAATGGCATAAACAAAAACCAAATTTATAATATCTTGTAGAGTGGGCAATGCCCACCCTACAATTATTTTATTTCTGATTATTCATTATGAAAATATTATCAATAATAATTTTTAGCTCTTTAAGTTTGACCTATTTATTTGTCGGTTTAGGTTTAAGGTTAGGGCAAAATCGCTTAATCTTTATGCCTTCTTTTGATGTGCAAACAACCCCAAAAGATTTAAAAATGTCCTATGAAGATGTTTATATAAAAGTTTCTGAAAATCAATCTATTCATGGTTGGTGGATACCTTCTCGCTATCCGTCAGAAAAAGTTATTTTACAGTGTCACGGTAATGGATTTAATATTAGTCATAATTTAGGACAATCAAGAATTTTTTATGAGTTGGGTTTTTCCATTTTTATTTTTGATTATCGTGGTTATGGTTTAAGTAAAGGTGATTTTCCTAGGGAAAAACAAGCATATAAAGATGTAGAATTTGCTTGGAATTATTTAACTAAAACTAGAAAGATTAAACCTGAAAATATTATTGTTTATGGCCATAGTTTAGGTGGTGCAATCGCCATTGATTTAGCCTATAATATTTCTAATGTTAAAGGGTTAATTATTGAAGCTTCTTTTACTTCCATGAAAGATATGACTAAGTACATAGGTTATGATAAGTGGTTTCCTATTGATTTAATTTTAACTGAAAAATTTGATTCTTTGAGTAAGCTACAAAATATAGATATTCCTATTTTATTTATTCATGGAGAATTAGATCAAACTGTCCCTAGTTGGATGGGAGAAAAATTATATGAAGTTGCGAAACAACCCAAGGAATTATTTTTAGTTACAGAAGCAGATCATAATAATGTAGCTACTGTTAGTGGTAGTGAATATTTAGATATTATTCGAGATTTTATGAACTTATTATCTGTATCAATTAACAAATAATTAAATAAATAAAGAAATAAACTAATTTTTATCAAGTAAAGATTTATTAATTTGACTTAACCAAAAGGACATAAAAAGTTTTCTGTAATCAAATTTTTGTTCTAAAAATTTTTGATAAGTTTCGTTCAAAAAATCTTCGGTTAAATTAGCATAATCATCATAATTATCTAAAAAAAGAATTGGTAAATCTTTGATACTTTCGTGAAAAACAGCTTCTTTGACAACAATAGGAATTGTTCCTAGATAAAGAGAATCCCATAGTCTAAAAGTATCAATTCCTTTTCCTCTGGGACAAATTGCAAATTTACTTAATGCCAATTTTTCAAAAAAGTCTAGTCGAGAAATACTATACTGTTTGAAATTTCCCATATGTTCAAATTCAATAAATCTCTTGTTTTTAAGAGAGTCAAATGTTTTTTGTCTGAGGGGGTGAGTATTAAGGGAAAAATTACAATAACCAAGATATTTTTTTTTAAATTCTGGTTTAATTTCAGCAAATAAATCACTACTTCTAAAATCCCGACCAAGAGGTAAGTAAATTATTTTAGGATGGGAAACATTAACGTTATTAGTAAAGATTATTTTTATATTATGAGGAATTTCTTGAACATATTTTTTATTAAATTCATAATCACCTTTACCTAAAATAATAGCATACAAATTTTCTTTTTGTTTTATTTTATTAAACAGAGAAAATAATTGTTTTAAATCGTTATAACTTTTATTTCTCCAGCCTAAAAAAATTATTGAATTTTTATTAGGGATTCTATAGGGCAAATGGGAAGTTTTAATAAACTGCAAGAAGATACGACTATAAAAATAACTTTTTTTCAGAAAGTTTAAAAACAATTTGTTCTTAAGCTGAAAATCCCAAGGATCTATTAGATAATGATGCCAGTTATTTTGATAAAATTTATGATTATTAATGTACCAAATATGTTCTTCAACGGGAATTGTAAACATTCCCTCCTGAAACTCTTTTAAAGTTCTATCTTGATATATTTGAAAATTATTGTTTTTTTTGTTAGTTTTTTCCATTATGATAACCTCAGATTCTTAATTAAAAATAATCATTGTCCGATAATATTATTAATCGACTATACACTCTTCTGCTTATTTGTCAATGCGTCAGTTCTAAGTTTATAAATTACCATTGGGGATTTTGTTTTAATAACTCTGTAGCATCTTTACTAGATAAAGGTTTAGAGAAAAAGTAACCCTGTCCATATTCACAGCCTAATTCTTTTAAGGTTAAATAATGGGTTTGGGTTTCTATACCTTCAGCAATTATTTTCATACCCAAATTATGCCCTAACATAATTATAGTTCGTACTATTTCTGAATCATCTAAAGATATATCCATTCCCCGAACAAAAGATTGATCTATTTTAATATTATCCATAGGAAAGCGTTGTAAATAACTTAAAGATGAGTATCCCGTACCAAAATCATCCATACTTAAACTTATTCCTAATTCTTTAATTTGATTGAGTAAATTAATAGCATCTTCCACATTATTCATAACCATACTTTCTGTAATTTCTAATTTTATTCTTTTGGTATCAACCTTAGTTTTATAAATTATTTTTTCTATTTGTTCGAGTAAATTAGGTTGAGTAAATTGGCGAGTAGAAAGATTGATACTTACTGTTAAAAATGGATAAGAAGAAAACTCTTCTTCCCAAACTTTAGTCTGCTTGCAAGCTTCTTCTAAAATCCATTCTCCTAGAGGGATAATTAACCCAGTTTCTTCTGATACGGGAATAAATTCTGCCGGAGAAACAAAACCTCGCTTACTAGAAAACCATCTAATTAATGATTCAAAGCCGACAATTTTTCCAGTTTTTAAACAAATAATGGGCTGATAATATAGTTGAAATTCTTGATTTTTTATTGCTTCTCGAAGATCGTTTTCTAATTTTAAAAGTTCTAAGACTTCAGTTTGCATCTCTGTAAAAAATACTTCTTGTCTTCCTTTACCTAAAGCTTTTGCTCGATACATCGCCGTATGTGCATCTCTAAATAAATCAAAAGCATTTAATGTTTCTCCTGTTTTATTAAAGGCTATACCTATACTTACTGTAGTATAAATATCTTGTTCTTTTAAGTTAAAAGGACGAGTTAAACTAACTTCTAATTTATCGGCAA
>CAYPSO010000015.1:54608-54964 GCA_964413275.1 uncultured bacterium | reverse complement strand
AGCGTAACGCACCGTTACTGAAGTCTGCTGGTATATTTATTCCAAGAAATCACCTGAATGCAAGTATGATTTTGCCATATTGTTAAGTAATGTAACAAAATTGCAGAGACTTAATGCTCCAGACAGATAGGTAAATAGGACAAATAAAAGGAGCAAAAACATGGCTGACATTTTTGGAACTAACGGTAATGACTATCTCAAAGGTACTTCCAGTAACGATCGCATTTGGGGTTTAGCTGGCAATGACTGGATTGACGGTGGTTGGGGAGTTGACCAAATGGACGGTGGTTCTGGTATTGACACTCTAGATGTGCGTTTCTTCAATGGTACTTATGAATTAAACATGATTACAGGCG
>CAYPSO010000015.1:24354-54508 GCA_964413275.1 uncultured bacterium | reverse complement strand
ATCGCCTCTATGGTGGTAATGGTAATGATAAAATCTATGGTGGTGCTGGCAATGACTGGATTGACGGTGGTTGGGGAGTTGACACTATGGATGGTGGTTCTGGTATTGATACTCTAGATGTGCGTTTCTTCAATGGTACTTATGAATTAAACATGATTACAGGCGTTACCAACTTTGTGGGAGAAACCGCCACTAACTTTGAAAATGTCTATACTGGCGGCGGTAATGACAAGATTGTAGGTACTGCGGGAGCGAACTATATTTATACAGGCTCAGGTAATGATACTGTTTACGCTGGCGCTGACAACGATACCGTATATGGAGGCGATGGTAATGATTACCTCTATGGAGAGGATGGCAATGATTACCTTTATGGCGGTAATGACAACGATCGCCTCTATGGTGGTAATGGTAATGATAAAATCTATGGTGGTGCTGGCAATGATTACCTTTCTGGCGGTGTTAGTACCTTGAATCAATCAGGATTTGATATTCTTACAGGTGGAGGTAATGCCGACAAATTTGTTCTTGGCGATGCTTTTAGTAATCATTACTTAGGCTCTGGTTTTGCTCGGATTACAGACTTTAATAAGTTAGAAAACGATAAAATTCAAGTTAAAAGTTATGGTACGAATAATGCTAATAATTACAGCCTTGGTACAGGTAACTGGGGAGGAAGTAGCGCACTAGATACAGGTATTTACTTCCAAGGAGATTTGATTGGTGTGGTACAAGATAATACTAATATTAGTTTAGGCTCAGATTTCACTTTTGCTTCTTTAGTATTGAGATCTATTCTCTAATCTCCCTTTAAGCAAAAATTCTAATTCTTTCTTAACATATCATAGGAACACATTAAGCTACTATCAATAATGTGTTCCTTTTTTTGTAACTACTCTTTTTCAGAGGCTAGTTAACATAAATTCAACGAAACTAAAAAATTATAAATTTCTTTTTATAATTCAGTTTACTACACTTAAGTATTGTTTTTTTGCATAAAAATTTATGTAAAGATTGTGCAAAGATAAGCTATTTTTTGTAAAGTTTTGATGAAGATTATCGATTTTGACAATCTTAGATCGCACAGCAGAGTAAAAGTAGATATAACAAAGATAAAATAATTAAAAACAATGAATAGAGAATACCCTATTGTGGGCAATTATGCTCCAGATTTTGAACTCCCCGGTATAGACGATCGCGTTCATCACCTGAGAGCATATTTAGAGAAATTTAAAGCAGTAAGTGTAGTTTTTATAGATAATACCATTCATTATATTGATTTTTATCTCAAATTCTTACAAGAAATACAAATAGAATTTAAAACAAAAGGTTTAGCTGTAGTCGGTATTAATCCAGAAAATAAGCTAGAGGAAATGAAAAAATTTACCAGCAAATACAAGCTTAACTTTCCTTATTTAAGAGATTCTAATCAAGATGTCGCTCGCTCCTTTGAAGTGATGATAAAACCAGAAGTTTTCCTGATTGATTCTGAGACAATTATTCGTTATCGCGGACAGATTGATAACCATCCTGACATCGACAAGAGCGAAATAGGAAATTATTTAAGAGATAAGATTAGAGCCTTACTTAGTTAAATTACCAAATTAAAGTAAGCTTAGAAACAGAAAAAAAGACATTTGAAATCAGTGGCGATAAAGGCATGAGTTACCAAAGAGTTTTATTAAAATTAAGCGGTGAAGCATTAATGGGAGACTTAGGATACGGTATCGATCCTAAAGTTGTAGCTGATATTGCCGAAGAAATTTCCGAAGTAGTTAAAACTGGTGTACAAATCGCCATAGTTGTCGGTGGAGGAAATATCTTTCGTGGAGTAAAAGCCTCCGCAGCAGGTATGGATAGAGCAACAGCAGACTATATTGGAATGATAGCAACAGTAATGAATGCTATGACTTTACAGGATGCTTTAGAAAGAATAAGTATTCCGACAAGAGTACAATCGGCGATTGCCATGCAGGAAGTCGCTGAACCTTATATCCGTCGTCGAGCAATTCGTCATCTTGAAAAAGGCCGGGTAGTTATTTTTGGTGCAGGCTCTGGTAATCCCTTCTTTACCACAGATACTACGGCTGCTTTGCGAGGTGCAGAAATTGACGCTGAAGTTATTTTTAAGGCGACAAAAGTAGATGGAGTATATGATAGCGATCCTAACATTAACCCAAATGCAAAACTATATAGAAGCTTGACTTATGGCCATGTTTTAGCTAATGATTTACGAGTGATGGATAGCACAGCAATCGCCCTGTGTAAAGACAATAATATACCAATTATGGTTTTTAATTTATCCGTCGGTGGCAATATTATCAAAGCCATTCAAGGAGAACCAGTGGGAACAATTGTAGGAGGTTTTTGTGAAGTTAAGTGAAGTTGAAGAAAATATGATAAAGACCATCGAGGCAACTCAAAGGTCTTTTAATACTATTCGTACAGGCAGAGCGAATACCAGTTTATTAGATCGGATTATGGTTGACTATTATGGTAGCGAAACACCATTAAAATCTTTAGCTAATATTAGCACTCCCGATTCTAGCACTATTACCATTCAACCCTATGATAAAGGTAGTATGGCTACCATTGAAAAAGCTATTTCCTTATCAGACATCGGACTTACCCCTAATAATGATGGGCAAGTTATTCGTCTCAATATTCCTCCTTTAACCACTGAGCGTCGTAAAGAACTGGTAAAACTTGCTGGTAAATTAGCAGAAGAAGGTAAAGTAGGAATTCGGAATATTCGTCGTGATGCTATGGACTCTGTGAAAAAACAAGAGAAAAATAGCGATATTTCTGAAGATGAATCTCGTGACTTACAGGACGAAATTCAAAAAGTTACTGACAAATTTATTACCAAAATTGACGATTTATTAGCCATAAAAGAAAAAGATATTACCACTGTGTAAGTTAAAAATATAGGGTTTTCATTTAAGCTATGAAGACCCTATTTATGTTAATTCGATGAATTTTTAAAAAACATCACACATCTAAAGAAGATTAAGTTTAAATAAAGAAAAATTAATAATTAATAACTAATATGGATTGTATTATTGTAGGAGCAGGGCCCAGTGGCGCAACTGCAGCTTATAATTTAGCTAAAAAAGGTCATTCTGTTTTAATTTTAGAAAAAGCATCTTTACCCCGTTATAAGCCTTGTGGGGGAGGGGTTTCACCTGCGATCGCCCAATGGTTAGATTTTGACTTGAATCCCATCATCGATCATACTATTAACAAAGTAGAATTTACTTGGCAAATGGGAGATCAAGTTGTTGCTAAATTAAACGAAAAAGCTCCCATGTGGATGGTAAAAAGAGATATTTTTGATAATTATCTAATTAAGCAAGGAAAGAATCAAGGTGCTGACATAAAAGATAATACAGAAGTACAGGCTATTAAATTTGATAATAATAACTGGCAAATTAATACCAATCAAGGAATATTAAATGCGAAATATCTCATCGCTGCTGATGGTGTTAATAGTTCAATAGCCCAATTATTAGGATTTAAACTAGGAAAACCATCTTTAGGTGCTAGTTTAGAGATTACAGCTTCCATTCCTGAAGATAAACAACATATTGGTTATTTTGATTTTGGTAGCCTTAAAAATGGTTATATTTGGGCTTTTACTAAAAGTGATGGCTACAGCATTAGTGGCGGATTTTTTAAAGGAAATGGTAAAGCTCAAGCCCTAGAAAAATCCTTAAAAGATTATGCTAATAAATTAGGACTCGATCTCAATAACAGTCAATATCAAGAATATGATTTAGCTTTATGGAATGGTAGTCAAAACTTACACACCCAAGGAGCTTTACTCGTTGGTGATGCTGCTAGATTAGCAGATCCTATCACAGGAGAAGGCATACGTCCCAGTATTTTTAGTGGTTTTCAAGCGGGAGAAGCTATTTCTCAAGCCTTGCAAGGAGATGATAATGCCTTGGCTAACTACTCAGAAATTATCAATGAAGAATTAGGAAAAGATTTAGTCTTAGCTCAACGTTTGGGTGGTTTATTTTATCAATTTCCTAAAATAGCTTATAAAGTGGGAGTTAAAAGACCAGCATCTGCACAAATTATGAGTAAAGTATTGGCGGGAGAATTGCGTTACAGTGATATTACCGACGCAGCAATTAGCCGACTCAAACGCAGTCTAATTCCGGGTCAAAGTTAAGACTTCTTGATTAATAAAAAGAGATTCTGATAGAAAGGAAGAATGAGTTTATATATCTCTGTGATTTTTAGTAATTGTCGGTTATGAAAGGTGTTATATTGCATCTGCGATCGCTAGGTCAAATAGTCGCAATAGCTTCGTCTTTGGATCGGCATCAATCTGATTCACTTGCTCGATAATCCGACTTACCTGAGTTCGATATAAATAAAAAAAGCAGAAAGTAGATAGAATGGCAATTCTATCAATTACTCATGCTTAATGTCGGTATAATAAATAGATTAAGGTGTTGAGTGCTTCGACTAATCTTATCGCTGCAACCGACAACCAAAAGCCAAGATAAATAAGCTAACCGTGCCACGTAGTGGCTGCGGTTGAGCTTAATCGTTATGCCGCAGTCCTTCAGTGGTAGCAACCAGAAGAGCGTCGGCGAAAACTTCAGTGCTAAAATTTGCCTGACGGTCGGTTGAAATAAAATCATTTCATGCTTACTCAATCCACGCTAGAAACGACCAGATTGATCCTGCGCCCCTTATCCCTTGCAGATGTGCCGTCAATCCAATGTGTGGCGAGTCGTCGTGAAGTTGCCGACACTATGATTTCCATCCCCCACCCATATCCTGATGGTGAGGCAGAGCAATATCTACGAAGGCAAATTGCAGAATTTGAGTCAGGACGTTTAGTTTCATTTGCAATTGAGCGCAAATCTGACAAAGCATTTTATGGAGTTATCGAGATTCGAGATATTGAGAGAGAGCATTCTCAAGCTGAATTGAGTTTTTGGTTGGCAGTTGAGGTGTGGGGACAAGGATATATGAGCGAGGTATTAAAACCTATGCTTCGCTTTGGATTTGAAGATTTAGACCTCAATAGACTCTATGCCTATCACATGACTAGAAATCCAGGTTCAGGCAAAGTATTGCAGAAAAATGGGTTTGTACAAGAAGGGTTGCTGCGTCAGCGAGTACGAAAATGGGGAGTGTTTGAAGATGTAAAGTTATGGGCAATTTTGAGAAGAGATTGGTATAGCGAAACGGCATAACAACCGCTCAACTGGAACGTTGGGCCGCTTTCAACTATCGGTAGGGTAGTGTACCCCGCTTCTTTGCTAACGCTCAGTATCAAATGAGATTGACTAAACAGGATAAGTGATACTTGACAAGATCAAAATATATGTATATACATATTGTATAAGTGATTCCCCTCTCAAAGCAAAACTTGTGATTGCCAATCAAATCCCAGCAACCTGCATGGGACTGCATATTCGTCGGGCTTCGCGAATTTTGACGCAAGCGTATGATGCTGCACTGCGCCCAACGGGTTTGGTGGTAAACCAATTTACATTCCTAGTCGCAATTCATTTATTTGAGCCCGTCGCTATCACTCGCTTGGCTCAAGAGTTGTTTGCTGACCAAACTACGGTGACTCGCAATATTAAGTTGCTTGAAAAACAGAGATTAGTTGCGATCGCCCCAGGTGAAGATCGAAGGATTAAGTTGGTATCTTTGACAACTGAGGGACAGGCTGTTCTGGCGGCTGCCATGCCTTTATGGGAGCAGGTGCAAGCGGAACTCAGGCAACACTTTGGAGAACAGAAATGGCAAACCCTACTGTCATTGTTATCGGAGGTAACAACCTTGAGTTAATCTAAGCGGTTTTGCCAAAAAAACATGTATATACATACAAAAAACCTTGGAGGTTTCAATGGCTAAATTTGACGATCACCCTACGGTGAAATGGTGGCGGGAACAGGCTACAAGTAACCAACCAGCAATTACTGTTCCCTTGAACTCAGATGCTCTTCAATCGCTCTGCTTAGAGGCAGGCGCTGATGATGTCGGATTTGTAGAAGTTGACCGACCCGCGATCGCCGATCAGCACTCCGATATTCTGCGAGCATTTCCACCCACCCAGACCCTGATTAGTTTTGTCACCAAAATGAATCGGGAAAATATTCGCACACCTGTGCGTTCTGCCGCCAACCTTGAATTTCATGCTAACTATGACCAGGCCAATGAAGTCGCCCGTAGAATTGTTAGAACCTTGGAACAGACTGGTGTACGCGGTATGGTGCCAGGGGCAAGTTTCCCGATGGAGATGGATCAATTTCCGGGCAAGGTCTGGGTTATTTCTCATAAGCCCGTTGCAGTGGCAGCCGGGTTGGGTCATATGGGTATTCATCGACTGGTGATTCATCCGAAATTTGGCAATTTCATTGCTCTCGGCACGATTCTGATTGATGCAGCCGTGACGGAATACACCCATCCCATTGACTACAATCCCTGCGTCGAGTGCAAGTTGTGTGTCGCCGCTTGTCCAGTTGGGGCGATCGGTGCCGATAGTCACTTCAATTTTTCCGCCTGTTACACCCATAATTACCGTGAGTTTATGAGCGGGTTTACAGATTGGGCAGAGACGATTGCTGAGAGTAAAAGCGCCTATGCTTATCGGCAAAAAGTCAACGATTCAGAATCGGCCTCCATGTGGCAAAGTTTGTCCTTCAATGCCCAATATAAAGCGGCCTATTGCATGGCAGCCTGTCCTGCTGGAGAAGATGTGATTGCGCCGTTTTTGAGCGATCGCAAAGCGTTCGTCCAAGAGGTCGTTAAACCGCTGCAAGACAAAACTGAAACGATCTATGTCGTGCCAGGATCAGATGCAGAAACCTATGTCCCGCGACGCTTTCCCCACAAAACGGTGAAACGAGTCAGCAGTGGTATTCGTTCAAAATCGATTCAAGGGTTTCTTTTTGGGCTACCGCTCCTATTTCAGCGAAATCAGTCGGAAGGGTTGAATGCTGTGTACCACTTTACCTTCATGGGTTCTGAGCCCCGTCAAGTAACTGTGATCATTCAGAATAAAACGGTACAAGTGCAAGACGGTCATATTGGACAAGCCAATCTTTCGGTCACGGCAGATAGTAAAACTTGGTTGGGCTTTCTGGCTAAGGAACAAAATTTAATTTGGGCGATATTGCGGCGTAAAATTCGGATCAGTGGTTCTCCTAGACTACTTCAGGCGTTTGGCAAATGTTTTCCTGCCTGAAACGTTCAGTCGAATGTCGTTGTTGCGGCAGCCGCCCAACACCGTTAGGTAGCTTATCCTTGATCGTTGATCGAGTTCCTTATTCCTATTTTAATCTAAGAAAATATAGAAAGAAATTATCAAGATGGGTTAAGGAGAATAATGCGGAAGAAATGGGAGAGGGATGCCCATTTCCCTTGATCGCCCCTTGGCTAGATCTAGTCCAGATCGGCAGGTGTGATGGAGAATGCATCGACTCCCAACAATGTAGCCACCAGATTACCATTCGCAAAGATCGCAGTATTATTGCCCTGCTGTTGCAATACCAAGTCATTGAACCTCAACCCTCCGGAAAGACCTAGTTCATCCACACCATCTTGAAAATCCCGAATGATGTCATTGCCCATTGGCTGCAAGACAAATGTATCGCGGCCTCCACCACCAACTAGAATGTCGTTTCCTGCTCCTCCCAATAGGTCATCATCTCCGCCTCGTCCAATTAGGCGATCGCGTCCATTTCCTCCAACAAGATCATCCGATCGCCGGGTACCGCGAATGACGTTCACACGATCGTTATCAACAGGCAGATTGCTACCACTACCATCATTAACATCATCATTGCCTCCAATACTACTACCCAAGGTAATGGAGAACGCATCAAATTCACCTTCGTCAAATTCCCCCGTAACTGTCAACCTATCACCAACCGATACATAGAGCGGGGTAGAATCACGATAGAGATCCCAAGCATCAACTAAAAGAATGCGATCGCCTGTGTTTAAAAAAAAGCCATCTTCCAATACACGATCGACGATGCCATTAAATGAGATCTTGCTTTGTGCCAAATTTCTAATACTCATATTCTTCTGCTCACTATCTTTTGCTTGCGTTTATAAACTAAACTCATTCTAAAAGTCGAATAGTAAGAGAACAGTAGGAAAACGGTAAGAAAGTTCTTACAATGTCATTAATAGAGCTTTGGGATGTCTCTATTCTTAGGTCTTAGCCCATCTGACGATGGCTATATTGGGGAAAGGTGACTGTAAAGGTCGTGCCATGTCCAGGCTGGCTTTGGACTGCGATCGCCCCGTGATGACGATGGACAATTTCCTGGGCAATTGCTAATCCCAAACCCGTGCCACCCATAGCGCGAGAACGGGATTTTTCTACACGATAAAAACGCTCAAATAGATAGGGCAAATGCTCTGGCGAGATGCCTATTCCAGTATCAGTCACCCTTACCTGAATGCAATGTCTCTGGAGGGTTGCGCTCAAACTCACTTTTCCTTCGGCAGGAGTATATTTCACCGCATTTTCCAATAGATTAAGAAACAAACGAATTAGATGATCTGGGTTACTCTGAATCTGGAGATCGGAGGTAATCTGAGTCGAGAACTGAAGCTGTTGAAGATCGGCTAATGGTTGGATTTGCTCGGCGATCGCGGCTAATAAATCACTCAGATCGATGGGTTCGAGATGCCTGTTTTGGTGATGCTGCTGCAGCCGAGAGAGGAGTAAAAGATCGCTACTGAGACGAATCAACCGATCCACTTCCTGTTCGATGGCCTGTAAAGTTTCTTCATAGGTCTCTGCGCTACGAAGTTGGCTCAGGGCCACGTGCAATCGTCCCTTAAGGGCGGTAAGAGGGGTTCGGAGTTCGTGGGACGCATCAGCCGTAAAGCGCTTTTCATGCTCAAAGGTTGCCTGTAAAGAATCCAGCATCTCATCAAACATCGTTGCCAGTCGTTCTAACTCATCATCGGTGGTGCCCTGATAATGAATGCGCTGAGTCAGATCGCCGCTCACTCTCACCTGCTCTGCAATTCTAGTGATTTGATCAATCGGTTTTAAGGCACGGTTAGCCAGAAACAACCCACCTAAACCTACTAGGCCAAGAAGTAGCGGAACTTTCAGCAGGTGTTGATTTAACAGGTTTTGTAAAGTGAGATCGACGGGTTGCAGGGAACGAGCCACTGTTAACCATCCGGGAGGTCTCTCATTGTGTGGCAGTATTTCCTGGGTATAAATTCGCCATCGTCCATTCTCGGTCACGAGTGTCTTAAAACCGGGCTGCCAGCTTTGCTGAGTCGGTAACGTGAGTGAATCACCAAAGTGTTCTTTTACAGAGCCATCCTGCCCCAGCAAATAAATCTCAACCCCTGCATCGTTCAACAATGAGGCTAGAACCGGGGCTTCTTGACGGGGGTCAAACATCAGAGCATCAACTTCATCATCGAGATTTTTCAAGGCTTGAATGGCACTCACTTCTAGCGCACTATCAATTTGATCCAATAACGTCCGACGAAACTCAAGATACATAAAACCATCTGATGCTGACATGGATAGCCCTGCTAGAAGGCTGTACCAGCCGATCAGACGTAATCGCAAATTTTGCCAAGGCTTCCGATACTTAATCATTACAGCGAAAAAGAGACTAATTGGGCATTGGACTCTCACCGTCAGCACTAATCCGATAACCCACACCCCGCACTGTTTGAATGAGCGAGAGAGGCTCGTTTCGATCAATTTTGCGTCGGAGGTATCCGATATACACATCAATCACTCTGAAATCTGCGTAAAAATCAAAGCTCCAAACATGCTGAGCAATTTGAGTTCGACTGAGAACCTGGTTAGGATGGCGCATCAAATATTCTAACAAGGAAAACTCGCGGGGGCTTAGTTCGATTGGGCGATCGCCCCGTTTCACCGACCTTCGGTCGAGGGAACAGGGAACAGGGAACGGGCAACAGTAAAGATTTTTGGTGAGATGGGGAAATTGTTGTCTGTTTTCTCGACCAACCAAAGGGTCAGAAGCCCCGCCCCCTTGGGGCGATTGCCTTGGGCGGGGTTGAATGAAATCCCCGTCCAATGCCTTTACTGTTGCCTGTTCCCTATTGCCTTTAACAAGCGTTGAACTGTATCCATCTCCAGATTTCCCACCTGAAGCACTACATCGGTCTGGAGGGGAGGACGCCTCAATAATGCCCGTAATCGAGCCAGCAGTTCTGTGAAGTCGAACGGCTTAATCAGGTAATCATCTGCTCCTGCATCTAGGCCCAACACTCGATCCTGTACTGTGTCTAGTGCGGTTAACAGCAGCACTGGAGTCTGCAATCCTCGTTGGCGCAAATTTTTCAATACACTCAGACCATCCAATTCGGGGAGCAAGACATCTAGCACGATCGCATCGTAATCAGTGGCGATCGCGTAGTTGATGCCTTCACTACCATCGGCAGCGATATCTACGGCATATCCTGCTTCTTTCAACCCCTGATGGATAAACCTGGAAATCCCTACATCATCTTCCACGACTAATACACGCATATCCAAATAACTGATGCTCCGCAATTGATCCATGTTAACAGTTTCACTGAAAGCTGAAAAGAAAATAGTAGAACGAAGTAAAACCCAACTAACTGGATAAGTTGCTTTGAGTTTCGTTATTAATCAACCCAACCTACTTTTTTTTAAGTAATTAAACTTTTTAATGCTGTTTAACACAATATATCTATAGAATTAGACCGCAATTGCTTAGTTTGTAAACTATTGAATTAAGAAATATTAAGGAAAATTACTAAGTAATTGACGTGAAATAATTTTTTATTTATACTAGACGGCATAAATAAACTTATTAGTTAATTTGCAAATGCGGTAATGCTTATTTTCTAGTAGTGTTAGACCGCAGTTGCGATAGAATTATAAGTTAGACCGCAAAATCTTGGTGGGGACAGTGTTGCCATGTTACCTAGAACGGCTCAACATTTGGTTGCGGTTCTTTGGGGGGAGTCTTTGCAAACCATGTAGTAAGGGGTTTGGTGTGCAGGTTAGCCTCATGGAGTTGTTAGAGCGATCGTGACATCTCGCTCCCAAGAGCATATAAATATATGTAAGTTGATTAGTTAATGAGGGTATATATGACTGATCCTATTGTTACTGTGGCAGCAGCTGAGATCCTCAAGCTCGCATTTAATGAGTTCATTAAGACCAGTGCTGGAGAAACCGCGAAGAAATTGACAGGCGACGCTTTGGTAAAAGCAGGTGAGTTGCGCCGGAAAATTGTGTCATGGTTTCAAGATAAACAAAATGTGAGAGCAGAGAAAGCAATTGTTGCAGTCCGAGAGCAAGGTTCTTTAGAAGCGCTAAGCAAACTAGTCACCTATCTAGATGATGAAATGGAAGCAGAGCCAGTTTTTGCCCAAGATTTACAGCAATCGGCTCAACAAATCATTAATATCCAGTCTCAAAGTAGTTTGGATCGCCAGTACAACAATTATGGACGGGACATGATTAACATCGAGCACATCGAAGGCGATCCTAGAATTGGTGGTTCATAAGTATGACTCGACGATATGACAATTATGGACGCGACCAATTCAATATTGAAAATTTCCACCTTACTCCATCAGCTACTGGACAAGAGTTGCTAAACAAAGGGTTTCAACTCTTGAATCAACGGAATTATCAACAGGCTATTAGCGTGTTGAAGGACGCAACAAAGGCTGACCCGTCGCTTGCAGATACTCACTACTACTTAGCGATTGCGCTACTAAGTGGAAAGAAACCTCGCAAAGTGGATGAGTGGGCAATTCGAAATATTGAAGAGAAGTTAAATACAGCAATTCGTGAAGATTCCATGCCTGCAAGATGTTACATGTTTTGGGCAATTGTCAAGTATGGTTTCTATACCATGAACGGATTCATCGAGAAATCACCCACTTCTGCTCAACTTTTCAAATTGGGGGAGTCCATTCAATTAAAAGAGGCAAGAGAAATTCTCTATCACCTTAATGATCCTTCAAACATCTATTGGCTGAAATTGTACAACAAATTTGGAAAAACTTCTTAGAAAGGAAGATTATCGCCATGTCTAATTCCCTTACTCGCTCTGAAGCAGTACGCAAATACTTCACAAAAACTCCGGTCAAACCCAGTGAGCCTGATTATTCTAGTCATCAAACGAAAATGGGTATTGGAGGTGGTTTACTTTTTTTGGCACTCATTCTGCTGTTCTCAAGATCACGAGTGCTTATTCTCTTGGGTATTGTTTCAGGATACTTCGGTTTTAAACTCTTGAGTGATGGATTCTCTGCATACTCTAAAGAGAAAAAGAAGTACAAATCAGATTGTGAGCAGTATGAGAAAGACTATGCGAAAGCAGAACCAAAACCATCAGATCAACAGATGGATAAGTGGTTAGAAGGTGATATTGAAAAAATTATTGGGGAATCTCTTAGAAGGCTTGATTTGGAGCATGAAGATTATATCTCAGAACCTAGGTTGATTGGTGGGCCAGCATCACTTAAGGAAACAAAATATGCTCGTGGTAAAGATGGGAAAACTAGATATTCGCATTTTAACCTTCTGGTGGTTTATCTAACTGAATATCATGTAGCAGCTTACCAATGTGTCAGCGACATGGAGTATGGTCAAGTAATAACTGATAATACTCAGGAATTTCCGTACAAAGAAATCACGAACCTTGGAACACAAACGGTTAAAGAAGAAATCAAGCTATTTGATGATGTTGTAACTTCTGAAAAAGGGTTACAGGAATTTACTCTCGCTACAAGTGGTGCAAACGTAATTAGAGTAGCCTATGCTTTCGCACGTAATGCAGATTCTCAAGGTGAGCTACTTAAAATTGGGGAAGAACGCACAATCGCCGCAATTCGCAAAAAATTGCAGGATTATAAACAGAAGTATGAAAGATAAATCTTGGATCTAGATTACATACATCGATGATTGTGTTCTAACAACGCCCATGCACCCGACCATTGAGAGGTTGTCTGTCAGGAATTCGAAGGTATCTGCGGCGGGTGATGGGCAACGTTCGGCGGCTCGTTGCAGTCGAAAGGTGCTCTCACATTCGGAGCGTAAGTACAGCATCTTATGAATCAATCTCAACTTCCTCTATCGGCTTTCATTGACCCTCGTGGCGGAAACAAAGCGGCCGTTGAACAACTTGCCCATCAGGTATTAGGGTTTGTCCTGGCACATCTGCAAAATGCCTGTGACCGCCCTCCCCTTCCCCAAACAATCCAACTACCCGACTCATTTGGTATTCCAGACGCGCCCGTTGCAGAAAATGAAATACTGACACAGCTCCAAAGCCTGCTAGCCAGTTCGATGAATGCGGCACATCCAGCCTTTATCGGACATATGGACTCTATGCCAACTACCCTATCTATTATGGGTGAGATGGTCACGGCGGCAGTGAACAACAACATGTTGAGCCTTGAAATGTCGCCTCTATTCTCTCGGCTGGAGTCTCGTTTACTCAAGCAGTTTGCCGAGTTATTCGGCTTGGGCGAGAACGCAGGCGGGGTTATGCTGAGCGGGGGAAGTCTGGCAAATTTACAGGCTTTAGCCGTTGCTAGAAATATCAAGTTTGACGCTCTTATGCAGGGCATCACTGCTTTGTCATATCCACCCGTTTTATTAGCCTCTGAAGTCGCGCATACTTCCATCCAAAAAGCGGCCATGCTTCTCGGATTGGGGACAACTTCGGTTATTCCAGTAAAAACCAATACCAACTCGCAGATGGATAGCGATGAATTGAAACGCACCATTGAAAATGCCAAGAGAGATGGCAAAACCCCTTTCTGCGTTGTGGCAACGGCAGGAACGACGACGACTGGAAACATAGACCCCCTTCCCGAAATTGGTCAAGTCGCCCGCGAATATGGACTCTGGTTTCATGTTGACGCGGCTTATGGGGGCGCAGTGATTTTGACGGACAGCCAGCGTTATCGGCTGACTGGAATTGAGCACGCCGACTCGATTACGTTTAACCCGCAAAAGTGGCTCTATGTTGCGAAGACTTGCGTAATGCTTTTGTTCAAAGACATGGCAACGCTGAAAAATGCCTTTCGAGTTCAAGCACCCTATATGCGAGATGCTGGCGACTTTATCAATCTCGGCGAAGTCAGTGTGCAAGGCACGCGCCACGCTGAAGTTCTGAAACTATGGCTATCACTACAGCACATTGGCAAAACAGGCTATGCCCAGTTGATGGAAGAGAGTTATCGTTTGACCGATTACTTTGCCCAGCAAGTGCAGAAACGTCCTTTTTTGGAAATGGCAGGAAAGCCAGAGACTAATCTCGTTTGCTTTCGGGGCATACCTTCATGGGTGTCACAGACCGAATGGGATAACTGGAATGCGAACTTACAGACACACCTCTTGCAAAAGGGCAATACGTTTTTGTCGCTTCCAACCTATCGCGGACATCGCTGGCTACGGGCGGTTTTGCTCAATCCGTTTATGGACGAAGAAATCATCAATAACCTGTTTGACCAGATAGACACTTTCGCAAAAATACGAGTCGGGCATACACGGGCAAAGGTTTGACGGCGAAAACGCCGCCGAACAACCGCTTGCACCCGACTCGGCTACGCCTCGCCCTCGCGGGGTTTCGTGCAGTTCCAGCGTGTCCTCCCCGCGAAGGAGTCTTTATTTCACCGCCGAGCGGGTGAAGCGAACCGTTGGGCTGCTTCTTGTTGTCGGTGAGACATTACTCGAAGATTTTCTGTTTGAGTCAGGTTTAAGAACAAAGGCATGGGTCAACTGCAATTGCAGGCTTGATTCGATCCGCTATAATTAATGCACTACCTTTTCTATAAGGGGTACACCACACCTTTCTGAGTGATGGGGCTAAGAGGCAGGTTAACACGACTATCGAGAGGTAGTCCGCTGTGTGGGCAATCGGGTTAATTCCTTAGTCTTTGATCTCCACTGTTATTTTTCCTGCAAAGGAAGAGTAATGCCGGTTCACCAGATCCGGAGGAAGACAGTGTTAAAGGGAAGTAAGCTAAATGGCAACGGGCAGCGTAAATCAAATCAGTCACTTCGGTCTTTTTGCCAAAGACTAAAAGTGATTATTAAGCGGCTAGATCAAACTTCTCGATCTTGTTATCGAAGATTTAGGTTGATCATCAGGCGTTTTTTACCCTTTCTACAGGCTGTAGCTGCGTTGGTTGCGATCGCTAAATCTCTAGGGTTCTTGTAGCCCAAGTTAAGTCCGCAAGGCAAGGGAGACATATTTCTCAATCTTGCCTTTAACGTTAGTAGAGGAAGAATAATGTTAACACTTGAACAACTCGAAGCTGCTATCCTCCAGCTTTCACCTAATGATTTTAATCAGCTTTTAGAATGGTTCTTTGATTTAGATTATCAGCGTTGGGACGAACAACTTGAGAATGATATTGCTGCTGGCAAGTTGGATAATTTGGCTAAGGAAGCACTGGCTGACTTTGAGGCCGGGCATTACCGGACAATTTAATGCATTTTACGACTCGTAGATTTTGGCAGTGCTATGACTCCTTACCTGAACCTATCCAGCAGGTAGCAGATGAAAATTATGAATTATTGAAGGCTGACCCATCCCATCCGTCGTTACATTTCAAAAAAGTCGGAAAGTATTGGTCGGTTCGGGCAGGTCGAGGTCATAGGGCATTGGGAATAGAAGTGGAGCGTGGCATTTTATGGTTTTGGATTGGCACACATGCAGAGTATGAAAGGTTAATTAAAAGTCAGTAGCGACAGCAATCCAACTTCACCGTTATCAATCAAAATCTAAATAATATCAATGAATATTAATCCCAATCATTATTTTCAGATTGCTTCTCTAATTGAGTAATTGCTAACTTAATAATCGGCTTAATTGCTGCTTCCGATTCCTTTTCTAAAGCTATTTGTAAAGGTTCGATCGCACTTTCATCTTTAATTTTCATCAAACATAAAGCTGCTGCTTTACGAGTCTCTGCTTCAGGATGATTGAGTAACTCCAGCAAACGAGGAGAAGCTGGTTTATAGGCTAAATTACCTAAAACTGCTGCTGCTTCACACCTTACTGTCTCTGAGGAATCGTTAAGAGCATTGGTCAATATTTCAAAAGCTTCAGGCTCTCCCTGATCTTGAGCAATTTTAGCGATCGCACCTATCACGGCTGCTCGCACTGACTCCGACTCAGAATTAATTTCTCGATAGAGATATTCTTTAGCCTCACTACCAATAAAAGCTAACGCCCAAGCTGCGTGACCTTTCATACTTTCCGGGCGATCTGGGGATGCTAGAATCTCCAATAAAACGGGTACCGATGCCTCCCCAATTCGAGCGAGAGCACCCACCGCCGAACCTTTAACTACCGTATCCTCATCATTTAACAGAGCCTGAACTAAAGGGTCAACTGTTTCGGGATCGGCAATTAAAGTCAGGGTTTTAGCACTAGCTCGCCTTACCACCTCATTAGAATGATTGGCTAAAGCTTCCACCAAAAAAGGTACAGCAGGTTTACCAATTCTCCCCAAAGTATCAGCAAAACCCAAGCGCACCATCCCTCGTGAATCCCCCAGACATTCAACCATCTGTTGCAAACGTTGCTTATTAGAAGAGTCAAAAGTATCCTCAGCTACTTCTTGCCTAGCTATTGCCAGAAATTCATCTACTTCCTCTGGAGACATAGCAAGGGTATGGATTTGATTATTCATAAGTTAAACTTTTATTAATTTTTTTAGCTAATTACTAGAAAGCATCACAGCGTGTTGATTGCGTAAATTCTCTAAAGTAGCGTCAATTTTAGCGAGTTCTGGCTCTAATCGTGACATAACTTTAGATTTAGGGAGTTTAGCCTTTTTAGCTGCGGTTGTCATATCATCAATTAAACGTTGTCGATATTGTTCAAATTCACCAATTACTTCAGCAAGTTGTTCAGGGGTAACATTATCTGTATCATCGTTTCCTTGAGGTTCTAAATTTTCATTCATTTTATGTTCTTCCTTTATTACTTTAATATTGATTTGTATATTGGATTTTCTCAGATTATTTTATCTTGATGTAACCTCTATCCAATAAATTGTAATAAGTTTTAAAATTTGTACTAAATTATTTTTATAATAATCAGAAAAATGGATAAACGCTTTTTTAATATGTTCGGCTTGAGTGAAGATGAAGCCCTAGCCCTACTTAAAACTCCTGTTGAACAGCTTACCGCTCCCACAGAACATTATGTTGCTGTTTCCCATTTAATTAATTTTCCGACACAACGCTCCATTAATGCATTAATTGAAGTAGTGGAAAACCCCCATGCCGATTTATACAACCGTATTACCAGACGTAAAGCTATAGAAAGTTTAGGTCGGTTGCAAGCGCAAAAAGCTTTAAAAACGATTCAGAATTGTTTACAAGATGAAGATATTTATACCGTAGAAAATGCAGTTTGGGCCATCGGAGAAATTGGCACAGAAAATCAAGAAATTTTAGCAGAAATAACTGAATTATTAAAAAAACCAAACCAAAGTTACCGCATAATTATACAAACTCTCGCTAAATTAAATTATCAATCTGCTATTCCCACAATAAAAAAATTTATTGATAGCGATGACGAATCAATTGCTAGTGCTGCTGTGGCTTCTTTTTCCCGCTTGAGTGGGGATTATAGCCAAATAAATAAAGTGGTTGAATTTCTTCAGCATAGTAATGTGAATGCGAGAAGAGCTTGTATTCAAGATTTAATTGATAGCGAATATTATCAAGCTATTCCTGACATTGCTAGTTGTCCTGTATCTTTAGTATTTCGATTACGAGGTATTCGTTTACTCGCTAATTCTGCCATGTTAGCTAATAAAATTACTTTTTCTGATATAGAATCCCATTTAGATTCTGTTATTTTAGATCGTCCTCATTCCCTCAATCTTGTTCATGAATACGATCAACAACCGAACTTAGATTTTGTAATTAATGAACTATATCATACTGATTTTGGACGCTGTTATTTAGCAACAAAAACTTTAATAGAAAAATATCCTGACGAAGCACCAGAAGCTCTTTTAAAAACTTGGGAAAAAGAAGCTCATAACGATTATGGCGCACATTATCATGTTGTCAAACTATTAGGTTGGCTCAAGTATTATCCCGCCTATGATTTATTAGTAGAAGCTTTACAAAATAAATCTCCTCAATTTCAAAAATCAAGAGCAGCAGCAGCAATTGCTTTAGGAAATTTAGGAGATCGAAGAGCAATTCCATTACTTCAAGATGCTTTAAACAGTAAAATTTTCGATTTAAAATATGCTTGTTTACTCGCTTTAGAACAGTTAGGAGATACCACGAGTAAAGAAATAGCAGCTCATGATTCTGATGAATTGATTCGTGCCAAAGCAACTAATAATTAAAACTTACATTTTTTTAAATAAAAGCTCATTATTACTAACAATGGCAAAATCAAAATATTTATTTTAACTAGCTAGATATTCTTTAATCCCAGTTTTTTTTCTTCTTAAATGAGCTAATGCTTGGTTTTCTAGCTGACGTACTCTTTCACGACTAATATTCATTCTTTGACCAATTTTAGTTAAAGACATTTCTTTGCTGCCATCTAAACCAAAACGCAGAAAAATAACTTCTCTTTGTTGAGGTGTAAGTTCTGTTAACATATTAATTAAATCCAGACGCATTAATTCCCGATCTATATAATCATTAGGGGAACTATTCTCATCTTCTAACATTTCTAATAATTCAGTATCTTGATTCTCCCCTACCCTAACATCTAAAGAGATGGGCTGGCGTGATATGGTGAAGTATTCCCGAA
Organism: uncultured bacterium; assembly: GCA_964413275.1. Classification (GTDB taxonomy): domain Bacteria; phylum Cyanobacteriota; class Cyanobacteriia; order Cyanobacteriales; family JAABRE01; genus JAABRE01. The sequence continues at coordinate 35,720 of CAYPSO010000015.1, read as the reverse complement.
TTTGTCCAGGATTTAATTCTAATTCTGCCCCAATTTCCGCAAATGTAGCATTTCTTCCCAATTTTTGAGATAATTCTCTCTGTATTCTTTTGATTTTATTGAGTTTTTCCGTGATATGAATAGGAAGACGAATAGACCTAGATTGTTGGGCAATTGCTCTGGTAATTGCTTGACGAATCCACCAATAGGCATAGGTAGAAAATTTAAAACCTTTGGTGGGATCGAATTTTTCGACACCTCTTTCTAAACCTAAACTTCCTTCTTGGATTAAATCCAAAAATTCCATATTTCTTTTTTGATATTTTTTGGCAATGGCTACTACTAGCCGTAAATTTGCCTCAATCATTTTACTTTTGGCTCTTTGTCCTTGGGCTATAATCTTGGTTAATTCTTCTTCACTTAGCCCAACTAAGTTAGCCCACTCTTGTTGAGTAATGGGTTTATCGAGCTTATTTTCTAATTCTTCTTTAGAGTGAATTAGTTTCATCATTCTCTGTACTTGCTTACCATAGAGAATTTCTTGTTCATGGGTAAGCAGTTGTACTCTACCAATTTCGTGCAGATATGTACGCACCAAATCAGTGGAGAATTTAGACTTATTAATTTTTTGTTCCTTTGTATTTGTTGGCATTTGTACAGTTGCGACTCCTCTAATCAATAAAAGGCTGCTATCAACTTGAAATCCTAGAAAATAACTAATACGAAGTCGGTATGAGTTTTGCTTTTCCTCAATTGTATTATAAATTTAGACGATAGTAAAGGATAAAAGGTTCATAAAAATAGGGATTACCGAACTTATAGGAAAAAATACTTGCAAAAACAATCCAGAATGAGGTATAAACTTATAAGAGATTCGCCTAATAATCCAGACCAATTTATTGTAGGGATAAAATCGCAGAATTAACTCTGTCTTAAGACTATTTTATTTAATTTCATTTGTCTGTAAACTTAAAAGGCGATAAACACAATCAAAAATGAGTTTACAATATATTGGAGGTAAGGCAAACCTCAGCCAATTCTAAAGTTCAAGAAAAATCAGACATAATCTACTCAGTTTATGTAAAAACTTGTACTATGAAAGAAGAACATTTTCCCTTTATGGGATTGAATCTGCCAAAATAATGCTTTTCCCTGCTCCAAGAGTGAATCAAATAAGCATCGCCAACGGAAAAGTAAAGCTCAACAGAGCGTTTGTAAAACTAAGTTATTTAACAATTAAGTTCAGTGTATGACGAATAAAGTTGCTCACCCGATGGTGAAGTTACAGCGTAAGGTTTCTTCACTTATTAATTCAAAGGTGCTCAAACCTGAAGATAGTATCGGTAAAATTGCTTTGCTATATGGGGACGATTGGATTTACTGGAAAAAAGAACTACAGGATTTTGGTTTTAAAATGCAAGATCCTGTCCGGGAACTTTTACTTGTAGATCAATGGGATGAGGAGTAATATTTGCAAGTATTACTAGGGCTTGACTTCAAGCCCTAGAATTCTTCATTATTAAAACCAAACCTGTTCTTGAAGATTAGGTCTAACTTTGATTCTAATCAGGATAGCACTAATGTTGTCATGGCCATTATATTCATTGGCTAAATCAATTAATTTTAAAACGCCTTCATCTAGATTGCTATTAGAACTAATTAGATTAAGTAAATCAGCTTCAGCATAATCCTCTATGAGATTATTATCAGATAATCCATCAGAACAGAGAACTAAAAGAGTATCTTCATTAATTTCTAGAAAATTTATCTCAGGTTCGACAAAATCACTATTTCGTGGGCCAAGAGCTTGAGTAAGTTGAAATGCGTCTGGGCGAGCGTAGGCTATGTCTGGCTCTATACCTCTAAGGATTTCTCTTTGTCCTACTTCATGATCTAAAGTTAACTTTTCAAGTCCATTTTTACGAGTGAGGCGATAAATACGGCTATCGCCAACGTGGGCTACTGCTACTTTAGTATTTTGGACTAAAACCATTGTCATGGTAGTACCCATTCGACCACTTCCAGAACGTTGATTTTGTTTATTGACTTCGTAAATACGATTATTAGCTAGTAATATTCCATCCCTGATAGTGTCGTAGTCAGGCATTTCGTTATGCCAGTTTTCTTTAAAATAATTTTGTAAAGTTTCCACAGCCATAGCACTGGCTACTTCTCCGGCATCATGTCCACCCATACCATCACAGACGATATATAAACCTTGGGCTTTGATGCTTTTACCATTAGTGTTGATTTGTTTTTTTATTTCGGTAGTGATTCCAAAGAAATCCTCATTATGAGTTCTTTGAAGACCAATATCTGTAGAAGCAGCATCAGTAAGACTCAGCAGTTGCATTGGTAAAACTACTGTAGGGGTATCTTCTATGTCATTGGTGAGATTAAATTCCCTAGGCATATCATAACTTTCTACTTCTTCTGGATCTCGATCTTGATTGGATAAATAATTACTATTTTCTAGAGAGGTAAGGGATGATTCCTCCTCAATGGCTATTTCCTGTATCAGATTATGTAATTGATCTACTGTAGTGATGGACTCATTGTCTAAATCAGCAAATATTTTTAAAATAAGTGGATGTTTAATATAGGAGGAATTAGCAATTAATGTTTTCCACGTTGTTACTAAATTTTTGAGATTAGCTTGACGATCAATGGGATCAAAGTATAATTGCTGTAAGCAAAAACTTTCATCTTCATCTACCCGAAGGTTGGCAACCTCTAATAAACTTTGACAACAACCTACTTTGACCAGTAATTTCCAAGGTTTAAGCATTTCATCAAACCAATATAAAATATCGATTAGAGATAATCCTTCAGCAGAAATTAAATCAGATAATAATGGAAAATTAGATCTGTCGGATAAAAGAATGATTTGATGATTGTCCATCAGCCAAGAATCTTGAACATCAGGTATCAAAGGATAAAATTCCTCTAAACGAAGATAGGAAAGGGCAATACTAGGTATATTTTTAATATTTTCAGAAAATTGACCAGAATTTTCGGCGATATGTTCTAGGATTTCTGGATTTTGTTTCAGAGCAACATCTAATTTGGATTTTTGTAGGGGAAAAGAATCAATAACTTTAGTCACCAAAAACTGAGGTAATAACTCTTCAAAATTTCTATTTAAGAGACGATAACGTTTTTCTCTATCTAGATAATCATCTGCTAGAGATGGAATATTAGGTGAGATTTCCTTGTCAGTTTCTTGAGGATGAATGCTTGATTGCAAAGTAATAATCCCACGCCAAACGTTGGCAGTAAAGTTGCCACAGCTAGGGCAGTTATCTATGTTCCAAGAGACTAACTCACCACATTTTGGACAATTTCTGTGACTTAAAGAAGTTCCACATTCTTGACAAGATTCGAGATCGTCAGAATTTTCAAACTGACATTCAGGACAAACAAGCATAATGGAACTCCCTTAATTTTTTTAATAGATTTAATAATAAAGTAATTGTAGTTATACCCATAAGGGGTGTTTACTTCAAGATATTTTAGTTGATTCTTAGGATTTTTGAAAGATATAATCTTATATTTTCTTATATTTTCGATCATTTTGTAGAAGTCAGGCAACAGGGAACAGGCGTAAGGGCAACAGTAGCGGAGTGCCGACGCGGAGGTTTCCTCCGCTTGTCGCCGCACCAAGGGGAAGAAATTGATAATTTCGATATTGTTATTTATTACTTTTCTAATTCTATAGTATTGTGAAAAAAAGCCCCAGCAAATTTGGCTTCGATAATGTTAGCGCCTAATAGAGTAGCATTACCACTAACTACTAACTACTAACCACGAACTACATTTAACTATCTTTCTGCGTGAATATAATCAACAAAATAAAATTTCGGTTGTAACCAGAATTTTAGCCAAGCATAAACAGCTAAACCTAATAGAGCTAAAATAATTAAAGGAAGACCAAATTTTAATCTCATAGTATCGGGAAGTAAGGCTACTCCTGAAACAGAAATAGCAAAATAAGTTAATAAAATTGTTTGCCCGATTTGAATATTTTTAAGGGCATTACGACAACTGCTACAATGAATTGTATGTTGCTTATATCTATCTAATAAAACTTGGCGATCGACATCAAGATTATTTCTAATTAAATTATTTAATCTTACTTTGTCCCAAGGTAATTTTCCGCCACAATACTTATCAAACCAATTACGAAATTCTATTACTAAACGATCTGCACCAGTAGGTAATTGATAAGCAGTTTTCCAACTTTCTTGTATTTGTTTTTCTTGTAACAAATGTTCCTGTTGATGTAATAAAATCATATCTCCATCAAGGACTTCATTTCTATTAGAAATATGATCCCACCAACGAGGTGTTAAATAATGCAATTTTGTGGCAAAATTACGGCAAAATTGCCCTACAATTCTTGATTTACCCGGAGATACGGGAATGCAATAAGCAATTAAACCTACTTTTTTCTCACTACTAAAACTAATGGCATATTCTAACCGACAAGGAGGTTCAAAAGTTATTTTTGATTTAATACCGCGATCGGAAATAACCTCAATTAAATCACGATTAGATGTTAGCATTTCCATAGAAATAGGCCGGGCTTGTTCTCGATTTCCTTGTACTCCATGATGAGAAAAAGGAACATGACTAGGATCTAAAACATTTTCTACTAAAATTTGCCAGTCATATTCTAAATCTCGTACCATGGAAGTCCAAACAAATCCTTTACTTGCATCAATCTGAGGAGATAAAGGCAAGGGAGTTTTGTTTGCTAACTCGGTAGAATTAAAATCTGGCCAAACCCATAATAAATCATTTTCTTGGCGAGAAGGAAGTATTTTAGCGCATAAATTTTCCTTATTTTTATTAATTAATTCAGGTTTTTCTGCTTGGGGAATATGAGTACAAATTCCTTCAGAATTAAATTGCCAACCGTGATAACTACACATTAAATTATCAGTTTTTTCATCTATTCTTCCCTCACTTAAAGGTGCAAGACGATGAGGACATCGATCTAAAAATATTTGATAATTTGTGGATGATTTTGGTTTCCAAATTACTAACTTAAGTCCTAAAACAGTCACACTGGTGGGTTTGTTTGGATCGATATCTTCTACAGGTGAAATAGGATACCAATTTTGAAAAAAATCAAATTCCATTATCTTGTCGTTGGTCATTTGTTAATCACTCACTATAAACTGTTATTAATAATTAAGGTTATATTGTTATCAATAAATTTCTGATTAGCTCCAAACTTTTGGAAATAGCTTCTTACTTCAGGAGGAAAATTAGGAAAATCTAAAATAGCATCACCGCCGGCAATATCAGCCCAAAAGTTTCGTAACTCTGGAGCTAGTTTATCAGCTTCTGATAATGATAAATTCAAGGGATCGGTAGTAAGTAATTTAATCATAAAATAATAGGAGCGATCGCCTAAAAAATTACGAGAAAATTCTGGTAAATTATCCCAATCAGGAAGGCTTTGTAAATGATAAGAATTGATTTGTAATTGGATATTGTTGTTGGAATTTTTACTTAATTCTAAAATCCTATAGGGATGGGGATAACTTACTAAAGAACCGGTTGTAATCTCATAAATACCGTTTACTTCTGATATATCCTGAATATGTAAATGACCTGTAAAAATTAATTGTACTCCATATTTTTCTATTATTCTTAATAGCCTTGGTGCATTTTCTAACATATAACGCTTGCCCAATTCATGGTTAGCTTGTCCGGGCAAATGTTCTATAACATTGTGATGAATCATCAGCAATATTGTTTTATGTTGATACTCATTTAAAACATTTTCTAGCCAGATTAATTGAGTATCATCCACAAAACCTAATTGTTTTCCTTCCTGATTAAACTGATTAGAATTAAGAGCAACTAACTGCAATCCGGGCAAAATTTCCCGAGTATAATAAAGGCTATTACTATTGTCATAACCAAAACTTTGATAAAGTCTGGAAAAATCTTCAGGAGCAATAGAATTTTCAGTTGCTGTTACAGTCGGAATATCGTGATTACCCGGAACTACATAAACAGGAAAAGGTAACGATTGCAATCGTTTTTGTAACCATTGATGGTTTTCTGGTTCGCCATGTTGAGTTAAATCTCCCGGAATTAGGAGAAAATCTAAAGGCAATTTTTCTAGATTTTCTAACACAAATTCCAGAGCCGGAATACTTAGTTCGACTAAATGAAAACGATTTTCATGCTGCCAAATAGTAGGAGGAGTAGCTATATGAAGATCGCTAATTATGGCAAACCGAACTTTTAAACTCATCATTTAGCTTAAATTAGTCATTAATTATTAGTGAGAAGGCACAGAAAAGTAATAGGGAATAGCTCAAAGCTCAAAGCTAACCGCTAAGGGCTATAAACCTGATTTCTCTGGAGAAAAAAGAGGAACTTCTAACAACTCATCAAGTTCAGCAGATTTGAGTAATTGTTGCCAATCTTCTTTAATTTCGGGATCATTAGGATAATCTCGGTAAAGTTGGGCTAAATTAGCCGCCGTATCATACCAAATGCCTGATTCTGCATATAATCGAGACTGGTTGATTCTAGCTTGTTTATCAGAAGTTACAGGCAAAATTTGCTCAGATGCTAATTCTGATGGCACTTCAACTCTTCTAATCCAACCTGAGCTTGTCATTTTCGGACTATCAACCCTTAAAGAGTCGGCAAAAACAGAGAAAGTCCACTGATAATCCCTATCAATATTTAAAGGTGTTAAACCCGCATCTTCCGGCAAAGAAACACTAATAATTTGATTGTCATTTTTAACAATAAAATCAGCTTTATAAATTTCTCCTCCATCTTTATCTTTTAGGGAAAATTGAGCATATTTGACGGATATATTCATTTTAGGAATATAAATCAAAAAAGTTGGATAAGGTTCAACGGTAACACCAAAGCGATAATTTTCTACCACAGGAAGCAAAGGTACAAGACTGATTAATTCACCTCTTACCCCTCCGGGCAAAGTATAAATTGGTGTTCCCAAATTAGCAGGAGGACGGTAAAATTTACTTGACCAACTCTTAGGAATATTTTGGGCAAAAACAAATGCATTAGAAACTATCAAAGAAATGCCAATAGTTATTAAAGAAAGAGATATTTTATAAGATTTGGAGATTAATTTTTTCATAGCAAATACTTAATTTAATTAAATAAGGAATAATTACAATTATACTTAATACTAACTTAATTGAGATTAATCTCAGCATTCAAGGAATCTTGGGAAATCTCTTTTAAATTAACAGAATCTAATAAGTTCAGCCACGCTGAATCATATTCGGAATTATTAGGAAATGAACTGCGTAATTTAACCAAAGTCAATAAAGTTTCGTACCACAATCGTGCTTCTGCAAACACAATTAATTGATTTGTTAAAGAAGCATTTTCGAGTTTTATACTTAAATCTGCTTGGGTTAAAACTCTTTCAACATAACCCTCAACAGAAGTTACTGGAGTATCACTATCCTGTTGACAAAATAACTGTAAGCGCCAGTTATATTCTTGACCAATTTTTAAGGATTGACTATCAGCAAATATTGGCAAGCTTAAAGACATTATGCGAGTTTTATTAGTTGGAGGAAGTATATATTCAATTGAGTAAATAGTAACTTTTTCTCGATCCCTTATGGTGAACTTCAGTTTTTCGGCCGTGGTTTCCGGTAAATACCAAAAAAAAGTAGGATAAGCTTGGGCGGTTAAACCTTTACCGGATTGAGGCACTAAGGCAGTTAATTGATGTTTTTTTGGTAAACAAGGTGCTCTGGTTGCCGCACCTTCACGCTGTGTTGGTTGACCATTATCAGGAGGGCTAAAATCCCATTGTTTAAGAAGACTCTCACTTAAATCAGCAAAAACAGGGAGTTGTTGTAGTCCAACAAATAACAGACTGAGTAAACCAGTTTTGGACACAGAATCAATTATTGTCATTATTTAATGTTTTCCAAACCAACGGAACTTAATAGTAATGTCCAAGCTTCTTCTAACTCTCGATCATTAGGCTTTAAACGGCGCAACTCAACCATAGTTTCTAAGGTTTCATACCATAAACGAGCATTGGCATAAAGTTTGACTTGATTTTCTAATGTTGTATTCTCAGCTTGTGAGCTCAAAACAGATTCAGCAGAAACTCTGGCAACAGTAGCTTGAATAAGAGTAAAATCGAAATCGTTGTAATCATTACAGATTAAGGCTAATTCCCAGTGGTATTCTTGTCCTATCTCCAGAGGAGATATACCTGAATTAATGGGCAGAGTAAAGGACATAATTCTTGAATCTGATTTTTTGTTAAGTAGGGAATATTCACTGGAATATAATTCCATTCCTTCCTCATTTCTCAAGGTAAATCTTAATTTTTTGCCAGAATTAGGAGGTAAGTGCCAAAAAAAAGTAGGATAAGCCTGTGCGGTTAAACCTTTACCGGATTTTGGTACTAAAGCAGTAAAATTTTGGTTTGTTTTTAGGCAAGTACCGGGATTTTCTCTTGGGCCTCTTGTTGCTCCTGCTTCTCGGTAATCTGGTTGATCGATATTATCTGGCGGAGCAAAATCCCAAGAAATAGGTAAGCGACTACTTAAAGATGATGCCGAAAGCCCTGTTTGAGCCATGACAGCCGAGGGAAAGGCTATACTAAAACCAGCTAAAAAGATCGATAATTTTTGATGAATTTTGTATAAAAACATTGGCAAATTTTTTTCATTATCTTATGGGGTTAAAGACAAAATACAAGATGTTAGCTAAACTCATATAGTTCCACAGCATCTTTGTATGATATTTGATCGAGGTAGTAAGCCAAAATGCTACAGCCTAAATCACTACTTAAATTCTAGTACCGTTTATTATTTAATCTTACGACCATTTTAACATGACTACTGATTCACCTATTTTAGATTTGTCCCGTAACAATAAAAGCTGTTCATCTCTATCGACTATTCGACCAATTTCTGCATCTTCTTTGCATGGCATTGCTTTTAAGGGAAATAAGTTATTAGCGATTGACTCAGTAGGAGGATATCTTTTAGAAATAGATCCTCAAACTCATAATACTACTATTATTAATTGCGATCGCTGGTCTGATTTTGTTGGCACCACTGGTATTGCTATTAGCGATGATACTCTTTGGTTTACTGCTGATGATAGCGTTTATTTTTGTGCCTTAGATACCCTTGATAAACCCGAATTATTTGTGAGACTAAGCTATCCTATCAATGGGGTAGCTGTTCAAGAAAAAACAGTTTATATTACTTGTCATCGTACAGGAGATATTTTAGTTTATAGTCGAGAAACTGCTAAACAAATTACTCGTTTCTATGCTCCGGGTATTGGGATTGAGAATATTGCGGTTAAAGGTGAAGAGCTTTGGATTTCTGATACTTTAGAACAAACTGTCTATTGTTTAGACAGGGCTACTGGAGAAATAATTTTTAATGTCTTAACCCCCTTTGAATGCCCCACCGGTTTGACTTTTTATATTAATCCGATTACAGGAGAGGAAACCCTTTATGTAGCTTATTCTAATCAAGAACCTTATATTCGGGATAACCCTAATGCCGAACCTAATTACGAATTACAATACCGAGATTCAACCTTTATTCATCCCCTTTATTTTAAATATTTTCCCGATCGACATTATGCGCTTTCCAATGGTTATTTGATAGAACTATCTTATGTTGAAGAAATTTCCCCCCTCGATCCTGTAGAATTAGAAAATCTAGAATGGCGTATTGCCTTACCCGCAGAAACTTCTCGGCAAAAAATCAAAGAAGTTGAAGCTATAGGCATTCCATTTAGGGAAGAAATCCAAGATGGCCAAAGGGTAGCCGTATTCACCTTTGATAAACTGACTAATAATAGTCGTCATATATTTGGTTGGAAGGCATTAATGGAGGTTTGGAGTATTAAATATCAGTTAACCCCTAAAGATTGTGAAAAATTACCCCCATTACCCCAAGATTTAAGTCCTCGCTATCTAATAGATGATGATAATTTAGCAATGGATAATCCCCTTATCCAAAGAGCAGCAGAAGAAGCCATCGCCCGTGAAAGCAATTTTCTGCGTAAAATTTATAGTATTCGCAATTATGTTTACGATCGCCTATCCTATGGTATTAAGCCTCATATTGACACCCCTGATTTGGTGCTAAAAAGAGGGGTTGGCTCTTGCGGAGAGTATTTAGGGGTATTACTGGCATTATCCCGTTTAAATGGCATTCCTTGTCGTACTGTAGGGCGTTATAAATGTCCTCCTCAACCTTTAGAAAGAAATATACCCCTACAACCTGATTTTAATCATGTGTGGATGGAATTTTATCTTCCGGGTGTTGGTTGGCTACCAATGGAGTCTAATCCTGATGATATTATTGATGGTGGCCCCTATCCTACCCGATTTTTTATGGGTTTAGCTTGGTATCATGCTGAAATGTCCAAAGGTATTCCCTTTGAAACCCTAAGCATTAACGGCGAAAAACTTACTAAAGAGACGGTATCCATAGGCGAATTAGCAATTAACCATGTCCGTTTTGTTATTCTTGATGAATTATCACCAGAATAATTATTAGTTCGTAGTTCGTAGTAACTAGCTAAAAGCTAAAAGCTAACTGCTAATCGCTAAAAACAAATAACAAATAACAAAAAATGAATGTAATTCCCGCAATTGATTTATTAGATGGTAAATGTGTCAGATTGTATCAAGGAGATTATCAACAATCTCAAATCTTTAATGACAACCCCGTAGAAGTTGCTCAACAGTGGGTGGCTCAAGGTGCTACTAGACTTCACTTAGTTGACTTAGATGGCGCAAAACAAGGTAAACCATCTAATTTAAGGGCAATTGAAGCCATTGTTAAGGCTGTTGCCATTGAAATACAAGTTGGTGGAGGTTTGCGTACCTATGAAAGTGTCGAAAAAATTCTAAATTTAGGGGTTAAACGGGCAATTTTGGGTACAGTTGCTGTAGAGCAACCGGAATTAGTGCAAAAGCTATGTCAAGATTTTCCCGAACAGATTTTTGTCGGTATTGATGCTCGTAATGGCAAAGTAGCTACTAGAGGATGGTTAGAAACTTCTACTGTTGAAGCTACTGATTTAGCGCAAAAAATGGCAGAATTAGGCGCAGCAGCGATTATTTATACGGATATTCACCGAGATGGTACTTTAACCGGCCCAAATTTAGAAGCATTAAGAGAATTAGCCAATTGTATTGATATTCCCGTGATTGCCTCCGGTGGAGTTAGTAAATTAACCGATTTATTAAGTTTACTAGCCCTTGAACCTTTAGGGGTAAATGCTGTAATTGTTGGTCGTGCGATTTATACTGGAGATGTCAATCTCCAAGAAGCCATACAAGCAATTGGCCCGGGAAGATGGCAAGATGTCCCTCC
>CAYPSO010000015.1:0-24254 GCA_964413275.1 uncultured bacterium | reverse complement strand
GGTTTACGTTTAAATACAAATGAAAATACCGTAAATTCTGACCGACAAGAAATAATTATTACTTCTCCTAATTCAACGAAATCTCCACCACAAAACTTACCTCAAGAAAAAGATACAGAGATAACAGAAGAATCAGAAAATAAAACACCTAAAATAACTTTTGAAAATACCACTAATGATAGTTTAAAAACTACTGATAATAACGGTCAAATCAATCAATATACTCATCAAACCTTTAACTTTAAACTTAATAATGGTGATACTTTAGCTATTACCAGTGGTTATGAATCATATCAACAAACTGGAATTGAAGATGTTAATAATATTCCTTTAAAATTAACTTGGCAAGGCAAAAAAGGGCCAGTTAATCTTTCTGCTGGAATAGGAATAGATTTTTTTGATAGATTGAGTAGTAGTTATGGCTTTAATGCTAGTATTTCTGGTCAACCTAGTGAAGGTTTAAACTTATCAGGAATAGTTGAATTTGGCCCCTATAAATTTAATGCTAAAACTTTAGAAAGTGAAATTACTGCTTGGCGTTATGGCCCTAATGTTTATTGGCAAATTAGTAAAGATGTAAGTTTTTTTTCTCTGTTTCGAGTAGGAAATTATAGTGATGGTAATGTGGAAAATCAATCTTTTAGTCGGCTAGAAAAAAAATTTGGTCAATTTGCCGTTGCGGCTAACTTATTTACTTGGGGTTATTCTCAAGATTTAAACGAAGAAAACGGTTATTTTTCCCCTTCTGATTTTTTAGTTTATACTGGTGAATTATCATGGACGGGAGAAATTTTTACAGATTTATTAAAATGTCGATTGGCAGTAGCTATTGGCGAACAAAGACTGAATGGCGATTCTTCGGGTGCAGATACCTATGAAGGTTTATGTACTATTAAATTTGCTCCTAATTTAGAGGCTGACTTCGGTTACAGTTATTCTAATATTCGCAGTACAGATAATCAAATAAACAAACCCATTGAAAAATTTATTGGTAAATTTCGTTGGGTATTTTAATTAAATAATAACTAATAACTAAGAAAATAACTAATAGTTAAAATGACTGATAAATTAAATCCTAATCCTAAAAAATATACTACTTTTATCGCGGTTTCTGGCGGAATTTTAACGGCTGTGGCACTTATTTCTTTATTAAATTGGTTTTCTCAATACTTGAAAACTCAAAAACCTATTGCTTCTCCTCCTCCCCAAACAACTCAACCTAAAACTCCAACAGAAAATCCATCACCAACTTCAATAGATACCCAATTAAAGGCAAAAGCTGAAAAAATCGCTATTCTTGATAGCCAGTCAGTGGAGTTTCCGGGAGATAAAGTTGGTTTAACAGAGATTATGGCAATTAAAACTCCCTATATTCCAGAAACCTCAGAATTGCAACCATTTGAGAGCAAGGAATTAGATATAGCTCGTCAAGCTTGGGCTTATTTTGAGCATAATTGGCATGAAGAAACAGGTTTAGTTAACTCGGCTAATGATTTTCCATCAGTTACATTATGGGATCAAACGGCGGCATTGGCTGCGGTGGTTAGTGCTTATGAATTAGGAATTATTCCTCAAGATGAATTTAATAATAAAATTAAAACTTCCTTAGAAACTATTAAAAACCTTGCTTTATATAAACAGGAATTACCCAACAAAGTTTATAACGCAAAAACATTAATACCTGTAAATTATGGACAATTAGATAAGCAAGAAGAGATTGGTTGGTCGGCGATTGATTTAGGTAGATTAGCGTTATGGTTAAAGATAATTGGTAATAAATATCCTCAATTTAGAGTAGCGACAACAGCAATTTGGGAAAGTTGGAATCTAGAAAGATTAGTAAAAAACGGTCAACTATACGGTACAAGTGTAGTTAATGGAAAAGAAACTTATAATCAAGAAGGGCGACTTGGTTATGAAAATTATGCTGCTTATGGCTTTAAACTCTGGGGTTTAGAGGTAGAAAAAGCTCTTGATTATGAAAATAAATCAGTATTTGTTAATCTGTATAATGTTGGCATTCCCTATGATGTAAGAGATTATCATAATTCTGAAGCTAATAATTATGTTTTAAGTGAACCTTACTTTTTAGATGGTATAGAAACTGGATTTCAATCATTGCCAAAAGCTTATGCTGACAGAATTTTAAAAGCACAAGAAAATCGCTATCAAGTAACTAAACAACTAACAGCTTTAACTGAAGATAATTTAGATAGAGAACCTTATTTTGTTTATAATACTTTGTTTGTTAATGGTAAACCTTGGTCAACTATTACTGATACGAGGGAAAATCATAATAATTTAAGATTTTTAAGCACTAAAGCCGCCATAGGATGGCACGTAATTTACAATACTGAATATACGAAACAGTTAACTAAATTTGTTCGGGAAAATTTGGCATCAGAAAAGGGATGGTATAACGGATTTTATGAATACGATCAAAAACCAAATCAGTCTTTAACTGCCAATAATAACGGTATAATTTTGGAAAGTATGCTCTATTTAAAAGTTAGAAAACCTTTATTAGTTTGGGCAGGAGTTAAATAAGTTCGTAGTTCGTGGACTGCTTCGCATTTGCTTACGCAAACGTGGTTATTATTGGTTATTAGTTATTTGTTAACTGATAAATGCCTAAAAATAGAATGAAAATTAATAAATTTAAAAGAAAAGTATTACAATTAATTTGTTTATTTTTAGTTGGCATAATTTGTACTACAGAATTAGTCAATATTTATCCTCCAACTGCCACGGCACAAACCCCTCAAGTTTGCGCTCAAATTACTAATCCCCTCACACCAGACGAAGAAAGATATGCTCGCTCTGCATGGCAATATTTTGTTAATAACTATCAAGAAAATACTGGATTTGTTAACTCGGCTAATGGTTATCCTTCGGGTACATTATGGGATATGGGTAACTATTTAATGGCTTTAAATGCAGCCCGTTGGTTAAATTTTATTCCCCAAGAAGAATTTGATGGCAGATTAAATAAATTTTTAACTACTTTAGGACAATTAAGATTATTTGAAGATAGTCTTCCTAATAAAGTATATCAGGCAGCTACGGGAGAATTAGTAGATTATGGTAATAACCCTTTAGAAAAAGGTATTGGTTGGTCTGCTTTAGATATTGGCAGAATTTTCGCTGCTTTTCACGTTTTACGCACTTGTCATCCCCAATATAACGAATGGCTACAATCAATTATTCAAGCTTGGGGGGTTGAACGCTCGATTCAAGATGGGCAAATGTTCGGTGCTGCGGTGCTTCCAGATGGACAAACTTTATTAGTGCAAGAGGGAAGACTCGGTTATGAAGAATACGCAGCTAGAGGTTACGAATTATGGGATTATCAAGTACCTGTATCTTTATCTTTTGAGCCTTTTAAATTCGTAAAAATTTATGATATTCCTATTCCTGTTGATACGAGAGAATATGAAACCACTAATGCTAATAATTATGTAGTAAGTGAATCTTATATTTTAGACGGCATTGAATTTGGCTTTGAGGGTGAAATAGCTGATTATGCAGCAAGGGTTTTAGAAGTACAAAAACGTCGCTATGAACAAACAGGCCAATTAACTGCGGTTTCTGAGGATAATATTAATCAAGCTCCGTACTTTCTCTACAATACGGTTTATTCTAATGGAAAAAATTGGGCAACTATTACCGAAAATAATGAAGATTACCCACAATTAAGGACTATTAGCTGTAAAGCTGTATTTGGCTGGAATTTTCTCTATCCTGATAATGAATATGCTCGCACAGTTTACGAGCAAGTAAAAGAAAGATGTGTTACTCCTGATGGGGTGATTGCTGGTATTTATGAGGAAAATAATCAATTAAATGACATTCTCACTGGTAATACTAATGGTTTAATGATGGAGATTTTATATTATAAAGCCAGAGGAAATAAGCCTTTGATTGGTTACGATTCTGTTAGTGTCTCCACAGGAAAACCCGTAGGTGAAGATTACACAGCACCTATTTTTAGTAATAATCAAACTGAAACTTCTCCTCCTCCAACTAATAATCAAACTTCTCCTCCTTGCACCAATACTCAAACTTCTACTGCAATGGTTATTGAACCAATTGAAAAAGTAGGTGATTTAGGCAAATTAACTTGTCCTATTCCCATTCGCAAACTAACTGTAGCGGAAAAAAGACATAGTGAGGCAGCTTGGCAGTATTTTGAGGCAAATTACGAGAAAAATACCGGATTAGTTAACGATAGAGCCGATTTTAAAGGTGTTACTCTTTGGGGAGTAGGTGATTATTTAGCAGCTCTTCACGCAGCACATAGTTTAGAAATTATTACTTCAGAAAAATTTGACCAACGTATCAGAAAGCTATTAGGAGCTTTACAAAGAATGTTTTTATTTGCAGGGCAATTACCCCATCGAGGTTACGATAGTCAAAGTTTACAACCTATTGATTATGGAGGTAATCCTACCACAGAAGGTACGGGTTGGTCTGGTTTGGATATTGCTAGGGTGATGGCTAGTTTGTACAACCTCAAAACTTGTTATCCCAATTATGGCAAGGTAGTTGATGAAATAGTCTTACAATGGTCTTATGCTCAATTAGTACGTGAGGGGATAATTTTTAGTGCTGAAGTAGAGAAGGATGATAACGGAAGATTTTTAACCAAACTAAAACCAGAAAATCGTTTCGGTTATGAAGAATACGCTGCTAGAGCTTTGCAGTTATGGGGATTTGGGGTAAATAAGGCTGCGGTGAGTAAGGAATATCAAGCCAAAGTTATTGATAAGGTAACTGTACCCCTATATCGGGAAAATGAGCAGCAAAATCCTTATTTAGTCAGTAATCCTTTTTTACATTATGGCTTAGAATTTGGTCTCGATCCCCAAATGCGTCAATTGGTTGAGCCAATTTTTGAAGTGCAACAGAAGCGGTATCGTGAAACGGGAATTTTGACGGGGGCAGCTACTACTTTGATTAATCGTTCTCCTTATATTATACATAGTGCGATCGCAGGTTGGGGTAAAGCTTGGCCGACTCAATCGGCGGTGGGAGAATCTATTCCTGAAGAAAGAATAGTCAGCACAGCAGTAGCTTTTGGTTTTTATGCTTTATTTCCCGAAGCAGAATATAGTCGCTTGTTATGGGAATCTACTTCTGATTTGTATAATCCTAATCTCGGCTATTATGAGGGATTTTATGAGAAAAACGGTAAACGAGAGCCTAGTTTTAGTAGCACTACCAATACCATTGTTTTACAATCTCTGTTATTTCGTCTTACTAAAAATCAACCTTTAATTCGCCCAGAAACCAATAATAATTCTTTATGGTGGGAAAAAGTTAAACAAGGTGATTTAGGGCGCTCTTTGCCGGAAAAAGTCCAACAGACAGCCCGTTTTATGAATAATTCTCCACAAGGTAGTTATTGGGTATCAGATGATAACTATGTTGATTTAAACATTGTGGGGATTTTATCCCCAAACCCAATTCCTCTCCAAAAAATTGATATTCCTGAAACTTCAGAAAATAATAATTTAGAAGATTTATCCACAAATTCAACCAATAAAGCTTTATTTTCTCCACCAATTGAAACTATTAGTATTGAAGGGATTAATTTACAAATAGATAGAAGAAATTGGCATAATTCTAATGCTAGTAATTATTTAACTAACGAGCCATATTTATTATGGGGTTTAGAATTAGGTTGGAGCAATGAAATCAAGCCACAAATAAGCAACTTATTAAAAGTGCAAGAAAATAGATTTAAAAATACACAAATCTTAACTGCCGTTAATGAAGATTCTTTAGATCGTCAACCATATTTTTTATACTATAGTATTTATGCAGATGGTGAATTATGGAGTACCCTTGATGTTAATCGAAAATCATACCCGCAATTGCGTTTTTTAAGTACAAAAGCGGCTTTTGCTTGGCATAATTTGATGCCAAATAATTCATATACTAAAAAGTTACGAAATAAAGTACAAAATCTAGCAGATGTTAATTTAGGTTACTTTGCTGGGCTTTATGAAGATAATAAAATAGGAATTAATAAGGTACTTAATATTAATACTAATGCAATTATTCTCGAAAGTATATTATATAAAGCTAGAAATAATTTACCTTTAGCTTTATATTAGTTTTATTAATATAAAATATGAACGATCCTAAATTTTCTTCTAATATTATTACTTATCTTAAACCAAGGACAGTTTTTTTTCGCTATTTAGTAGTTGTCAATCTTATTTTGGGTGCTTGGTATCTTTATTGGCGAATTAATTATTCTATTAATTGGGCTGTTTTTTGGTTATCTATTCCTTTATTATTAGCAGAAATTTATTCTTATTTGGGTGGAGTAATGTTTTTAGTAGGAATGTGGCGGCCTATTATTAGAAAAGTAAAATCTTTTATTCAAATGAGTCCGCCTTTTCCACAAGAAGAATGGCCCGTAGTTGATGTATTTATTACTTGTTATAACGAACCAGTAGAAATAGTTGAAAAAACCGCTCAAGCAGCTTTAAATATTGATTATCCACAAAATAAATTATTTGTCTATATTCTTGATGATGGTAACTCCCCAGAAATCAGAACTATGGCTGAAACTTTGGGAATTAGAGATTTAAAAACATCTCAAATTCAAGCTGTAGCACAGTCTTTTAACCATAAAATTAATCAACTCAAGAAAAATTTAAAAGAATTAAATATTTATCTTGCAGAAATTAAGGTTAATGAAAAATTTTTACCTACCTTTAGTTTAGAAGTTCAGAGCATAGCTCAAGATTTTGAAAAGGTTTTGAATTGGGTAGATGGTTTGAAAAAACCATTTATTGATGCCCAAGACTGGTATAAATTTAAGTTAGCATTAGGAGAAGGTTTTGATAATGTTATTAAATATGCCCATAAAGATTTGCCAACAAATACACCAATTAAAATTGAAGTTAATATATTAAGTAATTACCTAGTATTAAAAATTTGGGATCGGGGCGAGCAATTTGATTTAGAGACTTACTTGGCACAAATGCCTGAAAATGTGGAAGAAATGGCAGAGGGTGGGCGTGGTTTTTTGATATTTCAAAAAATTGCTGAATATCTAAGTTATGTTAATTATGGTGAAGATGGTAATTGCCTATTAATGTTTCAAAAATATTCTCCTAAAGGTAATCTTAATTATGCCCTATCTTCTTTAAGAAGTTTAGAACAAACTGTTTTATTATTAAATCCCAAATATTTTAATATTATCGATTATTTATTAGTGGAAAAAGATAAAATAGAAGCAAAAATAAAAGAACAAGAATCGAAACTAATTGATTTAATTCGTTGTCGTTATATTGCTAGAGAAAAACCGGCAGGAAAACCCCATCATGCCAAAGCTGGTAATATTAATAATGCTATTTTTTCTGGAGAAACTTTTGGTGATTTTATTTTAACTTTAGATGCAGATCATGTTCCCAAACCAGAAATAATTCAAAGAGTTTTACCTTATTTTTATAAATATAATTTGAATAGGGGAGAATACGAACCAAATCCTATTGCTTTTGTCCAAACTCCTCAAGCTTTTAATAATATCCCAAAAGGCGATCCTTTTGGCCATCAAGCTCATCTATTTTATGGCCCGATTCAACAGAGTAAAGATGGTATGGGGGCTGCTTTTTACACTGGTACAAATGCAGTTTTAAGGAGAGATGCTTTAATTAGTGTGGGATTGCAATATTTTTCCGAACAATATAGTGAAAATGAGGCGGTTTTAGAAGAGTTTAATTTAGTTGGCGGACTTTCGAGTAATAGCATTACAGAAGATATGAATACCGCAATGCGTCTCCATAATGCGGGTTGGAAATCAGCTTATCATCACGAGGAATTAGCCTTTGGATTAGCTCCTGATGACCTTAGTTCTACTTTAAAACAAAAACTGCGTTGGGCTCAGGGTACGATTCAGGTTTTACAAAAGGAAAATCCTTGGGCTAAATCTAAATTAAATTTTTGGCAACAATTGCAATATTTCCAGACAATGTATAGTTATTTTTCGGGCTTTTTTATATTTGTTTTTATTATTTGTCCTATAATATTTTTCTATACAAACTTGATTCCTGTCAAAGCTTATGGAGCAGATTTTGCAATTCATTTTATTCCAGCTTTCTTGTTAAATCGTTTAACATTTATGGTTGCAGCTTGGGGAATACCTGCGAGAGAACTTTGGCGTAGCGAACAATATGCGATCGCACTTTTTCCCCTTTATATTCAATCTGTATGGAGTATCTTAACCGGTAAATCAGTGAAGTTTGAAGTTACGCCCAAACAACGTCAATCAGGGATATATCTTAAGTTAGTATGGGTACAATTATCTCTTGTTATACTCACTGTGGGAGGAATTATTTTATCTCTATATCGTTGGTTAAGTGGTAATTTAGAACAGCCCGAATTATACTTGATAAATGCAGCTTGGGCAATATACAATATGTCCTTATTATTGGTAATAATTCGGGCCGCTGTTTGGCAACCTAAATCTAATTAATAGGAGTTTATTTTTTATGAGTAAAAGTGTAGAAATTATTAAACTATCAGGTATCATAGATGGTACAACAAGCAGAAATTTGCGGGATGAAGTCGATAATTTATTAGATAATAAACCTGACTATATTTTACTTGATTTTCAAGATGTTACTTTTATGAATAGTTCCGGTTTAGGTGCTTTAGTCAGTATTTTTAAAAAGGTGCGTGCTGAAAATGCAGATTTACACCTTTGTTCTCTAAATGAACAAGTAGAGATGATTTTTTCTTTAACCACTATGGATAATGTTTTTACAATTCATAAAAATCAAGCAGATTTTAATAAAAGTATTCAGTAGTCAGAAAGAGGGAAAAGGGAAAAGCTAAGAATAATTGATTTTTAAAAATGTATTTGTAAAATAGATACATCATCGTTAAAAACTTGAGTTTTTGTTATATCTTTTATTTTTTCAATTAATTGACTTAATTCTATGTTTTTATTAAGTTGATATTCTTGACTAATTAACTCTATTAAAGCATCAATCCCCCAAATATTGTTATTCTCTAAATAAATTTCATAAATTCCATCACTAAATATATACATAGTGCTACCAGAAGGAATTTCAAATAAATGTTCTTCAAATTCTAGATTAGGAAGCATACCAATAGGAATGGACATTGCACCTACTTTTTGGATCTTACCATCTGGGGCAATTAAAATAGCAGGAGGATGACCACCACAAGCATAAACTAATTCTTTACTAACAACATTATAAACCCCATACCAAATAGTAAAATAATTTTGACCATTATCATCCATTTGAAAAATTCGATTTAGTTCTTCTAAAATTGTCCAAGGTTGATAAAAATCTGTGTTGTAAAGAGCTTGAGAACGTAAAATATTAAGGATAGATACTGATAATAAAGCAGATTGTACCCCATGTCCTGCCACATCTAATAAATAAATTGTTAAATTTTCTTCGTCTAACCAATAATAATCAAAAGCATCTCCTCCTAACTCAAGAGAAGGTATAAAATTTTGATTAATTAATATTTTTTCCTTTAGAGGATGAGGTAATAGAGATTTAACATAATCTGCAGCTTTATTTAATTCTGATTGCAATAGTTCATTTTGTTTTTGTAATTCTTCTTCAGCCATTTTTCGGCGAATAAACTGACCAATTTGATTTCCTAAACTATTCATTAATTTTAATATTTCTGTTTCAGGTTTAGTTTTTACTGAACGGAAAAAATTAATTATTCCTAGTTTCCTATCACCGCCAATAATCGGAAAACTAATGCAATTTGTCAGCCCAGCATCAATAATTTCTTGTCGTCGCAAAAAATATTTTTCTTCCTGTAAATTATCCAGTACAATTGAGGCATTACTATTTAAAATATCCTTAATTGATTCATTTTCTGGATTAAAAATATGGTTTTTAGTGACTTGTTTAAATTTATTTAATATCTCTTTTTCAATCTTGTTCTCTAAGCAAGAATTAACCCAAATTGTAAGACATTTTATTTGATTTGTTCCTGAATCTATAAACCAAACTTCTCCCCATTGCCAATCTAATTGACTACCAATATTTTTTAAAATTTCTAAATTTGCTTGTTCTATATTATCAGATTCTGCTAGAGTTTTTCTAATGTCATTTTCTATTTTTAAATAACGTTCTCTTAATTTTCTTTCTGTAATATCATTAATTGTTCCTGAAGTTACAAATATATTATGATTTTTCTGAATAGAATTAACATAAATCTCTACCCAACACACACTTTTATTTTTTTGTAAAAATCTAATTTGATAACGCTGATACTGGGTATTATCTTCTAGAGTTTTTGGTTTATTTTGTTCGATTAAAGGTAAGAAAAATTTTTGATGCAATTCACTGTCACTAGGATGAATAAAATGTTGAAAATCTTTACCTAAACTTTCTGCAATAGAAAAACCAGTAATAGTTTCCCATGCAGGATTAAGGAAAATTAATTTTCCTTGTTCGTCGGTTTGAAAAATTATTTCCTTCAAACTATTTACTACAGAACGATATTTTTTTTCGCTTTCTCTTAAGGCAGTTTCAGCTTTACTTGCTTGTAAAATACGACGCAATCTTTGACGTAATAAAGGAGGATGAAGAGGTTTAGTAACATAATCAATTGCACCTGCTGCAAATGCCCGATCTACAGATTTTTGATCGTCTAAAGCAGTAATCATTAATACTGGAGTTTGTGCACCATTAGGCAAGTCTTGTAATCTAGCACAACATTCAAAACCGTCCATTATAGGCATTAGGGCGTCTAAAAGAATAACATCTGGTCTTAGCTCATTATATTTTTCTAAGCATTGTTGTCCGTTTTCTACTTCTATTACTTCATATTCATCCTTTTTTAATAACATTTTTAAAAGCATTCGAGTAGTTCTATCGTCGTCAGCAATCAATATTAATGAAGGTGTTTCGTTAAGATTATTTATATTGTTATTCATAATAGGTTATTGAAAAAGGCAGGAGGCATAAAAATCTTCATTCTATTTAATCGTTTTTAATTGATAAGAACTTATTGAGGATTAGTATATATATTGTGCTTTGTTTTTAAATTATTGATTTCAAAAATTGTTATAAACCTAATTCTCTTTTTAAAATATTAATTGATTCAGCACTAATATAATTATCACTTTCTATTAGTCTCGGCTGACGAATTAAATCATCCCTTGCTTGTAATAACATTTCTTTAATTAGAGGAGAAGTTGCTTGATCGCTGATAATTATACTTGCCGATCTAACTAAAGCTTTTAATTTATAATTATCTTGTATTTGTGCTGTTAAAATCAAAATCTCATCTCCCCGTAAACTATAAATTAATACTTCTGCTACTCTGAGAATACCAGAACTCAAACTAACAATACCAACACAAGTATTTTTGGGTAAATTTTTAATAATTTCTAACTCTTTAGTATAGTTATATATGTCAATAGGAATTACTCTGACAGAAAGAGATTGCTTTTGACAATATTCATTGACAATAGCTTCGGTATCAGCAATAAAATAGCGACTTGTTAAAATAGTTAGAGAATGGGATGACTCCAATATTTTAGTTAATTCGGTCAATACTACCAATTGTACAGGAATATCTAAAGCGTTTTGTAATTCTGATACCATTAATTCTCCAGCACCTAAATCCGCCTCCGGCACTGTCACTAAAACTCGTGCGGCACAGCGCAAACGCCATTCAATTTCTGCCAAAAATAATTCTTTTGCTTTAGTTAAACTACAGCCTTGAGAAAGTAACTCATCCAAGCTATTTCTGATTAATTTCTGAACTTGAGAATATTTATTTTGATACCAATTTTCTCCCTCATAACTTGGTGTTTTTACATAAATTCCCGAACCAGCTACTGATTCGACCAACCCAGCTTCTTCTAATTGTTGATAAACTTTAGAAATAGTGTTACGATGTAACCCGGTAATCATGGCTAATTGTCGAGTGCTAGGTAAGCGATGCCCAGGGGAATATTGACGAGATGCGATCGCAAATTGAATTTGATCGAAGAGTTGCTTTTTTGAGGGAATGTCACTATCTGTTTGAATATTAAATTGGATGTTCATATTATAATAGTGTATGGTTAATGGTGAATAGTTAATAATTATTATTAAATTATTAACTATTAACTATTGAATATTCACTAACTTCTACACTTAATTAATTACTAATTCCTGATCCTGTTTAACCAAACTTTTTTGAAAAGCAGCCTTAACAAAACCTAAAAATAAAGGATGAGGTTGATTTGGTCTAGACTTAAATTCTGGATGAAATTGACTAGCAATAAAGAAAGGATGATCCCGAAGTTCAATCATTTCTACTAATCTACCATCTGGGGATGTACCGCTAATTTCATAACCTGATTCTAAAAATAAATTGCGGTAAGCATTATTAAATTCATAACGATGACGGTGACGCTCATACACAACTTCTTGTGTGTATAAAGAATGGGCTAAGGTATTCTGTTTAATACGACAAGGATATAAACCCAAGCGCATCGTACCACCTAAATCCACTACATCTCTTTGTTCTGGTAATAAATTAATCACCGGATTAGCAGTTTTAGGATCGAATTCAGAACTATTAGCAGCTTCTAATTTAGCAACATTTCTCGCCCATTCAATAATAGAACATTGCATTCCTAAACATAGTCCTAGAAAAGGAATGTTATTTTTTCTGGCATACTCAATAGCTGTTACCTTACCATCTACTCCCCTAATCCCAAAGCCCCCCGGCACTATAATTCCGGCTACATTGTCCAGATATTTTTCTGTACCTTCTAATTCTAAGTCTTCTGCACTTACCCAATGTAAATTGATTTCACTTCTAATGGCAATTCCCGCATGACCTAAAGCTTCAACTACAGATAAATAAGCATCGCTTAATTGAATATATTTACCCACAATGGCAATGTTTAAAGTAGTAGTGGGTGATTTCATCCCTTCTACTAGGGTACTCCACTCAGTTAAATCTGGTTCTCTTACTTCTAAATTTAATAGTTCTAGGGTTTGTTGAGCTAACCCTTCTTTTTCTAAAATCAGGGGTACTTGATAGATACTACTAGCATCTTGGGCTGTAATTACGGCTTCTGGGGATACATCACAAAATTCGGAGATTTTTTGCTTCATTCCGGGGTGCAAGGGGCGATCGCATCTACAGACTAAAACATCAGGTTGAATCCCTATAGAGCGCAATTCCTTAACCGAATGTTGAGTTGGCTTGGTTTTCATTTCTCCGGCTGAAGGAATCCAAGGAATTAGGGTAACGTGCATATAAACTACATTATTTCGGCCTACATCTTTTCTAAATTGCCTAATTGCTTCAAGGAAAGGTAAAGATTCTATATCCCCCACTGTGCCACCTATCTCAGTAATGACAACATCGGGATTAGTATCTTTAGCCACCCGCAAAATGCGATCTTTAATTTCATTGGTAATATGGGGAATTACCTGTACTGTACCACCTTGATAATCTCCTCGACGCTCCTGATTAATAACTGCTTGATAAATAGAACCAGTGGTAACGCTGTTTAAACGAGACATGGGAGTATCCGTAAAACGCTCGTAATGTCCTAAGTCTAAGTCTGTTTCTGCTCCATCATCGGTGACAAATACTTCCCCATGTTGAAAAGGACTCATAGTTCCGGGATCTACGTTAATATAAGGGTCTAATTTGAGGATAGAGACAGAATAATTCCTAGATTTACATAATCTGCCTAAGCTGGCAGCCACAATACCTTTACCAATACTGGAAACTACACCACCAGTAACAAATACAAATT
Source organism: uncultured bacterium (assembly GCA_964413275.1). Classification (GTDB taxonomy): domain Bacteria; phylum Cyanobacteriota; class Cyanobacteriia; order Cyanobacteriales; family JAABRE01; genus JAABRE01. The sequence continues at coordinate 10,468 of CAYPSO010000015.1, read as the reverse complement.
TACTCATAGAATTTTTAGCTTAATTTTTTATCTGCTTCATTTTCTCATAAAAAATAGCTGATTGTGAGATGTTTAATTGTAATGAACTCCTATAAAGGTATGGGCAATTTAGAATCAAAAATACAGATATATAAATTAAAATCTTAAATATGACTCAATAACAACACAATGGATACTTTCACCCTTGACTTACAATCAATTGAATTAAGCGACGAAGAGTTTTATCAACTATGTATCAATAATCGTGATTTGCGCATTGAAAGAAATGCTGATGGAGATTTAGTAATTATGCCCCCAACTGGCGGAGAAACAGGAAATCGCAATGGTAGATTAATACAACAATTATTTAATTGGTCAGATGGAAATGGTACTGGTATTGCTTTTGATTCTTCCACTGGATTCATCTTACCTAATGGAGCAAATAGGTCTCCCGATGCTTCTTGGATTCCTCTAACTAAATGGAATGCACTAACTAAACAACAAAAACAAAAATTTTTGCCACTGTGTCCTGATTTTGCCATTGAATTACTTTCTCCTAATGACAATTTAATTAAAACTCAGGAAAAAATGCAAGAATATTTAGACAATGGCCTGATCCTAGGTTGGTTAATTAATCCTTCTCGACAGCAAGTAGAAATTTATCGTCAGGGAAAACCAGTTGAGATTTTAAATGCACCTAATAGTTTATCGGGTGAAAATATTTTATCTGAGTTTGTTCTAGATTTGCAACCTATTTGGTAAATAGGTAACTTGCGGTTAAAAAAAGTACCACTTAAAGTAGATTTTGCCCACCAAAAAATATATAAACTGGTATATTATTTGTTTGCTAATCCCTAAAATAATTGCTGAATCTTAAAATATAATTTAACTTTCATGCCACCAAGTAATAGGTAAACTAGAAGTTAATATTTCGGAATTTTGATATATATTTGATTCAGTTTCTGAGTCTAAAACTTGCTCAATTTTTTGATAAATTGCTTTGGCTTCTTCAAGGGAATTACCGATACTTGTTAAGCCTAATTTCCCAAATTCTGATAATGCACCCATGAGATGAAATACCGTACCTGTTTTGGTACTACTATCAAAATGTAGGCGATGTTTGGCAATAATATCCATTAAATCATCAGGCAATAATCCTCGATATTGAGGTTTTTGTAAGTTATCAGTTGCAATATAATATTTTGCATGACCTTGGGGAGTATAAAAATTACCATTTTTATGATTGTATTCTCCATTGGTTAAAAGTCTTAAAGTCATAAAAGGATGAGTTGTTCCGCCTTTACGCAAATTAATTTCTATTGCTTGAATATCCCATGATTTATCTTTTTTTCTCACAGCAATAAAGTCAACTCCATAACGTTCCATTGCGCCTTTTTTAGCTAAAGCATGACCTACTTTTAAGCCTAATTCTTGCAATTGTAAGCGATATTCTGCATCGGCGGGAAAAGTACAACCCAGATAAATTTGACCATCTGCCCCCCCTAAAATTTGGTCGTGGGTTGAGAGTATTTCTACTTTTCCTGTGGGATTAATATATCCTTGAACGCTAGGGGAAAACTTTTCTTCTCCTTCAATAAATTCTTCAACAATTGCCCCTAATTCTGGTATTCTTTGAGAAAAATTTTCCCATGTTTCATCTTGGGCTTGAAAACTTAAATTTTTGAGATTATTTTCTATAACTAATTGGCGATTATTATCATTAATTTTAGGTAAATTTAAAATAGCATTTCCTTCTCCAGAAAAACCTTCATTTAATTTTACTACCATCCGTTTTAATGTTGGTTTCTTTTCCCATAATTCAGCAGCAGCAATAATCAATTCATCCACACTATTAATTTGATTACTACCACTTGGATGGGGAATATTACATTCAGCAAATATTTCTCTGCTGCCACTTTTTGAACCCCAATATAATAAATCGGGGGAGGATGCTAAGAGAGGAATACCTAATTTTACTGACAATTCTTGTTCTAAATAAGTAGCATTAAAACAAACCATATAGGATTTATTTGGTCGTAAAGCTCGTTTAATTTTTTCTACTAATCTTGGTCTTTCTAAAATTTTTTGTGTTAAAGGTTTTAAGGAAGCATCATAGGTGCTAATTAATAATAGGCGATCGCTGGCATGGGAAAAAGGGATTCCTGATAATAATTGTAAATAATAATCCCTAATTAAAGGAGATAAAGGTAAGGCAGTAATATATATTAATCTAGTATGAGGGTTGCGCAATCGCATTAGAGAAAATAATAGTCTTTCTTCGTAATGTAAAAAACCCGGTACTTTCCCTCCTACTTTTTGGTCAATACTAAAGGAAGGAACTACGAAAATATCATAATCATCTTGGTCAATTATATCCCAACCTGAAGGGCGATCGCGTAATTTATTTTGTAATATTTTAAATTGTTCTTTTACTGCATTATTCATTAATTTATAAGCGATTACTACTAAATATTTTAAATCTTTTCTTGTATTAGAAGTTTATATTTTAAAAAAAGTTAACTTATTTTGGTTCGTGGTTAGTTATTGGTTATTAGTTATATTGGTAAAGGTTTACACATTTGGATTTTCTTACTTTCTTCTGAAAAAAAAACCCACCTGCCTTAAATAGTGGGATAAGTTTAGGTTAATTTTATTGAAAATTTATTAATCAGAGAACTGTTGTAAAGTTCGCTGGATTTTGGTCTAGTCGATGTTTTAGAGGAATAGGAGTTCCTTGTCTATCCCCTACTAAGGCGGCAGTTTTTTCTAAGGATTCTCTAAGTCTCTTTGCAGCATAGATAGACATATCACGGGGTACACTAATGCGATCGCGTAAATAGCGTAAAGCTTCATCAGACTGGGTCGGAGGTACGCAAGTTTTTCCTGTCATCATGTTAGTTAAAGCGCAACGCAGAGCTTGGTCGAACAAATCATCATCGGCAGGGTTAACTTTAATAATATTTTTGCGGTGTTTAATTACCCTTTGCAGAGCTTCTTCCCGTGAGTTTTCAGGCTCTGGATAAGTTACATCTGGTAAGTCGAACCAAGAACCATTATCTACTTTTGCTTTATTAATCAGCATTTGAGGTTCGCCATTTTCCCAACAACCTCCCATCTGGGGCGGTAAATCATGGGCATGGGTATGGAAATCACTCTGTGTACCTCTGTAAGTAGGGCGAGTTTCCATTGCCTCAAACCAAGCACTTAAGCGGCAGTTTTCTTCCCTGAGAGAATAGCCTTTGTAATAGTAAAGACTAGCATTCATTCGCTCTACATAAGGGGTAAAAATTACGTCGGCAGTGCTAAATTCTTCTAAAAAATACCCCCCCGGAGTTCTAGCTAAAGCATCCTCAACCATACTCACTACTTCTATAAATTGTTCTCGATTGCGTTGTTCTTGAGTAGCAGAAAAGGCGGGATAACAAAGCCAAGTACACCACGCTCTAAATAAAAGTCGCTCTAGTTTTCTTAAAGGAATAACCGCCGAATCGTTCATACCTAAGCTTAAAGGGCCAAAAACTCCCTCTAAAGCGATTAAAATATCATCACTTTCCGTAATCATGCGATTATCTAATTCAAGGGCTGGTAACATCCCCGATGGTACTTTGCGTTTATACCAGTCTTCTTTCTGCCCGTAACAAAACATGGTTACTTTTTTGATACGGTAGGGAATCCGTTTTTCTTCTAACCATAACCAAACCTTTTGACAATAAGGACACCAAGCATGGTTATCCCGATATAAAGTAACTCGCACATCAGATTCGCTCTGTCCAAATAAGCGTAAAGTAGCTTGGGAATTGGTAGCTCCATTAACTGTATCTATCTGGAAGTTTGTGAGAGATTCTAATTCTTCCCAAGTTAAAGGGGTTAAGGTTTCTGAGTTAGCTATCATTATCAAAGTAAGATTGGTATAAAAACTATTAATTATTTATTATTAACGCAAACTTCTTTTATCTGCTCGAAGGGCAAGGCAGAAGGCAGGAGTTTACAGCGTTTTTCAATTAAATGAACTACAAAAATTCAAATGTAGTGGACTGTTTCAACTAAAATAGGGCAATAGAATTTTGATTGTCTTTATGATTTGGTGGGCAATGCCCACCCTACTACTGCTGTAGGTTTTTTAACCATTAAAAAAGCCCTGTAAGGAATCAGATTTATTTTATCATTAGATTTCTGACAACTTACAGAGCTATTTTTTGGCTCTCCCGACATCTTTTAGAATAAATTACTTACCAAACAAACTTTTCACTGCATCAAAAGCATTGCCAGAAGCTTCTTCTAAATCAGAACCTGCTTCATCTAATCTACCTTTGACTTCACCAATATCTTGTTTAGCACGGCCTTTAGATTGCTCAAATGTTCCTTTAGCTTCTTCTTTAGCTTTTCCCATATTTTTTTGAACAGTACCAATATCTTTTTGCGCTTTTCCTTGGATTTTATCTGTTGTACCAGAACCAAAAACATCATCTACGGGATTAGAATCCATGGCCACGATAGTAGGTAAATATGAACTACTAATAGTCATAGCTCTGGCGGGAGCAATAAAATTAATTGCCATTCCTGTCCATATTGCTGTAATAGTGAATAGGATTCCTAAACTAAATTTTAATTTTTGAAAAATTGAGTTACTTTTCATGATTTTATTGTCCCTAATTCTTTAAATCTACTAATTTAAAAGTAATTGAAATTAGAATTTAGTAAAATCACCCTGAGATAGATTTAATTTTTGCAACTGAAATAAAAATCTATGTCTATAGATATATAAATGAACTTTAACAGCTAGAACTAAAAAAGTTTGTGATTAATTATTAATTTCGACAATCTGGATGAATCATTTTTGAATTTTGAGGGATTATTTCAGGAACATTGGCTATCAACCACACGCTACCATCAGAGGTAGTTACCCAACCTTGAGATTGTTGAATAATCGGGTAATTTGATTCTGCTGTATCATTTGTCGAACGTTGACGTACTCCGACTAAACCATTTTTACTGACTCGGATGTCATCTCGATTCGCCCATCTAACTATGCGATCTAAATTTCCTAAAAGCTCTTCAGAGGTAGGAGTTAAGCCACCTCGCCCTGTAATAATAAAGGAACTACCCCTAGCAATTTTGTCATCTTCAACTTGACATAAATCTTGAGCTAATAGGGCTTCTGCATCTATCGGCACATCGGGTAATTCAAAAATACCAGAAGTAGGATCGACATCAGGAGTATTAATTGCAATTATACCGTCAATCCCTAACTCAGAAGCGGCGGTAATCTCACTATCTGGCTCTTGAAAAAGTCCCTGTGTCATAATTAAAATATTTCCTCCTTGACCACGAATGGCATTGGCAGTAATATCACTATTATCAAGAGCAGCAATGACATCAGCAGTAATGGTAATATCGCCTCCTGTGGCTAATTCTGAGGCGTTGGTGGTAATTTGACTATTATTACGTAGTAGTAAAATATCTAGATTATTTAAACTAATATTACCTCGATCGCCGGTTCTTGTTTCAGCAGTGAGACTACCTCTATCTAAAGTTATTTTTTTAGCATTAATAGTTAAACTTCCGGATTCTCCTGTACCTGTAGCACTAACATCTATATTTCCTTGTTGAGCTACAGTTAATTTAGGAGTAGATATAGTTAGATTTCCTGCATTTCCTGTACCTTCAGCTTTTGTAAAAAGACTACTATTAACAAAGGTATCGCCGATATTTCCAGTACCACTAATAACCATAGATTCAGTAGCGTTAACATCTATTGTTCCCCCTGCACCTCTAATATTGTCTGTAATATTTTCTCCTGTAAATCCTACTGGTTGTAGTAAAGAACCAGCCCCAATTATGCCACCATCACGAATAATTAATTGCCCTATATCTAAATTAACATCAGCACCATTTCCTCGGCCAAAGTTATCGGCGGATATTTTTGCTCCTTTTTCTACTATCAATTGATTAGCTGTTAAATCTAAAGTTCCCGCATCAGCAGTAGTCAGAATAAGATTACCTCTATTATTTATAAAGGATGGTTCAGCAGAAACAAACAATCCGCTACTATCAATCTCTCTACCTAAAACTCCAGTACCACTTAGTAAAATAGTATCATCAACATCAAGAATTAAATTACCTCCTTGACCACTACTTCTAGCATTGGTAGAAATCTGCGCTCCGTCTAAAACTTTAAGTTGGGGAGTTTTAAGATTAATATTGCCTCCATCTCCTCTAGCACCTCTTTCAACTATGGCAAATAAACCACTGGCATCATTAGTATTGATGTCTTGCCCTTGTAATTGAATAAAATCTGAAGCAATTATATTAAGATTTCCTGCTTTTCCTCGGCCAAGGGTAGAAACAGCTATTTGCGCTCCATCTTTAACTGAAAGTTCTCTAGTTTCTATAGTTAAAATACCACCATCGCCTGATGCTTTTCTTGTGACTTGAGCGAATAAACCACTAGGTGAAATGTTATTATCTATAATTCCACCACCTATTATTTTGACAGACTCAGAAGTATTTATTTGCAAATTTACGGCTTGACCATTACCAAAAGTACGAGTATTAATTTGCGCTCCATCTTTAATTACTAGATGTTTAGTCTCGATAGCTAATATTGCTTCTTCACCGGTAGCAGTTTCTTCAACATCATTAAAAAGTGCCGTATTAAACATTCCATCTGTCCCTTCTAAGGTAACTGATTCAGAGCCTTTAACTATTAAATTTCCGGCTTGAGAAACAAATGCAACGGCAGAAATTTGACTACCTTCAGTTAAATTTATATTTTTACCTATAATTTCAATATTTCCTTTAGTATTACTGACATTGAAGATTTCAGAACCTTGAGATAAAGTTATATTTTGACCTTGAAGCCTAAATTCTGCTCCTACTCGACTATCACTAGAAATAAAACCCGGATTTAAGTGAATATCTCGAAAATCACTAACATTTTCATAATTAAGTTTAAATCCACGTCTATTTTTTCGTAAAATAACTTCATTATTCTCGGCAACAGCCCCTAACTCGACTATTCCGCCATCTGCGGTTAAAATACCTCCTTCTAATAAAATTTCTCCCCCTAATAAAGTTATAGTATTTCTAGGTTGTACTTGAAGTCCTGCATCAAATTTTAAAATGCGATCGAAAGCCACAGAGCGATTAATAATTTTTCCCGGATTTTTTCCTAAACCTAAACCCACAGGTGCAGTAATGGTAAGTAAAGATGGGGCTTCAGTAAGTTTAGTATTAAATTCTGTACCGTCAGCAAAACGAATAGTGTTCGCAGTAGTAGCAAAAAAAGAACCACCTACATTAAGTTTAGCGTTTTCACCAAAAATTATGCCGTTAGGATTAAGCAAAAATAAATTAGCTTCACCTCTAGTTTTTAAAGTACCTTCAATATTAGAAATAGAATTACCCGTAATCCGGGAAAATATATTCTTAATTCTTAAAATGTTATTAAAGGAAGCAGTAGTATTTGTGGGAAGAGAAAATTCTTCAAAACTATGAAAAAGGTTATTTCTTTGTCTTGTTCCTCCTCTTATTCTTATAAGATTACCATTCACAGTTACTACAGAATTATTAGGTAAACTATTATCGGGAATAATTTGAGCTTTAGCATTTTGACTAATCAAAAAATTTAATAAAATACTAAGATTAAACAAGCAAATTATATAACTGAGTTTCATAATTATTATTAGTCATTAGACTACAAATTAATATTATCATAGTCAATTAAATAGATTTAATATGGAAAAGAAAAAATTTCAAAAAGTCTAAGCTAGAAAGTGGACGACTGTACAGTCAGGAAAGCCCCTCAACCGCTACTGACTACTGACTACTGACTACTCTCTCAATCACTAATTTAAATGCGTGACAGCTTATCAACTATTTGAATAAATGATTTCAGATTGTTATATAATAAAAGGTTGCATAAATAAATCTCTTTAAAACTTCTTATTTATCTGTGAAAGAAATTATTTTACTAGCTCAACAAGAATTGATTTCACCTCTTCGATTCTATTATCTTTGTCAAAAAAATCGTTGTTTAATCAAAAAAGGAAAACTGTATTTTTTACAAGAAAATTTAACTCATTTATCAAAAAATTACGGTGAATTATCTTATTATTTAGTTTTTTTTGATTATTTATCTACACAAATTAAAAAATATCCAAATAAATACATAACTAAATTTTATCTAAGAAAAATTTTACTGTGGTATAAAAGCAAAATTATTAAACGATTGCAAGTCAAAAAATATGTTTATTATTCTCAAGAATACGATCTTATTTCCTTTTTTTTGTAAAAAAATCGGGAAACTTGCATTGAATGAATGTAGTTAGTGAATAAGAAGCGATCACACTATTTTAGGATAAAAGCCATGAGTTTAATTAAAGGTACTAACCGTAATGATATACTTAAGGGTAAGTTAGGAGATGATATTCTCAAAGGGTAATGATGGTGGTTGGAGTAGCTTCAATAAATATCCTCGACAATTAGCAGATGTTAACGGAGACGGTAGAGCAGATATTGTCGGTTTTACCCATAATCATGTACAGGTTTCTTTATCTAAAGGGGATGGCACATTTGCTGCTCCCGAAATTGGGATCGATAATTCCTATACTATTCAAGATGGAAATTGGTATAGCTATGACAGGTATCCCCGTCAATTAGCAGATGTAAATGGAGACGGGAAAGCCGATATTGTTGCCTTCGCCCATAATGATGTCTGGGTTTCTTTATCTAAAGGTGATGGTAAGTTTTATGCTCCTAAAGTGGCCATTATTAATGACTATACCATTCAAGATGGAAATTGGACTTTTAATAAATATCCCCGACAACTAGCGGATGTAAATGGGGATGGCATGGCCGATATTGTGGGTTTTGCTCATAATCATGTACAAATATCTTTAGCTAAAGGTGATGGTACATTTTCTGCCTCTGAGATTGTCATTGATAATACCTACACTATTCAAGATGGAAATTGGAGTAGTTACGATAAAAATCCCCGACAACTAGCAGATACTAACGGAGATGGGCGGGCGGATATTGTTGGTTTTTCCAATAGCCCAATTACTGTTGCCCTAGCTTATTCCGGTGGTGATGACATTCTTAATGGTGGTGACGGAAATGATACCCTCGACGGAAAAGACGGTAACGATACCCTCAATGGTGGCACTGGTAATGACTTATTTATTGGTGGTGCTGGTGATGATGTGATCGATGGGGGTAGTGGTTTTGATACGGTGACAGAATCGGGAAATGTTAATTTTACCCTTAAAACGGTGGGGAATACTATTATTCTTGAAGGCAAAGGTACTGATGAACTTAAATCCATCGAACATATTGAGTTAACTGGTGGCAGTGGGAATAATAAACTCAATGCCAAATTATTGACGACTGCTAATGTTTATCTGCAAGGAAGCATAGGTAATGATTTCCTGTGGGGTGGCTCTGAAGACGATACTTTAAGCGGCGGCAGTGGCATTAATAAGCTTTGGGTGGGTGCGGGTGAAGATAGTTTTGTTCTCGACTATAGTGACAGTAACGGGAATAACTGGCAAATAATTCGGGATTTCGATCGCACCGAAGATACCATTAATGTGGCAGGTAAAGCCAGTAAAGATATTAATTTTGAACGGGAAAATAATTACACTTGGGTACTGGTTGACGGGATTAGACGGGCTCAGGTACTTAATAATACTCGCATAGATTTGTCCGATCTTTCCGGTTTTGCCGAACCAGTCACGGTACATCCGGCTATTTCTCCTGCTGAGGTTAAAAATCTTGATCGAGTAATTAAAGTTTGGGCGGAAAATTATGCAGATCGTTTAGGTACAACTTTAGATGAAGATAGCATTAGTCTAGCGGACATATCCTTAAATCAAGGAGAAGTTAGTTATAATTGGTTCGCCGGCATAGCTTTACCGGATATGGTCATTAAAAGCTCCTATACCAACAGTACCGGATTAGATCAGCCCGGACAATCTTTTAGTTACACGGAAGAAGATAGTACCACTACCTCCACCACAGTCGAACATGGTTTTAAACTGGGTGCTTCCTATACCTATTCTCTCACTACTTCGGCTAAAGTATCCGGTGGTATAGGGCCAGTTCAAGGTGAAGCTGGGGTAGAAAGTTCCCATACTTTTAATATTTCTGGGGAATATTCCCAAACTAACAGCACTACAAATCAACAAGTTCATTCAGAAAGTACCACAGAAACTTATACCTACACCGCACCCCATCGCTCGGTAACAGAGTTTCTCGTTACCCGCAGTCGAGAAGAATATAATGGCACTTTTGAGTTTGATGTGGATGTGTCTGGGGAAGTTTCTTTCTTATTTGATAATGGCCAAGGAGATACAATTCCCATTAATTTAATTTTGGAACAATACAATGCCGATATTTTCCACGCCAAAGATAATAATTTTGCCGAACATACCCTCAAGGATGGTACTCAGCTTACCTACAGCCCTTTGCTAGAGTTTACCGTTAGGGG
>CAYPSO010000014.1:54401-57105 GCA_964413275.1 uncultured bacterium | reverse complement strand
CTAATAATTGTTCTGGAAATTTTTCTCCTAATTTTTCTAATAATTTCCAAGGAGTATTAGGATTACTGGATAAAATTTTTCTAACTTCATCCTGTGGATAATTATTATAAATTTCTTCTAAACGCTTTGGGGGAGTAGTTTCGTTACTTACTTCTTCAAAAATGTTTGTTAATTCTCGATTTGATTCCATGATTTTTTGCTTTCTTTCTATTCTGCCCATAGAGATGGAGAAAAAGAGCTAAAAGTCCCCCAGAATTGAGCGAGAGGGATGGCGAGGCTTGGGGGCTTAAATTCAAGCAATTTTGATTTAAGAAACATATAATTTAACTTGTTTCTCTAAAATTAATTTAATATTGTCGAGTTATCCATAGTAAAAAGTTGAATCCGATCTAATTCAATTGGATCTATAGTAATAATTGGTGAAATAACTCTTATTAGTGATGCTTTAATCAGAACAATCTCATCAGCACTAGCATTTTCTATTACAGCAATTCGATTACTTTCATAATAAATATTAGTAGAACTTCCAAAAGTATCTAATTCGTAATTGCTAGTATTACCAAAAACTTGAATTTTATCTCCTTGACTTTTATCGTAATCTTTGATTATTGCGTAACCTAAACTATCATAATGAACTCCCCAAATATCTCCAACAACAAAAGTATCTGCGCCTTCACCACCTGTTAGAGTGTCGTATTCACTACCGCCACCATAGCCAGTAAGAATATCATTACCATCTCCACCATAGATAATATCACTACCTTCACCTCCCCAAAGCTTATCATTACCATCTCCACCACTTAAATAGTCATTGCCTTGATTACCGAAAAGACTGTCATTGCCATCATTTCCCCAGATAGTATCATTGTCATTGTTACCGCTTATATAATCATCACCTCCATCGCCATGTATGGTATCATTACCATCTTGACCTTGAATGGTATCATTATCATTACCGCCATAAATGCGATCGTTCCCCATACCTCCATTTAACCAATCATTACCATCACTACCGGATAAATAATCATTACCTTCATCACCAAAAAGAATATCATTGCCCTGATGTCCTGAAAGAGAATCATCACCTTCATCTCCCAAAAGAAAATCATTTCCTTGATTCCCGTTTAAGGTATCGTTTCCTTCGTTGCCTTTTAAGGTATCATCCCCGAATCCACCAGCTAAAATATCATTTTCTTCTCCACCCTCTAAAAATTCATCACCATAACCACCGGGTAAAAAAGTGAAAGCTTCAAGATTATCAAAGGTTAAATCAGGATTATTTTGCACAATAGCAACTAATTCTTCTCCATTGATAAAAATTCCTATGCCTTCTGGTAAAGTTGGCTCTGTAATAACTTTTAATTCGTAGCCATCTCTAGTGCCTGCTAGTTGAATGACATCTCCTTGAGCTAAGTTAAAATCTTCAATCAAAGCATAGTCATTAAATCCAGAAGAGCCATCGACACCGTCATCATAATAGACAAAAGATGATTTATCGTAGTTTTTTCCTGCTAAAACAAAGGTGTCACTGCCTGCGCCTCCCCTGAGAATATCTATTTCCCCCAATCCTTTGTTATAATTACAACTCCCATCTAGGGTATCATTGCCAGCACCGCCCCTAATAATATCATTGCCATCACCACCATTAAGGCTATCATGTCCTGAACCGCCCCTAATAAAATCGTTGCCAGAGCCGCCATTGATGGTATCTTTTCCAGAGCCACCATTTAACTTATCTTCACCACTATCACCACTTAAAAAATCGTTACCAGAGCCGCCATTAACCGTATCATTACCAACTCCAGCCCAAATAGTATCATTGCCATCACCTCCATTCAGCAAATCATCGTCGCCCAAATGCCAGAAACCAAAAGCGGTAAAGTCTCCTTCAAGTCTATCGTTACCAGCACCGCCGTTAAGAGTATCTTTATTATTACCGCCTACAAGGGTATCATTGCCATCACCTCCATTGAGCAAATCTCTTCCATCCATTCCCCGAAGAAAATCATTACCATTACCACCATTAAGGGTATCTCTGCCTTTTTCTCCTAAAAGAGAATCATTTCCCGCTCCCCCCACAAGAAAATCGTTTCCTGCTCCACCTCTGATAGTGTCATCTCCTAAACCACCATTGACTGTATCTTTTCCTGCTAATGCTTTTATTTCTTGAGATAATTTAGTGCCTTTAATTTTATTGCTATTAGAATTACCAATAATATCTTGTCCAATATCTTTATCGTCTAATGATGTAATAAAATTATTCTCAGAAAAACCTGAAGGTAAAATAATTCCCATCTGAATAATTGAATCTAGGGAATTAATAGGATCGTCAATTTCTAGCAATATTGGATCTGTTTTTAATAAGGTATAGGAAGGAACTTGAGTGACAAATCCATCTATTGTTACTGTGATTGGATTGCCATTTTTATCAGTTAGACTATATCTAATATCATTCGTAGTTTCTTCTACTTTTAAGCTTGCACGAGGTATATATTTATATTCTAGGCGACGTGAATCATCAATATTATTGGGTACAACATAATTTAATTCTAGGTCTTCAATTGCATTAACAAATAAAGCCTTTGTAGGATCGAGATTACTATCTTTTATCTCTTCACCATATATGTCAGTATCAAATAAATTAAAGTTAAAGGTAATACTTCCATTGCTTGCTGCTCCATTATGTTTAGAGCCTTTTCTTTTT
>CAYPSO010000014.1:0-54301 GCA_964413275.1 uncultured bacterium | reverse complement strand
AACAATTCCTGCGATCGCATAAGAAATGAGTTTAAAGAATAAGCTACCATAAAGGTAAACAGAAATAATTTTTTCCATAGATGAGGTAAAGTATGGCATTAGCATTAACTTCAGAGAATGTAGAAACAACCTTAGATGAAATGCGTCCCTATTTAATGGCTGATGGTGGCAACGTAGAATTAGTAGAAATTGATGGCCCCATTGTAAAACTACGCTTGCAGGGAGCTTGTGGTTCTTGTCCTAGTTCTGCTATGACTTTAAGAATGGGGATTGAACGTCGTCTTAAAGAAACAATTCCTGAAATTGCTGAAATAGAACAAGTTATGTAATTAATTTTACTCAATCTGATAAAATTACAAAGGGCTTTTGCTTTAAGCAAAGCCCTTTGTTAATTGACAATTCAGATAAAAAATTGGTGAATTGCTAATTGATCTTTTAGAACTGGTAAAATTTTGCTCCCACACTCTATACTAATAACCGACTTATGTCCTATCCTCTTCACGTAGCTTTTATTTGGCATCAACATCAGCCCTTATACAAATCTGTCTCAGGTAACTATCGTTTACCCTGGGTGCGTTTGCATGGCACAAAAGACTATTTAGATTTAGTTTTATTATTAGAGCGTTATCCTAAACTACACCAAACTGTCAATCTAGTACCATCTTTGATTTTGCAACTAGAAGACTATGTAAATGGTACTGCGATCGATCCTTATTTAGCTCTAAGTTTAACTCCAGAAAATCAACTTAATAACAAACAAAAACAATACATTATCGATCATTTCTTTGATGGTAATCATCATACTTTAGTCGATCCCCATCCCCGTTATTCCCAGTTATATAACCAAAGAAGTGATAAAGGCCAGAATTGGTGTTTAAATAATTGGAATGAACAAGATTACAGCGATTTACTAGCTTGGCATAACTTAGCTTGGATCGATCCTCTATTTTGGGATGATCCTGATATTGCTGGTTGGTTGAAACAGGATAAAGGTTTTACCTTAAGCGATCGCCAACGCATCTATTCTAAACAAAGGGATATAATTAAACGTATCATCCCTCAACATAAAAAAATGCAGGATGCTGGTCAACTGGAAATCACCACTACTCCTTACACCCATCCTATTTTACCCCTCTTAGCTGATACCAATTCAGGTCGTGTCGCTATACCTGATATGACATTACCTCAAAAACGTTTTCAGTGGAGTGAAGATATTCCCCGTCACCTACAAAAAGCCAAACAACTTTATCGGGAAAGGTTTCATCGAGAATTACGAGGTTTGTGGCCTAGCGAACAAGCGGTTAGCCCTGAAATTTTACCTTATATTACCCAAGAAAACATCCAATGGATTTGTTCCGATGAAGCCGTTTTAGGCTGGAGTTTAAAACACTTTTTCCATCGTAACGAAATCGGTAATGTCGAAGAACCAGAATTATTATACCGTCCTTATCGCCTTGAAACTCCTCACGGTGACTTAGCCATAGTCTTCCGAGATCACCGTTTATCAGATTTGATTGGTTTTACCTACGGTGCCATGAAACCAAAAGCCGCAGCATCCGATTTAATTGGACATTTACAAGCCATATCAGGAATGCTTAAATATCGTCAGGGCGATGGTGCAACCAGCTTAAATCATCCTTGGCTCGTAACCATCGCCTTAGATGGAGAAAACTGTTGGGAATATTATCAAGAAGATGGTAAACCTTTCTTAGAAGCCCTTTACCAAAAATTAAGCGACCATAAGGATATTAAATTAGTTACCGTTTCTGAATTTATCGAAAAATATCCTGCTACTGCCACTATTCCCGCTAATAAGTTACACAGTGGTTCTTGGGTTGATGGTAGTTTCACCACTTGGATTGGAGATCCAGCTAAAAACAAAGCTTGGGATTTACTCACAGAAGCAAGGGAAACCTTAGCCCGACATCCCGAAGCAACAGAAGAAAACAACCCCACAGCATGGGAAGCCTTATACGCAGCCGAAGGCTCTGATTGGTTTTGGTGGTTTGGGGAAGGTCATTCTTCTAACCAAGATGCCATGTTTGATAAACTATTTCGGGAGCATTTAGCAGAACTTTATCAGGCTTTAAATGAACCCATACCTCCAAGCTTAAAACAATACATTGAATCCCATGAAGTTCACAAGGATCATTTACCCCAAAGCTTTATTCATCCCTATATTGATGGGCATGGTGACGAACAAGACTGGGATAAAGCAGGCAGAATTGAAGTTGGTGGAGCTAGGGGAACAATGCACCGTAGCAGTTTAATCCAACGTTTATATTACGGTTGGGATCACCTGAATTTTTATATTCGTTTAGACTTTAAAGCAGGGGTTAAACCGGGTCAAGATTTACCAGATGAGTTACATTTAGTCTGGTTTTATCCCAATGTTGGTTCAGCTATTAGTCCTATGCCTTTAGCTAGTGTACCTGATGAAGCCCCCGTTAATTATTTGTTCCGCCATCATGTGGGAATCAATTTATGTTCTGAATCAGTTTGGTTACAAGAAGCAGGAGACTATTATTCTTGGCATCCTCGCCATACTCGTGCGGAAGCAGCTTTTAAGCAGTGTTTAGAAGTGGCGATACCTTGGGCAGATTTACATATTGAACCAGACTATCCTCTGCGTTTAGTGGCAGTTTTGGCCGATGATGGCGAATTTCATAGTTATGTACCAGAACAAGGTTTAGTTATGTTACAAGCACCGTAAATAGTTATTAGTAAATAGTTATTAGTTATTAGTTATTCGCTAATAGCTAATCGCTAATAGCTCCAAAGCAGTATAATTTAAGTATAGAAAGTTTTTGCAAGGTATAAATTATGAGTAAATTTACCGTTGCAGTTATCAATGGAACTCAAGCCCGTTTTTTTATTTTAGATTCGACAGCAACATCTGAATACGAATCTGGCCCAAATTTAATCGAACAAGAAGGTTTATCAGATGTTACCAAAGAACTTCACGGTCAAGAACTTTGGGCTAATGTAAAAACTGGGCGCAATCGAGGATCGAGTGGTCAAGCCCATAGCTACGACGATCATCGTCAAAACCATGAGACTGAATTTGAAAAAAGATTTGCTAATAAGATTAGCAATGCAATGCTAAATATTATTAAGACAGAGGAGACAAAACAATTAATTCTAGTAGCAGAACCACAAATTTTAGGTCTGATGCGAGAAACTATGACTGATAAATTATTTACAACTCTCAATATTAGTGAAGTAGCCAAAGATATTTGCAATTTTAACGTTAACCAAATTCACGATTATCTGGCGAAAAAGCAATTATTACCGGCTTGTCAAAAATTTTATTCTCGATAAAGTTAGGAATATTAGTGATTTTTCTAAAAGACTATTAACCAATTAATGATTAATGATTAAAAAATAACTACTAACCACAAACCACTAACTATGATTTACGGATTTTCATCAAATTTAGTATGAAAACTCCCGTATTTAAACCAATATTGTTTTAGTTCGTGGTGAGGGGTATGTAAACTAGCTTTGGCTTGATATAGTATGATTTTTCTGTGAGTTCCAATCCAAACTCGCTTAACTGCTTCCACAGAAATCAAAGTCCCCCCTAAACTAATAACACATTCCTCAAAACGTTCAACAGCCGAATAATCTAGGGTTTCAAAAATAAAAAAATTTCCCGAACAAATCAGGTGACGACTACGAATCCAAGTTTGCATTTTTTGACGAGCAACTGGAGGAAGCATGGAATTACATATATTATCAATAATCATTGTCAACTTTCTTTATTTCCCCTTATAAAGAACTTCATCAGCGTAGTTTAAGTATTTTTCAAACTTTAAAGGGCCTTTGGTTGAACCCCACACCTGTTCTTGGGTAATAACGTCCAATCCTCGATCTAAACTCACAAAAGTTGTGTCTGTGAGTTCAACTTCACTAACTAAATAGGTTTTTCGACCTCTTTTTTCAATAAAACAACAATTACCCTCAACTCCACCTCGAAATATTTCCCCTTCCCGTTGAAAAACCATCGAGCAATCATAACGACGTTCAATAGCTTCAGGAGTAATAGTTTTTAAAATATCGATTTCCCTTCCAGCACCCGCATAGAGAATGCCATCTTTTAGCCCGTAATTTTCAATGTAAACCTGATTTTTCTGTTCGATAAAACGATGAACGCCTTGTCGGTAAGGATTCCAGACATCGTAATCATAAACTTGCTCGGAATAAAAACCAATTCCCGAAAAAAAATCCCAAGGTAAAGGACGGAAAAATACACGAATATGAGCATAATTCTGAGAATCAGCTAGGGATTGTTTTTGATTGCTGAAACCTCCTGCCATACATCGGGCTAACATCACTGTTAAACTATCTTCCATAACAATATTAATCATCAGATAAAGAACGAATTTCTGAAGAAAAAGAAGCTGTAACCACTCCGCTACCTGCACTGGTTTTAATCAGCGAAACTCGCAGACGAAAATTGGGATTAACAAACCAAATTTTTTCTTCAGCCATAGCTTGTTCGTATTCAGTTAACAGAAAAAATGTTCCATCTTCAGTAATCTGATATTTACCCACCGAAGGAATAGTTTCTGCATAACCTACATCTCGAAGTAATCTGCCAACTTTTGGATTATCAGGATTAGGCACGGGAACTAAAATTGTTGTTCCCTTAAAAGTTTCATTATCATCCCAATCAGATTCTCCTTGCCAACTCATGCGAAAAGGTTGAACTACTTGCTCTGGTTCAATTTGATGAGATTCACAGAGTTTAATAATCTCTGCATCGTTTTTAACTAAAGGAACAATATCAATGGTTGAAGTTACTTGTTCAAAGTGGCCAAAAGCCAAATGATGGGCACTACGTTGAGACTTCCATTTTCCTAAAGAAAGTTCAACAAATTTGCTAATATCCATAATGTCAGTTGGTAGTTCATAGTTAATCTATAATTTAACCAAAATACAGCCATTGTTTCCGAGAAAATAGAGCGAATCAAGTCCAAATCCGCTCTATCAAAATGGGAAATAAATATCCTATCAAGATATTTGGGTAATTGCCATGAAAGTTCTTATTTTCCCAGTATTTTAGACAATTTCAGTAATACTCAAGATCTTACCTCCAGTTTTCTGAATGTTCTGAATCCTTTTAGATAATTGAGCATAATTTACTTCATAAGTAGTATTGCTCTGTTTGGCAATGGGAGTAGCTCCACCCTTGCTGACAGCAATACGGAATCGCTTGTTATTAGCACCAACTGCACCGCCTCTGGAAGCAGAAATTTTGATTTTTTGAGGGAAATTAGCCGCTAAAGTAGATGTTAATTCAGCTTGACTGCTGCTATCGCTGGTAGCAAATCCCCTTAGTAAAGAAATTGTGCTATTGTAAACATTATTTTTTATCCCAGTTTGGCTCCTAATACAGCGAGGATAGGGAACAACATTTTCTCCAAAACTCAAGATGTATTCTTCACTATCAATATAAGAATCAATTTCTGCTTCATAGCCTTGTCCATTATAAGTTTGAACATGGTGAGAAATTTCAGCTTGATCTAAGGGAGCACGGCCGAGCAAATGCTTACAATTTAACTCAATAAACCGATAAGCAGGATTTGCATCAAAAAAGAGAGATTGATACAGGCTAGATTGAGCCACCATTCTTACAAAACCGCGCACTGTAATATCGCCATTACGTAAAAAAGATTCAGCACTCTCTAAACCCTGTCCAGAAAGAACATGGGCATTACCCAAAACTTGTCTATAAACAGCACGAATGACTACCTGTAATTCCTCTTCAGTCGCGTTAGGTCTTAATTCTACTGGGTCACTGATGAATGCTCCCGTTAAACTTGCCATTTTACCTTTTCTCCATTTAAAATTTGATTGATCAAAACAAAGTTTTGTATTATACCTGTTGCGAATTAAATATCTACATATTTGAAACCCTTATTATATAAGGACTAAATTCTGCAAAAAACTTATTTCGCAATAATTCTATTTTCTACTTACAGACTGATAATTTCCAAAGCAGCTAAAGCTACCGCAGCCATACCCAGAGTTAAAAGTCCAGCCCCGGTAATAGTAATCACTTTTCCGGTTAGGCGCACCCAAGTAGGGTAAGGTTGTTGTTGCCAAGCCCAACGATGAGTTGGCTGCATACTTGGGAAATAGCCCATGGCCTGTAATTTGGCTCGATAATCAGCACCATAACGAGGCATATGAGCAAAGGTTACTTCTCCTTGCTCCCGTTGAGGTAAGATACGTCGCCGTTGGTAGGGAACAGTATCAAAACCAAAATTGTCAAGATATTCATCGCTATTAAGCAAAGTATCGACAAATCCCACTAATCCTTTAGTGGCGATAACGATAGACCAAGCCATTTTTTCTTTTTCGTGGTAAATATCACGTCCAAGAATGCGCTGAACACACATTTGGGCAAAGCGATAGTTATTATTGGCTTCGTAATTCCGCCGTCTAAAAGAGTCAGACAACAAAAGTCCACGAATGAAATCCCGCACGGTAATTTGGCTATTTCTCAATTGAGATTCTAAAGCCTTTTGGCGGTTGGACACCAGCATTTGTTGCTCATTAAAAATCTGGCGATAAGCTGCGTTAATTAAAGCATCTACTTCTGAACCAAAGAGCAGATTCTCAGTGGTAAAAATATGGGACTGTTCATCACCAGGGACTTCAAAGTTAGCAACCCGATGGTTTTTACTGTTTGGAGTGTATTCTAATAAAGGAATAGTCATCTAATTGACATCTCTTAAATATTTTTGCTACAAAATTCCTTAAACAAGTAGAGACAATTAAAATATTGCCTCCACCCGTTTAAAGGGAAAATGTGTTAGGCTACTTCGGTAATACTGACAATAGTTCCACCAGCACGATGAATCCTTTGAATTTGAGGAGTCATACGATTACCCGGCACAAGATATTCAGTGGTACTAACTCGACGAGGACAGTCAAATTTAGATCCCTTAACCAAAATCTTAAAGGTTTTTTCCGTCGCATCCTTATAACCGCCCAAACGACCTCCAGTGCTAGGAACAGATGGTTTAGTGGCACTATTAGTAGCAACATCAGATACTAAGCGAGATCCTTTAAAAGCACTGTCAACTCCTGCATAACCTTGATAGAGAGAAAGAGTACGGTTGTAACCTACATTCTTTTGTCCCATCAGAGATTTAGCACCTTGGTAGTAAGGTATAATATTTTCGCCGAACTTATCCTGATATTCTTCACTATCAATATAAGAGTCGATTTCGGCATCATAACCACTCTCAACAGTTAGGCAAATATGTTGAGAAATTTCAGCTTGGCTATCAGGAGCGCGCCCTAACAAATGCTTAAAATTAAGTTCAACAAAACGATAGGGAGCGCAAGACTCAAAATAACGACGACGATAAAAATCAGATTTAGCCACAGCACGGACAAATCCCCTTACTGTTAACTCGCCATTAGCTAATTGAGATTCAGCAGTTGCCAAACGCTCGCTTTCCATAACATGGGGATTTCCCAAGACTTGTTTATAAACTGCACGAATGACACTTGCTACTTCGTCAGGACTTGCACCATTTCTTAATTCTACTGGGGCATCTAAAACTACACCCATTAACTTTCTCCTTAAAACAATATTTTTGATAAGTGATTTGAGAGAGAAAAATTATCTTTATCTTCTCAATAAATCGCCACTAAAGATACTAAAAACTTCCTAAACAGAAGTAATACTGGAAATCACCCCACCTTGTCGGTGTATTTTTTGATATTCTTGGGATAACTTATCAAAAGGTACTAAATACACTTGGTTACTACGACGGAATCGAGAAACTCGATTAACTTTTCCGGGAGAACCATAACCAGTAACTTCAATACGGAAGACTTTGCCTTCGTCACCTCTGCTAGTTCCCAGAAGAGTCTTAGCATTGCGATTTCTGTCTTGGAATGACCAACCATTGCCAACAACACCACCAGAAGGAGGAATTACTGGTAATGGTGTCTCTTGAATCACATATTTGTTCAAAACTGGAGATTTTCCAGCAAGACTACCTTTAAAATCGCTGCTAGAAGCTCCCCGTGCTAAAGCAAATAAATGAGTAAAACCCACCATATTTTTACCCGGTTGAGTTTTGTAACCACGATAGTAGGGAACAATATTTTCTCCGTAGGCAGTTTGATATTCGTCACTATCGAGATAGGAATCAATTTCAGCTTCAAACCCTTGAGTATCTAAAATGGTACTGTGAGTTCTCATTTCTTCTAAGCCATCAGGCGCACGACCGAGAATATGCTTGAAATTAAGTTCAACAAAACGATAGCGAGGACAAGTATCAAAAAAGCGAGAGCGATAAGCGTCAGATTTAGCTAAAGCTCGCACAAATTCACGAACACTCAACTCACCACGTTTAAATTGAGATTCGGGAATAGTAGCCCGTTCACTTTCCATAACATAGGCATTGCCTAATACTTGTCGGTAAACTGCACGGATAATGCTTTCTACTTCTTCTTCTGTACGTCCTGATGTTAGTTCTAATGGAGGGGTATCTTCATATAAAGCAACTCCCAATTGAGAAGCAGGTCCAAAAGTCATAGGATAAAAAATCTCCTTAATAAAATTTTTCTGAAGGTTAACCCAAGGGCAAATAATTGTATTCAACTATTCAACCACTAGGTTTTGATAAAACCTTCTGCTGTAGTCAGTTTAATGATTGGATATTGGTTTAAATTTCTAATGAATGGGTTAACATTTAGATAAATTTGGCAAATGCAAATTTAAAGTTAAGAAAATGTCACACAATGTAAACAAAAACCAATCATCAAATAATTACTTAGGTATAACTATCTAATTTTTGGGGATACAAATTAACATTTGTGCAAAATAACTTTACAATTGATTTTTGTTTCATAAAAAAAATAAGATAAGCTCTCATGCACTTAAAATTACTGATCGAGACAAAAGGCAGGAGGCAAAAATAGGTTTTTAAAGTTAATTTCCTAAAATAAATTATTAAGAGATAAAATCAGTCAAAATAGCTATTAGCTTATAAAATTGTTTAAAAACTAGGTTTTAGTAAAAAATAAACAAAAATTGATTAATTACTAGATTTTTTGGCTTTTATAAACTAGAATTAGGACTTAAACGACGTTCTAAATCAAACAGAAAACCGTGAATATATTCTTCTGTCCAAGTTTCTCCATACAATCGTCTAAACATTCCCCGTGCAGGGTCTTTAGCTGCTCTATAACGAATATAATTTAATTGTGCGTTTTTAATTTTTTCTAAATCTTCAGGATTAGTAACTGGTTCAGCTTGTTCGACAAAATGTAAATAAGTTTTGAGATATTCTTGAAAAGCTTCAAATACTTTAGTTTGCACAACAGTCGTTTCTTGAGGTCGAGTCCACAGAAAAGTCGGAGAAAAGAAAGGTTTAGCCTCCTCTGGGAAATCACCGCCCCAAGGAAGATGTTGCTGATAGGATTCAAAAATAGGTAAAATAGGGTCACTATATTTTTCTTGATAAGCAGCATTATGAAAAAGCGGCTGCATATCTAAAGCAATCAGATGTCCACCGGGTAAAGTTACTAAATCAGCCCCAAAAAAAGGCAAATCATAGTTTAAATTAGGAAAAATAACAAAATTTAAAACCTGTAGAGAATTTCCCCCTTGGACGTGAGCCGCGCGAATTTGCCTTAATTTGGGAGATTGGAAACCATAGCTCGTGGTAATCACTGTTTGTTGATGTTTGCCTTTTCCTGAGATACCTTCTTTGCGATCGAAGCCTTCAGGAATAGGATAATGGTTAAGAGCAAGACGCTCTTTTAATAAGGAAATACCATAGTCTAAAAATGGTTGATAAAGAGTCATTAGTTTTTAGACCTCTTGCATAAGTAACTCGTAAATCAATTCTAATACAGAAAACCTGAATTTATCTAACTATTGCCTATTGCCTATTGCCTGACTTCTGCAAGAAGTCTTTTATTTGTGGCTAGTAGATAATGTTACAGGGGTAGCATTTTCAAATAAAAATTCATACAGGAATTTTTCTGACCATTCATGTCCAAAATAACTACTAAATAATCCAGAAGCTGGATCTCTCTGTGCACTATACTGATCGTAATCTTGTTGTGCTTTAATAATACGCTCTATTTCTTCAGGTTTACTAACAGGTTCAGCTTGAGCCAACAATTGCCAATATAATTGGATATATTCTTGATAAGCAGGAAAGAGTCGATTAACTACGGTTTCAGAATCAGTTTTAGCAAATAGTAAATATTTAGAAAAGTATTGATTAGCATCATAAAATTTCATTTCTAAATCTTGAGCTAATTCATTATACTTATCTCTAATTGGCTTCATTGGCTCTATATATTTTTCTAAATATTTTTCATCGCGGAATAAAGGTTGAAAGTCTAAAACAACTAAAATTTTCTTTTTACCAAAAGCCAAAAAATCAATTCCCAATAAAGGTAAATCGTATTTAGGATTTGGATAAATAACACTATTAAAAATTTGAGCCATTTCCCCCGCATTAATGTAGGTGTAACGAATTTTCCGAAATTGAGGACAATGATAACACCAGCTTTCAATCATCGCCGGAGTTTTACCACGCTGGCTTACTTGAAACTCTAATTCTGTAGGAATTGGGCAAGTCCGTAACTCAAAGCGAGTAAATAGTTCTTTTTCTAAATATTTAAGAAAAGGTTGAAACATGAATCATTTAATATTAGGGTTTATATTTTTGCGAGTATAAAGTAAAGCCCTAACTTTAGTCTCGTTTATGAGTTAGAACGTAATAATTTGTAATAGAATTAGATTAACAAGCGATTAAAGCAGAAGTATCAACAATAATTTCTTGGCTAATCATTTATGAATATAAAATTTCATCTACATTTTCAGCATAATTAGTTACTTTTCCTGTTTCTCGATCTTCGGTATTTAGAATTTCTAAACTACCACATAATTCCCAAGTTTTAGTGTTAGTAATATCTGATGTTTCAGTTTTTAAATAAATTTTTAAAGCATTAATCAAAATATCTTGTAGAGATTCTTTTTCAGTTTCTAACTGTGAAAATAATTCATCAGGAATTTCAATAGTTATCTGTGTCATTTGCTTAATATATAGTAATTAAGTTTGAGTAATTATCTAAATTCTAAACTGATTCTGGTCTGAAGTTATTTAAGGCCTTATAGATTTGTTGACTCCCCGTCAAATTTATTGCGAGGATATGGTCTCAAGAATTACAACCTAAACTCTGTGCAGTATTAGACCTCGTAAATGGGTTCCATTTTCCCAATTCTTTAGGAGAGCGACTGCATAAATAAGCCCGATTTTCATCACTTAATCCTTGTACATGAGTAAAATCAGCACCTTCAAGATTTTGTATTTGTTCCAAACTTGCCCCTGTCAAATCTGCACCTCGTAAATCTGCAAACTGCAATTCAACACCAATTAAGCGAGCATTTCGTAAATAAGTCCCAATCAGTGAAGCTCTCTGAAGATTAGCCCCGCTAAAAGCCACTCCTTCACAATTTGCCCCTGTTAAATCAGCACCACTTAAATAAGCCCCCCGTAAATTTGCACCTTGTAAATCCGCCCTCCTTAAATCGACGGTATTAAGATAAGCACCACTCAAATTCGCATAAGGGCCAATTGCACCGGAATTGCGATAATCATAATTGTGTGGCCAGATAGTTTGGGAGTTGTATAAGGCAAGTTCCATTTTTGCACCCTCTAAATTTACCTCAGTTAAATTGGAGGAAATTAAAATGGCTCGATATAAATAACTATTTTTAAAATTTGCTCCAGTCAAATTACTAGAGTCAAAATTGGCTCTGCGTAAATCAGCACCTTCAAGATTTACATTACTAAGATTAGCATGGCTTAAATTTGCTCCTACTAAAATACTGCTGCTTAAATCAGCACCAGTTAAATCTTTATGACTTAGATTTATTCCTTCTAAATTTTTATTTCTCAGACTTTGACCATTTGCTATTTCCTTTTCAACTTCCTCTGGAAATAAAGAGGTAAAACTAAGACGAGTAACTAAAGAGTTCATGGGTATAGAAAATTTTTAAAATACAAATTTGGTTTATCTTAAGATTTAACAGGTTATTAAGTTGACTTAAAGTTAATTTTTCTTCATTAAATTTAATAACTTTCCATAATTTAAAAATTGAGGTTGAATGTTAAATGTTGTTGACAACACCAATAACAATGATGGATTTCTTTCGTAAAAGTGAAGGAATCTGGTTTTCTCAACGTACAGTTCATCGTTTCGACTCCGCCGGAGATGAGTCAGGAGAATCCAATTTAATTATTAAAGTTTTGGATAAAAACGATCCTAAAGTTATAGAAATTTGTGAAGCCCAAGGAGCAGAGCCAAATATAGTCTCCGGTGGTGCTAGTTTCCAGTGGCAAGGAAATTTAAGCGAAAAAGAACCAGATCCCAATTATGAAGCAATTTTAGTAGATATTGCCAATCCTAATAATCCTCAAACTGGTAAATTTTTACGCAATAAAGGTTATGTAGAAGGGATTCCCGTTGTTGGGATTTATCATTTTGCTGATGATGGAGTTTTGACCATTGAAACTGAATATGAAAAAAATCAAGGTCAAGAAAGATGCTGGTTTATTACTGATAATTTTCGTGTCAGAGTTAGTACCGTCAAGATGGTTAATGGGGTTAACTTAATGACTTACTGTTCTGAAAGACGCTGTATATCTGATTCTGTCTTAGAAGAATTGATGGAAAAAAATCGTCTCAGAAGTCTAGCTGAGAAAAAATATTAAAAAATGTAACTTTGTTTACCACAAATGAGACGTAATTAAGATTCATCTACTATTCTTGTTTTCAGTTGGTTGCCAAATATAATTTTAAGCAACTTTATAAAATTTAACTTTTGTCTAATTAATTAAAGGAGAGCTTAATGCTTGACGCTTTTTCTAGAGCGGTAGTTACCGCAGATAGTAAGACTTCTGCCATTGGTGGTGCAGAATTAGCCGAATTACGTAATTTCATTGCTTCAGGTAATCGTCGTCTTGATGCTGTTAATGCGATCGCAAGTAATGCTAGTTGTATGGTTTCTGATGCCGTAGCTGGTATGATTTGTGAAAACGGTGGTTTGATTCAAGCTGGTGGAAATTGTTATCCTAACCGTCGTATGGCTGCTTGTTTACGTGACGCTGAAATCGTTTTACGTTATGTAACCTATGCACTTTTAGCTGGTGATGCTTCAGTTCTTGAAGATCGTTGTTTAAATGGCTTAAAAGAAACCTACACTGCTTTAGGTGTACCCCTTCAGTCCACCGCTCGTGCAGTAGGTATTATGAAAGCACAAGCTGCTGCTCACATTGCAGATACCCCTAGTGAAGCTCGTGCAGGTGCTAAACTTCGCAAAATGGGAACTCCCGTTGTTGAAGATCGTTGTGCAAGCTTAGTTTCTGAAGCTGGTAGCTATTTTGACCGCGTAATTGCAGCTCTTAGCTAATCAGTTTAAATGATGCCTTACTTGGCTTTTCACTTTCAATCAGAATGAGCCAAGGAGACCAAAACACAAATTAAATCAAGTCAAATTTCGAGATAGTAAAAATATGAAATCTGTTGTTACCACAGTTGTTTCCTCAGCCGATGCTGCTGGACGTTTTCCTAGCTCCTCCGATTTAGAGTCCGTACAGGGTTCTATCCAGCGTGCTACCGCTCGTTTAGAAGCTGCTGAGAAGTTAGCTGGCAACCTCGATAACGTTGCTAAAGAAGCTTATGACGCTTGCATCAAGAAATATCCTTACTTAAACAATTCAGGAGAAGCTAATTCTACTGATACTTTCAAAGAAAAGTGTCTTCGTGACGTTAAGCACTACTTACGTCTAATCAACTACTGTTTAGTTGTTGGTGGTACTGGACCTCTTGATGAGTGGGGAATTGCTGGTCAACGTGAAGTATATCGTGCTTTAGGATTACCTACCGCTCCCTATGTAGAAGCTCTTAGCTTTGCTCGTAATCGTGGTTGCGCTCCTCGCGATATGTCTGCTCAAGCTTTAACTGAGTATAATGCTCTGCTTGATTATGTAATTAACTCCTTATCCTAATAATTGGGATAAATAGTTATAGTCAATCTAAATAAGAACTAGGTAACTCTCGGTTCTTGGTTTGCCAAAGTTTAGGTAAGCTAGGAATCAAGAGTTTCTTGGTATTGGGTCTTAAAATAGCTATCAGCTACAATTTATCTATTCTAAACTTCTAAGCTAAGATGCATTTAAATTGGAGTTCTATCAGAAAATAAAATTTAAATCCCTCGCTACTGACTACTCTCTCAACCACTAATTTAAATACGTAACAGCTTAATCAAATATGACACAAGAATCTTTATTTGCACAATTAAAACATCCTAATCCTCATTTACGAGAACGAGCAATGTGGGAATTGGTTGAAAGTCGTGATGAATCAACAATTCCCCGTTTAATGGCAGTTTTAGATGAAGAAGATACTACTTATCGGCGGGCTGCGGTTAAAGCTTTAGGGGCAATTGGTGTTGATACTGTAAACCCTTTAATCGATTCTTTACTTAATAGCGATAATGTTACAGTTAGGGGCAGTAGTGCTAAAGCTTTAGCTCAGATAGCAGTTAATTATCCTGATGTACCTTTTCCACAAGAGGGAATAGAGGCATTAACAAAAGCTCTCAATGATGATAACCCCGTTGTTCATATCGCTTCTGCTATGGCATTGGGAGTAATCGGTTTACCTGCCTTAGATGGTTTACTAGAGACATTAAAAACCACAGATAATTTGGGTTTGGCAGTATCTTTGATTAATGCAATTAGTTCCATTGATGATGAACGCTCTTTTGAAATACTGAATGCTTTAGCCAATGATGAGTCGGCTGACCAATATATTCAAGAAACCGCTAACAGTGCTTTATCAAGATTAGAAATGGTAAAATCTCAACTCACTAGACAATAACTTAAAATAAATTTTATATTTTCTTAATCTTTTTCATCCGGCATAAGAATCATAGATGTGCTGATAAACCGTAAGCGTTCAGGGGAGTAGAAGAGCGATCGCGCAGCGCCACCAAAGGTAATCGCCAAAAAAGCCGTCAATCATTTAGAGCTGATATCCCCAGAAGATTGGGAAAAAACTCCCATCAGTGTCAAAAAACTGGTGGAGGAGATGGGGCAGCAAATAGAACAACTCGAAAAGAAATTAACAGAAGTCCTGACAGTTCAAGAACAGCTATTAGAAAAAGTTGTGGCATCGAGTCCGAGATGGTACTTTGTCTCGTAATGATTTTGGTGAATTGGTCAAGGATATTCGTTCATCAATCAAGGCAACTTTAACTAAAGCTGATTCCTATTCCATCGGAACAAGGGAAAAAACCCCCCTGGCAAAAACAGTTCCCACCTGTCGTCAACTGCTGAAATTTGAGTCGGCAATTCAGATGTCGAGCAAAAAATGGATGCTTATCGAGCAATTGTTCTGGCTAATTCTCCCAAAGAATTAGTCCAAATAGCGACTGAATGGTGCGATCGTTATGGCAATTTACCTACACCTGTAGAGCAATTATTAAAAGTAGCGAAATTCAAACAAATTGCTAAATCTTTAGGATTTTCTAAAATTAAATCTGATGGAAAACAACACATTATTTTAGAAACACCAATGGAAGAACCAGCGTGGAAAATATTACAAGAAAAGTTACCCACCCATTTACAATCTCGCTTTATTTATAGTCCTAAAAAAGTAACAGTTAGGGGATTAGAAGTTTTAAAACCCGATAAACAATTAGATAGTTTAATTGAATGGTTGGGGCAAATAGGATTAAAGGTTTAATTATTTAAAATTCCTCTTGTCGCTGCGAATATTTCACTAGCTTTAGGAGAACCAATATAACGCCAATGCCAAGGTTCAAAGCTTACTTGTTGATTGTTATTTTTAGGAAAAGATAATTCAAAACCATAGGTAACTCCATTCATTAATAACCATTCAAAAGCTTTGGTATTTTCAAATTCAAATTTTAAATCTTTAAGTGGCTGTTTTTCATCACCAATATCTAGAGCATAACCTGTATGATGTTCGCTATGCCCCGGAGGTGCGCTTAAGCGAGCCGCCGCTTCTTTAGTACCTTGTTTTTGAATTTGTTTTTGAAACAATTGTTTTTGGGATTCTATAGAACGAAAACCAGAAATAATAATTAAATTAATTCCACTATTTTTAGCACTTAATTTCATTTGATTAAAGGCTTCAGCAGCTTCTCGCTCTAAAAATTCATCTCTGCCGTAATAATTACCAACTAATACGAGATTTTGACGATTTGCTTCTTGATAAGTAAAATGACCGAGATAATTTTTTGCTTGAGTTTTTTTCTCATTTTGAAGATAGTTATTTTTGTATAAGGAACTATCAGAATTTAAAGATGTTTGTTTCCCTTCAGCAGCAATATTATTGTTATTCAAATCTAAATTAGGATTACTACTTGCTGTTGTAATATTTTGATTTTTATCTTCCGATTTATCTAAATCTGAAACAACTAAAGAATTATAATTATTATTATTATCCGAACTAATTACTACTTCAGAGTTAGGAATATTACTAATATTAGTATTAGTATTTTGTACCTCAATAACTTGATTAGAATTAGTATAAATTATGGCTAGTGCAACAATAATAATAGCAGAAAAAAAAATAATAACTTGACTATTCAAACGTTTAAAAAATGAGAGTAAATTTTTCATGTTTTTTAACTATAAAACTTAATCAATATTAACTAATTGAGCAGCAATCCAACCAGTTGAACTAGAACTAGGATGATAAACTTGATACCAAAGATAGCCTCCACTATCATAATTTCGATTAATAATAGCAATACGTGAGCCGGTTGCTGCACTGGCAACAACTCCGTAATTAGTACCAGGCCCAGAACGTATATTTTTATACCCCGGTTTTCCACCAATACTTCCATTGGTATTAGAAGCCTGATTGTTACTATTACTATTTTGAGCAGGTTGATTAATTACAATAGTTTGTTGTTTTCGTCTAGCTTCTTCTTCTGCTGCTTTGCGCCTTGCTTCCTCTTGTTGCCTTTTAATTTCTGTTTGCTCTCTAAGTTTTTTTTCTTCTTCTAATCTTTGTTGCAACTCCTGTTGTTGTTTTAATTTTTCTTCTTCTGCTTTTTTTCTTTCCTCTTCTAATTGTGCCATTTGTGCTTGATAGTTTTGCTGTTGTTGAAACTGAAAATAACCTAAACTACCAAACCCAATTAACAAAACTAAACCAATAATTCCCGCCATCAAAATATTATTATTAGCACCAGTTTTTGTAGGAGTAGAAATTATAGAATTATTATTTTCTGATGGGATTGCCTGAGTTAAGAATTCAGAATTAACCACAGTAGGAGGTGCAGACATAATCGTTGATGCTACCATTGGTGGCATAGTTACTTCCATAGTTTGAACTTGCCCCTGTAAGGCTTGTAACATTTCCCTTGCTGTCGCAAATCTATCTCTAGCGTAAGTTTCAATACCTTTATCTAAAATTGTGGCTAAAGTTGGACTGACAGTATTTGCCTCCTCCAACCAAGCTAAATTACCCGTTAAAGGATCGTTTTCTAATTCTGAGGGAATTTTACCGGTTAAAGCATAAATTGCTGTCAAAGATAGAGCATATAAGTCACTGGCAAAAATTGGTCGCCCAATCATTTGTTCTGAGGGCATATATCCTGGAGTCCCAATTACAATCGAACCAGTAGAATTACCGCTAGAAGTCATTACTGTACCCATAATTTCCCTTACTGCACCAAAATCTATTAGTACAGGGGTATCATCTCCACTTCTAAGAATAATATTTTCTGGTTTAATGTCTCGGTGTACGATGCGTTTTGAATGGACATATTCTAAAACTGGTAATAGTTTGATTAAGATTTCTCTGACTGCACTTTCTGATAATTTCCCTTGTTTTTGGACTCTTTGAGCTAAAGTTTCTCCTTCAATATATTCTTGTACTAAATAAAATTTATCTTCTGAGGAAAAATGAGCGTATAAAGTGGGTATTTGAGAACTATGATTCCCTAAATCTTCTAAAATTACTGCTTCTCTTTGAAATCTTTCTTTAATCAATTCGTATATGTTTGAACCTTGATTAATTGGTTTTAATTGCTTAATGACGCAGCGACGACGGGAGGGCATTTGGGTATCTTCAGCAATAAAAGTTTTGCCAAAGCCTCCTTCAGATAATTCTCTAAGAATTTGATAGCGATTTTCCAGTAATTGAGACATAATTCATTAATGTCCATTGATTTATAGCCTGATTTCTATATCGAATTTAGCATTTTAAAATAATATTGACCATAGTTCTTATTTTTTTATTTATCAATAATTAACAATTAAAAATTAAGTTAGTTGGTAAATACTTGAGTTATGAGATAAGTTTAACATTAAATTATCTAAATTTAGTTACTTTGATAAACTCAGAAGAAGTAACTTTTAAATCTCCTTGACTTTCTCTTATTGTGTAACTTCTTTTTTCTTTTTGAATAGAGCCATCAGGATAAACATAAGTATTGTAACCTACAAAATTAATTGATGATGAGGTTTGAGATACTATTTGTAAATTTTCTACTGTTACCCTCGCAAATTGACTAAAAAAATTACTATCAAACTGCTCTGCTACTTGATAAGAATAAAAATTACTAGCACTATTAAAATCCTTAGCTGAGAGAAAATAATATAAATTTTCGATCGCATCAATAGCTTGATTAATATCAATGGTATTTAATTCTGTTTGGGAGGGAAATACATTATTATTATTTAAGGATGTTTCTTGATTTTTATTTGTTTGTTCTTGTTGTAATCTTTGTTCTTCTGCTTTTTTCTTTTCCTCTTCTAATTGCGCCATTTGTGCTTGATAGTTTTGCTGTTGTTGAAACTGAAAATAACCTAAACTACCAAACCCAATTAACAAAACTAAACCAATAATTCCCGCCATCAAAATATTATTATTAGCACCAGTTTTTGTAGGAGTAGAAATTATAGAATTATTATTTTCTGATGGGATTGCCTGAGTTAAGAATTCAGAATTAACCACAGTAGGAGGTGCAGACATAATCGTTGATGCTACCATTGGTGGCATAGTTACTTCCATAGTTTGAACTTGCCCCTGTAAGGCTTGTAACATTTCCCTTGCTGTCGCAAATCTATCTCTAGCGTAAGTTTCAATACCTTTATCTAAAATTGTGGCTAAAGTTGGACTGACAGTATTTGCCTCCTCCAACCAAGCTAAATTACCCGTTAAAGGATCGTTTTCTAATTCTGAGGGAATTTTACCGGTTAAAGCATAAATTGCTGTCAAAGATAGAGCATATAAGTCACTGGCAAAAATTGGTCGCCCAATCATTTGTTCTGAGGGCATATATCCTGGAGTCCCAATTACAATCGAACCAGTAGAATTACCGCTAGAAGTCATTACTGTACCCATAATTTCCCTTACTGCACCAAAATCTATTAGTACAGGGGTATCATCTCCACTTCTAAGAATAATATTTTCTGGTTTAATGTCTCGGTGTACGATGCGTTTTGAATGGACATATTCTAAAACTGGTAATAGTTTGATTAAGATTTCTCTGACTGCACTTTCTGATAATTTCCCTTGTTTTTGGACTCTTTGAGCTAAAGTTTCTCCTTCAATATATTCTTGTACTAAATAAAATTTATCTTCTGAGGAAAAATGAGCGTATAAAGTGGGTATTTGAGAACTATGATTCCCTAAATCTTCTAAAATTACTGCTTCTCTTTGAAATCTTTCTTTAATCAATTCGTATATGTTTGAACCTTGATTAATTGGTTTTAATTGCTTAATGACGCAGCGACGACGGGAGGGCATTTGGGTATCTTCAGCAATAAAAGTTTTGCCAAAGCCTCCTTCAGATAATTCTCTAAGAATTTGATAGCGATTTTCCAGTAATTGAGACATAATTTTATATTCATAGCATAGAAAATAAATTATATTATTTAATCTAAGTAAACTGTTTTTCGATGTCCTATTTTAATTACTAAAATAATTAATTCCCGATCTAATATTTGACAAATAATACGATAATCACCAACGCGATAACGCCATAATCCTTTTTTATTACCTTGTAAACTTTTACCAAATAATCTAGGGTTATCTTGGTTAGCAATATATTCTTTTAAGTAAGAGATAATTTTTTTCTGGGCAGTTTTATCTAATTTTTTTAAATCTTTTTCTATCCTGACATCAATTTGAATTTTCCAAGTCAAGATTTTTCTCCAATTGCTCAAGGGTTAAATAAGAGTCAGCATTGTTTAATCTATATTCGGCTTCCTTTATATCTTCCAATTCTTCAAGATAATTAATAACTGCTTCTTCTATTAACTCATGTTCTTGTTTACCTAGTTGATGAGCTACAAGGGATAAGCGATTTTCCGTTTGAGGGGATAAGCTAAAATTAATCATTATTTACTTTTATAATATGAGTTTATTTTAATCCTACCAAAAATATCTCTTATTGAGTATTTGACAAGCTGGAAGCTTGTGTTACGGGAGGGGTTTGCGTCATTTTGAATAATTAACAATATTGTCAGTTAAAATCTAATAGTATATTCAAATGCTCCTCTACTGTCATCAGAAAGATCGGTTGAACCACGAAAGAGAAGATTGTCATTAATACGGTAACGAATACCATATTGAAAAGGTTGTTGAGTATTAATTACCTTTAAAACAGATAAAGAAAATTGACGGCCAATATCCACACCAACCTCTGCACCTAAACCAAAATTAGAATTACTACCGCCTCCAGACTCTTCGGCAAATTCCTCTCTTACATTCGTCGGAAATAGGCGAAATTCGCTTAAGCCTAAAGCATTACCAATGGTATTTTGAATATTGCCTAAAAATGCTGAACCTGCTAAACTAGCTAATCCTAAAGTTGTATCACCGCCATCAAAAGTATCAACAAAACGACCTCCTAAAAGTCCCACAATTTCTGATTCACTACGTTGAGGACTACTTGTTAATTCTAAATTTTCCGAAATTTTACTAGCTTGTCCAGAAACTTTAGCTTCAATACGCACAGTTTGTAACCCTCCGACTTCCGCTTGAGGATTGTCTGCAATCTCTGCAGATAAAGGATCTGTTCTGGTAATTTGCCGTGTAGTTTCAGGTACTGTGGTTTTGAGTAAAACATCTAAATAAGGATCTAATCCTTCAGTCGGAACAAACCAAGCACGGTTATCATAACCTCCCTGTAAAACAAACTGAGCGCTAAATAAGTTAACTTGACCCCGTATTAAGTTAATTGTACCGTCGAGAATAGGTTTCTTTTGAGTTCCAGTCAAAATCAGGTCGCCTTGAGCTAAAAAGTTGAGAATTGGTGCTTTAGTAATCTGAATGTTATCGGTTAATTGGAGTTCTAAATTATCAAACTGGGCTTGGAAACCTTCACCATCTGCCCCGGCAACTCCACCACCACCTCCCCCTCCTTGGGATTCAGCTAAGAAAACTCGTCCTTTAGATAACTCTAAATCTCCTGTAATACTTGGTTCTAAAGCACTACCATTAATGGTTAAGTTGCCATTTACACCTCCTTGATAAAGTCCTTTTAAATTAATAGCTAAGTCGCTGAGATCGACATTCAAAGGATTATCTTGGGGAATAGGTTGAGATAAAGATATATTTCCCGCAACAGCAACCTCACCTTGACGGAATTTTCCAGTTAATTCCTCTACTTGTATATCATCAAGATTAAACAGAATTTTACCTTGAACATCAGTTAAGGGTTCATCTGGTAAGGCATTAGCTGTAATAGTAGCTTGATTGATAAGCGCTTCTCCTTCTGCTTTTAAGTCCCTTAAACCCCCTCCTCCTTGATTAAATCTACCGGTTACTTGTAGTTGTGCATCTCCCTCACCATCAATCCAATTAACTTGATTGCGACTCAATAAATTTACAAGAATCATTCCCTGATTTTTAATGGAAACATTCAATAAAACATCGTCACTTTCGGGTTTATTACCCAGAGGTAATTGATAAGGAAAAGTACCAGTAACCGTTAAAGGATCTCCTTTTTCAGTTAAAAGACTACTAAATAAAAAATCAAGGCGAGAATCTTGATAAGTAAAACTCGCATTAGCTGACTGAATCGGAGTTTGATTAATAGTACCATTTTTGATATTAAGAGCGCCAATGGCTTGCATATTCTCTAAAATATCTACCAGATTAACATTACCATTAATTCCTCCGCCAACAGTCACAAAGGCAGGTATATCTACAAAATTTTCAACTAAATCTAGAGAAACATTTTCTAATTTAATATTGGCAGTTTTTCTCTCTCCCCATCGAGAAGATAATTCAATGGTACTATCTCCTAACTCAACTCTCAAAGGATTTATGGCTAAGACATTATCTTTATAAGTTGTTCTTAAGGCTACTTTTTGGGCTTCATATTCACCCCAACGCCAAGGATTTTCTGTACTACCGCCATCTAAATTAATCTGAGCTAAAATTCCTGAATCTAAGGTATTACTAGCCGCTAAAGTTACATTAACATCTCCTTCTAACTCTTTTAATTCAGGAATCTTAGAATCTTCCTGACGTTTAATTTTTTGTTGTTTTAAAAAAGCACTAATTTCTGAGAGACGACGCAATTGATTAGAGATAGTTTTTTTGGCACTAACAGAGAATAAAGCTTTGTCTTTGACTTGTTTATCGGCATAAAGAGCATCGGCATCAGCATATTCTGGTTCTTTTAAACCTCGACTAAAATCAGAATATTCAAAAATTTGCAAAGCAATCAATAATTGCTGTATATCTATATCTTTGATTTTCGCCTCTGCATCAAACAGAGGCAAAGCTTTTTTTGAGGTAAGAGAAGGCCAATTAACCGCTAATTGAGCAGATACACTACCCTGAAAATCTTCAGCCACAAATCCAGATTCTGAACGCTGTAATAAAGTCGGATTAATAGGTAAAGAATAAATTAAAGCGGCTTTTTTGACTAATTCTAAAGGTACGTCATTAGTTACGACGGTGAGAATATCTTCTTCTTTTTCTCCTTTAACTTCTAAACTATCTACTTTTAAAAGAAAGTTTTCTGGTTCATAATTATTGCCTAAAGTTAACTGTATTTTATCTTCAACTCCCTTTAAATCGAGATTTATTGCACCGGCTGATGTCATGGCAACTGTGCCAGTTAATTGTTCATCAAATTTTAAAACAGGTAGGGTTAAATTCTTTAAAGACACATCTCCTTGAATTTCTGGTC
Organism: uncultured bacterium; assembly: GCA_964413275.1. Taxonomy (GTDB): domain Bacteria; phylum Cyanobacteriota; class Cyanobacteriia; order Cyanobacteriales; family JAABRE01; genus JAABRE01. The sequence continues at coordinate 31,053 of CAYPSO010000014.1, read as the reverse complement.
TTTGAAGATTGCCAGCAATTGTGCCGTTAAAAGAGGCTTTACCTGTAACTATTTCTTCATTATTTTTTGCTAAACTCTCTTCTACTTGTTGTGGTATTGGTAAAGGTAATTTAGCTAAATCAATATTATTGGCTGCTACATCAAAATCCATTTGCTCAACGGCGGCTAAACCCGGTTTCTCCAGATTAACATCGGCAGAGCCTTCTAACTGTAAAGTTTCCCCTGCCTCGGTTTTTGTGGTTAAGGTTTTACCATCCCAACCGATACTAGCCATAATTGGTTCTGAAATAGGGGCAACACCTTCGGTTAAATTGATATTACCTTGAGCGGTAATACCGGTGGGATTAAGATTATTTACATCACCAGTTAAGGCGATTTCTCCGTTTAAATTTCCCTCTAATTCGGAATTAATACGGGTTAGTTGTACTCCTTTAGAAGTTATGAGTGCTTGGAATTTACCTTGGTTTAACTCCACATCTTTAGCGGCTATTGCCCCACCAGCAATATTAAGCTTACCTTCACCTGTTGCTAAAATACCATTGGGAGTAAGATTTTCTAGATTTCCGGCTAACTGAAAATCCCCTCCTATTTGACCACCTATTTCGGTTAATCGGTTAGGCATTTGTGGTACTTGGGCTAATTCTACCCCTTGGGCGATGACGTTACCTTGCCATTGTCCTTGTTTTAAAGATAGGTTATTAATATCTATTCGGCCACCTAAACTGACTAAACTAGCTTTACCATTGGCATTAATACTCGCCACACTCAAATCACTAAGATTAGTTTGAACATTAACTTGACTATTTAATTTTCCTGTGGGCAGTTGAGGTAATAGTTGACTAACTTGTACTCCCACCGTATTAACATCAGCAACCAGTGCACCATCTGTAATATTGCTATCAACTGTAACTATACCTCCAGCTATGTTGATTTCACCGTTGGCTTTAGCGTTGAGCTTGTCTGGGCTAAGATTACTTAAATCGCTTTCTACTTTAAACCTGCTATTAAATACTCCTGAAGGAATTTGTGGTAATAATTTATTAAGTTGTATTCCTGTGGTGTTAACTGTACCAATAAATTCTCCAGAGCGAACATTACCATCAACATAAATATTACCACCAGCTAACTCTAATTTACCTCCTCCATTACCTTTTATTCCTTCTAAATTGAAGTTTCCTAAATTGCCAGTAAAGGTAAAATTACTTGTTAATAAAGCGTCGGGAAGTTGGGGCGATACTTGATTAGTTTTTAGATTAGCAGTATAAATTGTCCCTGTTAAGTTTTGTCCGGCTAATTCTCCTTCAATTCTAACTGAACCACCTGCTACATTAGTAATACCAATAAACCTTAAATTTTCAGGATTACTAACATTACTTCTAATGTTAAAAGTACCATTAATTGGCTCTTGATAAGCTATAGGTCGAGATAAACTCAACAGACTATTTACATTAACATTAACAGCATTAAGATTGGCTTCTAGTTGTCCATTATTTAAGCTTAAACTAGACAAATCAATGCTACCGGAGCTAGTGGTTAAATTTCCCGTACCGTTAATGTTAATTCCTTTTAAGCCTAAATCTTTTAAATCACCTCCTAATTGAAATTTGCCATTAATGACTCCTTGGGGGATTTTTCGTTCGATTCTATTTAATAATTGTTCTGCTTGTAATCCCTGTGCTTCTACTTCACTTTGCCATTTTCCTTGGGCTACTTTAATGTTTTTCAGTAAAATTGTCCCGTCAGCTACTTTGGCATTGCCATTACCAGTAAAGGCAATATCTTTAGGTTTATCTAAAGTACCAATTATTTGACCTTTACCATTAAATAAGCCGACAGGAATTGCTAAATTAGGTTGATATAATAAAGCTATTGCACCTGCGGGGATGTTATCAGCGTTTAAATCTATTTTTAAGTCTTTTTTATCTTTTAAATTAATTGTTCCTTTGCCTGTAATATTTCCTCCTAAAATAGGAGTTAAGTTCATACTGTTAATAGTTATTTTTTCTGTAGTTATTAGAGCATTGGCTTTAAATTCTTTAACGCTTACTTTATCAATTTTCCAAGGTTGGTTTGATTTTATATCGGTGGTAATTATTGGCTTGGTTAAAGGCCCTGTTATTTGCGCTACTGCGTTAGCTCCTCCTATTAAGTTAACGGGGAATTTTTTTACTTTAAAAGTATTAAATAAATCGCTAAAATTAAAGTCACTAGCGGCGGTAACATTCCAACCTTTTTCAAAGTCAACTGTACCTGAAGCAATAGTTGGTATTTGTCCAAATAAGCTGGTAAATCTCACTATTTGGGCTTCTTTTCCTTTAAATCTTACTTCTAAATTTGCATCAGTTACGGGCTGAGGAACATTAGGAATAACCATAGTTCCATTTTCTATTTGCGCTATTCCTGTGGTTGAGGGAATTTCTTTCCCTTTTCCTTCAACTTCTACACTGCTAGTAAGTTTGCCTTTTTCTAAGGTTACAGGCAAAGAAATAAAGTTAGTTATAGTTGGTATATCTGTATTTTTAGTATTTAAACTAACTTGATAGGTTTGTTCGGTTAAATTAGTTTTGGCAGTAACGTTAAATTCATCTTGGGCTGAAAATCCTCCATTTAAGTTGACAAAAATTTGTTGATTGCTATCGGCTAAACTAACGTCACCAGATTTAATGATTAATGGTACTTGTTTGCCTAATTTACCTTCCTTATTTCTAGGTACTAATATGGCTTCTCCATCTTCTACTGCTATTTTCTCTAAATCGATTTTAATTGGCCCTTTTTTTTCTTGTTGAATAATCTTGGTAGAAACCCATTCTTTTTTTTCATTTTGTTCAATGTAAACATCGGGTTGAATCAGGGTTAAATCAAGCTTCAGGGTGAGGGTGGTGAGGAATAATAAAGGATCGAAATCCACATCAATTGCTTGAACAGTAGCTCTATCAGAATCGTTGGCTGTTGCTGGTATTTCTGTTGCGCCAAAACGCAATCCATTAAAGGTAAACTGCTCTACTTTACCTAATTTAATGGGGCGATCGAAAGTTGCCATGAGGCTTTTTTCAACTTGTGGGGCTAATTTTTTCTGAATAAAAAACCAACCATAGGTAAAACCGCTCCCTAAAGTTATCAGCAAAATGGTACTAACCCAAAACCAAATCCGTCTTCGGCGACGATTCAGTTTAATGTCATCTATGTCTGATTCTGGATTAAGCTGCTCGCTAGTATTATCTTTATCTTTATCTGTGGATAAATCCCTCGGATTTAGTTCTTCATTCATTTGTTTGTCCTCACTGAAGGCTTTAAAAATCAGAGCCTAATCAAAATATAATTGATAGTATGTCGAATAAACGATGGTCTTATTTGTAAACATGAAAATACAAGTTAAGGTTAAGCCTAACTCCAAACATCAAAAAATAGAAGAAATTGAAAATGGTAGTTTTAAAGTTAGTTTGCGCTCACCACCTGTTGATGGAAAGGCAAATAAGGAATTAATTGTTATACTTGCCAAACAGTTTAAAGTACCAAAATCTCATATAAAAATAAAATCGGGATTATCTACCAAAAATAAGCTTGTTGAGATCAACCGAGGAACGAGTGACTCCATTTAAGCTTCACATATTTTACCTATTTTCACCATTCTAACAGGATTAACTATGACTACAACACCTGAAAATCAAGAACATACTTATCAAAATGTTATGGAGATATTAGTAGCCAAGGAAATTAATCGGCAAGTGAATATGTTGCCCTCTAAAGTAGCTCAATATATCGAACGAGTAGAAGTAGCAACCTTTGCGCTTAATCGTCTTCCTCCCCTATATGCCTCTAGCAAACAGGGTAAAGAGCAACAAGAAAAGCGCGCTCAGACTGAATGTAGAGAGCAAATTAAAGTGGCTGTGCGTCAGGGCATAGCAGCAGTACAACGAGATCCTTTGAGGATGTCCACGCCTTTAAAAGATGATATGGATAGTAGTTATGAAAAGAGTATTGCGGCTTTACAGGAGTTAGAAGATTGGTTAAAAAAATTAAAATTATTAACAGTGCGTCAAATTGATTGGGATAATTTATTAATAGCAGTTAAGGGGGCATTTTATCGTGCCTCTAGAAGTGGTATTGAGGGATATATTAGGAATGATGTTAAAAGTCAATTTACAGAATGGGATAATTCTTCAAAACGTCCTCGATCTTAATGAATAGTTAATATACAATCCAACTATTAACCTTTAAACTTCAATTACACTAGAATTAACCCTATAACCAAGGCGAGAAATAGATGCGATCGCATCGAGATTGTCAATTAAATTATCATTATTTACATCGGCTAATTGATTATTATTAGTAATAGTTTCCCCAAGATTATTAATAATAAAAATAGCATCCATAGGTGTCACCCTACCATCATTATTAATATCCCAAGGAAATAAGGTAATATCGTCTAAATCTTGCCCCTTACCTTGATTAGAATTATTAGCAGTATTATCTTCAATTAGTTGAGCGCTATTATCATAAATAATTAATCCTAAATAGTTCTGATTTGTTGATAGGCGATCAATACCTAAACCAATAGGATCGTCATTAATCGCATTTGCCAATAAAGCATTTCTGATATTATTGGACAAGGAAACCTGTAAGGAATCTACGATTAAAGTATCATTAGCCTCTAAATTCTCATAAGATAAAGTTCTTATTACTAAATCTTCAGAATCGCCAATATTTCGATCTTGAGAATACATTAAATCAACTTTAAAAGATTTAGCTGTACCAATACCTTCATTTTTAATACTAAATGTTACTTGGGTTTCTCCAGCTAAAATGCGATCTGAAATAACATCAAAATTAACTGCTAATAAATCCGCAGGATCGTCATCAATACTAATAACTGTTAAATTAAAAATATCCCTAACTGTGCCACCATTGCCATCATTTGCTATTACTTTAATCTCAATTGTACCCACATCTTGATTATTGGTTGGTGTCCCACTAAAAGTTAAATTATCAGGGTCAAAACTCAACCAATTTGGTAAAGGTTGATTGTTAGCTAAGGTGGCAGAATAGGTTAAATTATCATTATCTTCATCAGTAAAAGTATTAACAGGTATTTGGAAATTGAATAAACTATCTTTGGCGGTATTCATATCAGGAATAGAATTGGCTAAAATAGGTTCATCATTGGTATTTGCTACTGTTAAATTAAAGGTATTGCTAACTTGTCCATCATTGTCATCATTAACTGTTACTTTAATAGATTGCGTACCAATATCTATATTTCTAGGAGTACCAGAAAATAAGCGAGTATTAGGATTAAAAGTTAACCAACTTGGCAGAGAATTACCATTATCCAAACTAGCAGAATAGCTTAATTGATGATAATCTGCATCTGTAAAAACTTCTTCGGGAATTTCTAGTACAAAAAAGTTATCTTCTTCAGCAAAAACATTAGCAATAGGATTAGCGACGATGGGAGCAGTATTAACCTGAATAACTTTTAAATTAAATAAATCGCTAATTATTCCTTCATTACCATCATCGACCTCTATTTTAATCGTAGTTTCCCCTAAATCTTGATTAGTGGGAGTACCTGTAAATGTTTGATTATTAGGATTAAAATTTAACCAATCTGGCAAAGGAGTATCATCTTCTAAAGTCGCTTTATAAGTTAATTGATCTTCATCTATATCAATAAATGTATCATTAGGAATTTGGAAATTTAATTCTTGATTTATAAAAATACTAAAATTAGGAATTGGGTTAATTAATTCTGGTATATCGTTAATATTTTCGACATTAAGAGTAAATTCAGTTTCTGCGATTTCTCCTTGACCATCAGCGACTTTTACTTTAATCTCAAAATCTCCTACATCTTCGTTTTCAGGAATACCAGTAAAGGTACGAACTTCAGGATCGAAACTTAACCATTCTGGTAAACTTGTAAGAGTATTATTATTAATTAGATTAGCAGAATAAATTAAAGTTTCATTATCAAAATCATTAAAAATATTATCAGGAATTTTAAAATTAAAATTACTATTTTGTTCTGTGGTTTGATCCGTTATTGGAGTTACTAAAGTAGGGGAAAAATTAGAAGAACTTTGGTCTGTTATTGTTATAATTCCATTATCAAGTAATATATCAAAATCATCCCTAGATAAATTATTTAATCCAGCATTCCTTAATTGAAGTGGGGAAATAGTACCAACAGCAGCAGTATCTTTAATCGTAAAAGTAATTTCAACAATAGTACCAACTCCTACTACAGAAGGAAGAGAAGTAAAAGCAGTCAGGTTAATTGTATTAATATTACCGTTAGTTATAATACTATTTAAAACACTCCAATCTTTATTATTTTCATTTGCTTGATTGGCTGTAATATCACCTTTTTTAATATTTTGTTGGGAAGAAATTAATTCAAGAACTTGATTATTATACTGAATTTGTAGGTCAATTCCGATTATATCAGTAGCATCACTAAGAATAACAGGAACTGTTATTTCATCACCAGCAACAACCGTAAGTTTATCACCAATACTAATAATTCTATCTGTCATAATCTCCTAAATTTAGTTAAATATTATTTTTCACAGATAGTATAACTTAGATTAACATCTGATTTGTTAAATATTTTATTTATGTTTATCTACTAAATAAAAGTACTATTAAATATAAAATAAGGGAAAAGTTATTCTAAGTTAACTTCTCCCTTAAATCTTGACTTTATATATGTTTAGATTACAGATAATTTTGTGTTATTATTGAGGTGATTCTGGTTCAGAATTAGAATCAGATTTATTTTGATTATCAGAAGAATCACCTGTTTGAGTCTCATTATTTTTTTCTGCTGTTGGAATTTCACTCTCTTTTTGTTCTGATACTTGTGATTTAATTTCTTGTTCTGATGTAGTTTCACTAACTGATGTTTTGTCAACTCGATCGCTTTAAAGATTATAACGATACCTATGGAAATCAAGCAGGCGATCGATGTCTTACTCAAGTTGCTCAAGCACTAAAACAAACCATACAACGACCAGATGATCTGGTTTGTCGCTATGGAGGAGAAGAATTTGCAATTGTTCTTGTTAATCTTGAAACTTCTGAAAGCAAAAAAATTGCTGAGACAATCCTTAATAAAATTGAGTCTCTTTCAATTCCCTCTGTAGGATCGTTTAAAAATTCTTTGATGAAAGTAAGTATAGGAATAGCAAGCTTAATTCCCCAGTCATAGGATAAAGTAGAAAGTTTAATTAAAAAATGCGATCGCAACCTTTCTATATTAGGTGCATTTAAGCTGACATGATATAACCCCCAATTCTGGGGGGCGAAAACTGCTGTAATCAGCAACGCCAAAAATTTATTTATTAAAATTAATTCCTTAACTTTTCTGAGTTGTTTCCTTAACTTTTCGGTATTTTCTCTGCGGGAAATCGTTGTCATACTGTAAGCAGATTGAGTCGGATGTTCTAGGATCATCTGCCAAAGTTAGGGAGAGAAGAGCAATGCTAGAAAAATTAAACCAAGCTAATTTAGTAAATTGGAAAAAACTATTAATCAATATCGCTATTTGGGGACTCACTGAAATCGTACTTGGTTATGTAGGACTTGATAACTTTGCAGATTACACTGAATTTCTTCAAGATCGCCACCTTGCTCCAATTGTCTCTATCTATTATGTTTCTTGATATTCGTTATTCAAAAGTTTAATCATCTAATTTAATTCGCTCTTGCCAATATCCGGGTTTTCTACTACAGTGCATAATTGCTAAAATCAAAATAGAATTTTCTTCAATAGTGTAAAGAATTGCATAGGGAAATTTCTGAATTAAACAGCGACGAATATCTTCGTCAATTATTGAGTAACGATTAGGAAACTGAACTATCTTAAAGATAGCGTTTTCAACAGCATTAATAAACCCTTGTGCTAGTTCAACTCGTTGCTCGGCATAAAATTCTACTCCATGAGCATATTCCTTTAAAGCTTCAGGATGAAAAGCATACTTCATGGCTCAATTATTCTTCTTACTTGAGCTAAGGCTTCTGATCCTGGAATAGCTTGTACTATATTTTTTCGTGCCTCATCTCTACGTTTTTTTGCCTCATTATTCCAAAGATCGCTAATAGTTTCGTCTAGGTCAAATTCTAAACTTTCAACCAATTTTTCCACAATTAATACTCTAGAGGCATTAGGTAAAGATAAAGCTTTTTCGATTATTTGTTCAATAGATTCCATAGAGATTTTCTTACTCGCTTAGTTAATAACTTAATTTTAAATTAACCGGATTTGATTTAAAGCACTACCTTGGGCGATCGCTTACCACCCCGTTAGGAGCAGTGCAAACAAATACAACTTTTTATCAGGCTTTGGCAGAACCCGGAGTGACCAAAGCTCAAGCGTTTCGGCAAGCTCAGTTAGCATTACTTACCAAGCCAGAGTTCCAGTCTCCATATTATTGGAGTCCTTTTATTCTTGTTGCCAATTGGTTATGATATTTATTAATTGAGAAAAGTGCAAGCAATCAATATAAAAACCATAAAAAAGCTTGCACTGCTTGCCCTGAGCGACAGTCGAAGGGCTGAGTACTTATCCTAACCAGCCAACGAGTTCAGCAAACCCTAAGTAGGAAAGCTTTTTTGTGGCGTGAAAATCCCACGAATAAAGCAATCTGACAAACGGAGAGGGTGGGATTTGAACCCACGGAAGTTTTCACACTTCACTCGATTTCAAGTCGAGCGCTATCGACCACTCTGCCACCTCTCCAGCACCAATATGCGATTGTAACAAAAAATTCCCTTATTGTCTAGAGTTGATAAAGAATTTCTTGGGAATAAATACTAAAATCACGATCTAACCAAACCAAAGAAATATCTTTAACTATAAAATTCTCCAAGGTTACTAAAGAAAAATTACGACGACGCAAACCTTCTTCTTCAATAATCCTAGGTACCCTCGCAGCATTCAAAAAAACTGTATTCTGAGCAAAATTAATCCTAGTACGCAATCTTTTTTTAGTATGTCTTAAAGTATGGTGCATATGTCCAAAAGCAACTAAAGGAATATGTTTTCCTGTTTGACGCACTTGAGTAATAGCATCAGTAAAATCTGGATCTCCAAAATCACCGCCCAAGGGTTGCCAGTCTTTGCCACAGGTATCTTCTGGTTCTTTTCCTAAACCATAGGGGCCATTATGACCTAAAAAAATAATATTATTGTAGGCAGTTTTTTCAGCTTGAGCAACTATAAGTGCGGTTGATTGGTTAAAATTATTAATACCGTATCGATCGCTTAAAAATTTTTTATCAATTAATTGTGAGCCTCCCCAAGAAAAAGGCCTGCTACCGACTATAGACAATTCTAAATCAGGTAAATCTAACTTACCATAACCCACATGAGCCGCTCCTAATAAATTTAGCTGTTGTTGTACCCAATCTTCCTGATTGCGATTATAGGGGGATTTTTTTCGTCCCCAGTCTGTTGCGCTATACCAAGCGTCATGGTTGCCCATAATTGCAGCTTTGGGAAGATTTAAGGAAGCAATTTTACTAACTATTTCTACAGCTTCATTACCAAAATCGCCAACAAATAGCACCAAATCAACTTCTAAAGATTCTAAAGCCAGATGATCTTCATATTCCCATTGATAATGAATATCTCCAACTACTGCAATTTTAATTTGTTTTTTCATTGTCATTATGTTATCAAAGATTTTTTTAAGTTATTCATTTTTTAATAAATAATTATTGTTAATAACTTTAAAGCTAATTAATTCTCCATCGAGAGGATACAATGATTTATAAACATTCCCCTCTTTTTGTTTGGCATTTAATGATTTACCATTGGTACGATTTAATAATTCCTCTAAAGTGGAACATTCAGAAAATATTTTTACAGGATAAGAACAAGGTATAGCCAATAAATCGAGATATTTTATCAGAGAAAGTCGTTCTTGAGAAGATAAGTATTTTTGATTGTCTATGTCCCAAATATCAAAAATAAACAATTTAATCTCGTCTAATTTTTCCTTATTTCCTTGTATTCCAGGTACCATTAATTCCCCTTGAAGTGCTAGGTTTTTATTTAAAGAAATTAATTTGTCTTGAAGATTTAACTTATGAACTGTCAACCAATAAGAATTATTATTACTTTCTTTCAATTCCCAATTGCGACTACACACCCCAACGTGACCATCTAAATAATAAACACTCATAGAAGTACCATCTAATTTAAGAGATTCTTCAAATTCTATCTCTTTAAATTGTATCGAGTATTCATCCCATAAATTCTGGATTCTCTCTTGGTCAGTTTTTTTGATTTTACTAGGAAATGAGCCAATAACTTCACCAGTTAAAGACAAGGGAATTGGTGTTTCATACTTATTTATACCTAGGATTTCTGTAACATCAGTTTCAATTTTTAAATCAATTTCTTGAAGTTCTGGAAAAAGAGATATAGCAAAAACTATACCTTGAGATAATTGCCCTCTCAATTTTGCGGTTTTAATTCTAAAACCTTCTTTTTCTCCCATTTTGCGATAGGAACTAGCCCTCAAAAATTCAAATTCTTCTCGAATAGGTAAAAATGAATCAATCTCACAATAAACAACTAAATCGCCTACTTTAAATTCCCCTTTTTTAACTACTACAGTCCATCCTTTGATGATAACTGCTTCCAAATTATCGGCTTTAGCTATGGGTTCAATTCCTTTTATTCTTTCAATTACTGCTAATTTTCTCATCCTCAAATCTTCAATCAATATTTCAGTTTTTTCAGTAGATTATCTGAGCCTTTAAATAAGTTTAACTTAACATTTTTAGCATTGCCATAGCGATCTCTTCGAGATTCGCTTTGCGGTGCGCCTAAAAAGTTAGTTAAGATATTAATTATAAAATTAAGAAATTTTAGTAAAGAAAAGCAAAAGATAATAATTTTTTTAGCTTTAATAAGCTAAAAAAATAGATATTATAGAGTAATTAGCATTATTCAAGGAGAAAAGCCTATAGATACCATATTTGGCAACTTACAGGGACTTAAATCTAGTCAGATTAAACAATTACAAAGACTATATCACCAAAAAATACCCGGCGATCGCTTTACAACGTCAGAATTTGCTCAAAGAGTCGCTGCTATTAGTACAGAACTAAATCAATCAGTTTGTGCCTATATTAATCGTAGAGGACAAGTAATTAGAGTTGGAGTTGGTTCTCCACGAGAAACTCAAATTCCTCTATTAGAATTACCTCGTTATGGTGCAGAGAGACTTTGCGGTATTCGTTGTCTGGCTACTAAACTTAAACAAGAACCACCAAAGGAATCAAGCCTAACGGCAATGGCTTTACAACGCTTAGATGCTCTAATCACAATAACTCTTACCGGAAGTGGTTTTGAGCGTCGAGGAGGAGGATTAACTGGCTATATTCAAGATACCTACACAGCCCACCTTGTGCCTCAAACTGAGCTAAATTTAAACCAGAGTAATTACTGGGAAGTATCATCACCTTTAAATTTAGAGCAACTGTGCGAGCAGGATTTTCTTGATTTAGTCGAAAGTTTAGAAGAAGAGTTTAGGAGAGAATTTACTTCAAGAGAAGTTGATATAAATCGCGATCGAGTATTATTAATTGGGTTAATGACTCAAGGTATGAGCGAAGATGAGTTTGACAATAGCCTAGCGGAATTAGCCCGTTTAGTGGATACTGCCGGTGGTGAGGTATTAGATAAAATTAGCCAAAAACGTTCTAATCCCCATCCTCGTACGGTTATAGGTGAGGGTAAAGTAGAAGAAATTGCTTTAGCAGTACAGAGATTAGGAGCGAATTTAGTAGCATTTAATCGAGATTTATCTCCGGCTCAAGAGCGTAATCTAGAAACTAAATTAGGAGTAAGAGTAGTTGATCGAACTGAGGTTATTCTTGATATTTTTGCTCAACGCGCCCAATCTGGGGCAGGTAAACTACAGGTAGAGTTAGCCCAATTAGAATATATGTTACCTCGTCTAACTGGTAGAGGTCAGGCTATGTCTCGTTTGGGGGGAGGTATTGGTACTCGTGGACCTGGTGAAACCAAGCTAGAAACGGAGCGTCGGGCAATTCAGCGCCGTATTACTAGACTGCAAAAAGAAGTTAATCAACTGCAAGCCCATCGTAGCAGGCTCAGACAACAACGGGATAAACAGGAAGTACCCAGTATTGCCATTGTTGGTTATACTAATGCCGGGAAATCAACTTTAATTAATACAATTACTAATGCCGATGTATATGTAGCGGATCAACTATTTGCTACTCTCGATCCTACTACCCGTCGTTTAACTGTTAATCATCCCCTTACTGGAGAGCGGCAAACTATTTTAGTTACTGATACTGTCGGTTTTATTCAGGAGTTACCTCCTGCTCTAATAGATGCTTTTCGAGCTACTTTAGAAGAAGTCAGCGAAGCTGATGCTTTATTGCATTTAGTCGATTTATCCCATCCTGCCTGGCAAAAACAGATTAATTCTGTAACTCAAATATTATCGGAAATGCCTATTACTCCGGGGCCAATGTTACTCGTCTTTAATAAAATAGATGTAGCCGATAGTGAGACTTTAAATATAGCAAAAGAAGAATATCCCCTCGCTTTATTTATTTCTGCGGGTAAAGGTTTGGGACTCGAAACTTTACGGGGTAAATTAGCGGAATTAGTAGAATATGCTGTAGGTTAATTACAATGATTAAAATTATTCGTATCAAAAAAGGCTTAGAAGATATTACTAAAGATGATACACAATCTCTAAATCAATTTATCGAAGAAATGCCAGAAAAACATGGTATTTCAAGTTAAATTAACTCGTAATGCTAAACTAAAAATTGAATATCTTTAATGAGGTTGACAACTTTAGCGTAAATTTTTTTGTCTTCTATTGCCCATTGGTTAAATTCATCAAAAATTCGGGTGAGAAAGGCAACTTTCCTCATAATTTAGCAGGATATACATAAATATAGTTGTCAGGATTTTTGAGTGATTCTATGGCTTCTTTGAGATGTTGACGGTTTGCTTCTGTTGAAAGTAAATAGTCTGTTTCATCCATTTCAGTGGGTTCTTGAATCAATAAAATTGCTTCGACAACTGTTCCCTGAGCTTACAGCAAGTATGTTGCAGAGCAATGGTTTCATTTCGCTGTATTTTTGACCTCTTGACAGGCAAGCAATATTGCTGTTATTCTAATTCCAGAACGAATATTCTGGAATGCCAATGCCCCGGTACAAAGAGTTTGACCCTGAAGCCTGTCTTGAACAGGTGATGCACCTATTCTGGTACAAAGGCTACCAGAATACTTCAATGGCTGATTTAGTTCAGCGTTCAGGGGTACAACGCTATGGCTTATATGAAACTTTTGGTGGCAAACAAGAGTTGTTTCAACGGGCGTTGGACTTGTATCTGAGTACAGTTATTTCTCAACGTCTGTTGATGTTTGAGAGAAAACAGCCAGATCCTTCCTTGGTGGAGATTAAGCGATTCTTTCAACAATTCATCGAATATCTCGATCACCCCTCTAGTACCTTGGGTTGCCTCATCTGCAATACGGCTATTGAAGTTTCATCCCATGACGAAATAGTTGTATCTCAGGTTCAACAGTACTTTTCCCGACTCCGCCAAGGATTCGCACGAGCATTGAATACAGCTAAGCAAAATGGCGAAATTGCAGAAGATGCCGATATTTCGCAGGTTACTGAATTTCTAGTTGGGAGTGTTCTTGGTTTGACAACATATGCCAGATCGCCTGCATCCAGGAAGGATGTTCAAACTTACATAAGGGGAATTCTTTTCATGATAGAGAAGCTCTAATTTTTTTGCTTTATTCCAGAATGATTATTCTGATATATTCAATAGAATGAATATTTGTCTCAGTAATTTTACTTTATAAAAAAAATATACACATGAACACACTACAAAAATTCTTTACAATGAATGCGACTTTCTCTACCTTTTGTGGAGTTATGTCTTTAATGTTCCAGAAAAATATTGAAAATTTATTTGGTCTAGAACCAAGTAATTTTTTTATGATTCTAGGTATTCTACTGCTATTTTTTGCTTTGACAATTGTTGTGGAAATAAAAAAGCAAAGGGCATTAGCTTCTTTATGGATCATAATTCAAGATATACTATGGGTAATCGGTAGTCTTCTTTTATTATTATTCAATCCATTTAATATTTCATTAGAAGGGAATGTTATAATTACAATAGTAGCCCTAGTTGTGTTAATCATGGCAATAGGTCAAAGTAAAGGGCTAGCAAGAATTGATGAAGAAAGTAAAAAAGGGCGGAAATTATTCAGGTTTAAAAGAAAAGTTAAGGGTTTGGGAAGTGATTTCTGATGTAGGCAACTATCACACCGTAGCTCCCAATATTGATAATTCCCAAATAATATCAGGAGAGAAAAACGGTATGGTTCGTTCTTGTTCACATGGCAAAGATTCATGGACAGAGACCTGTACCCTTTGGGAAGATGAAAGCCAATATTCTTTTAAGGTTAATACGGAGGCAGAAGATTACCCATATCCACTAAAGTTTTTAAAAGGTACTTGGATTGTAAACGAGGTATCGAATAATGAGACTGAAATAATTATGGTTTTTGAATTTGAATACAAAAAAGCCATACAAAATGTCTTAATTCATCCACTGATGAAATTCCAATTTACAAAGGTGTGCAAGGAAGTTTTAGATAATTGGCAAGCAAAAATTGAGTGAATTTTATTAAAAATATATCTTTTAATTGTTTGAAAATGAATAAAAAATTATAATTGTTTAAAAGAGGTGATGTGTTTTTTACCTCTTTTATCTTTATATTAATCTAATAGGAAACCAATTAAAAAAATTGACCCATATTCTATATTAGAAAAATCATTCTTAAATTATTAGACTACCTTCCTTATTCTCATGTTTTTGTTAAATCTTTATTACAGATTTGTAATTAGTTTAAGGGAACTTTTTTGAAGTTGAATATTAAAGCTGATTAGAAATATTGACAAACATCTATAATTCTCAATATTAATGAGCTTAACATTTGGAGATTTCTTTTTCTAAGTCACTCGAAACTCAAGCTAGAGAATGGAATGATAAACAATTTCATTGGTAAAATAAGGCGGAAGTCGGGCTTGGATATTTAGCAGTTGAAATATAAGGTTCCAAATGCACTCATAAGAGTATGATAAATACTCCACTTAGCAATGCAAAAATACCACATTTTGGGTATAGGTATTCAAAAAAGTTGTCAGTTACATTTAAGCCTGTGGTCTTACTGGCATAGACTGCGCCAACTTTATTTGATTCTAAGACATTTCTAAATAATCTGGTGTTAATTGAGTTCAGAGACTCGTATACCACCACCGACGCTATCAATGGTATTGTTGACAATGATTGATCCACTGCATCCCTGATCAATATAGATTGCAAAGCTTAAGGTGTTATTAAAAAAATTGTTACTGACCACCACATTGTTTGCATTATTGGTAACAGCAACTAGTGATCCAATTGGTGAAGTTTTTTTCGTTTGTTCATCATTAAGAGTGAATCCTTCGAAAACCACGAAATCTCTTCTGATTTCAACCATTCTCAATCACAGGAGAGAAAGCAATGAGACAGACTATCACTGTTGAGCAAGAAATTTCAGGAAATGCCGACGCAATATGGGCAACGATCAGTTCAGGTGGAGATGTTCACCAATGGTTTCCAATTATCCAAAGCTGTCGGCTTGAAGGTTCAGGGGAAGGAGCTTCCCGATTTTGCACCATGATTGATGGAAATAAATTGAAAGAACGCATCGTTGAAGTAAATCATGCTTTACGTCGATTTCGTTATGCGATCGAGCAACATCCACTTCCAGCGCAAGCTGTCATTGCGTCCATTGATGTTAGGGACACAGGTAATTGTAACGACCTGAGCGATTAGATGATTCCCGTTTATCTTATTTTTGTTTCACTAGATAAGTCCTAACTTGAATAAACTAAAGTAGTAATAGTTAAAAAATTTCATCCTCAACCATGACCATTATCACTGTCCAATCCCTAAAAAAAGATTTCGGTATCAAGGAAATTCTCAAAGATGCCAGTTTTAGCATTGACGATACAGATAAAGTCGGCTTAATTGGGGTGAATGGCTCAGGAAAATCCACTTTACTTAAAATGATAGCCGGATTAGAGCCTAGTGACGGGGGAGAAAGGATCGTAAAATCAGGGGCAAGAATTATCTATTTGCCGCAGCAACCAGAAATAAACCCAGATAGCACCGTTTTAGAACAAGTTTTTGCTGATTCTGGGGAACAGATGCAGTTAATTCGTGATTATGAAGATTTATCCCATCGTATGGCTCACGCTAATTCAGCCGAGGTAGATGCCCTAATGAGCAATTTAGCACGGATAAGCGAAAAAATTGAAGCAGCAGGAGCTTGGGATTTGGAAACCAATGCCACAATTATTTTGGATAAGTTGGGAATTACGGATTTAACCGCCAAAATGGGGGATTTATCTGGGGGTTATTGTAAAAGAATCGCCCTAGCTACGGCTTTAATTGCCGATCCAGATTTATTATTAATGGATGAGCCGACTAACCATCTCGATGCTGAATCAGTGGAATGGTTACAGGAATATTTAGCACAGTTTCGAGGGGCGATTTTCCTCATTACCCACGATCGCTATTTTTTAGATAAGGTAACTAATCGTATCCTCGAAATAGATCGGGGTGATTTATACGGTTATGCTGGTAATTATGCTTATTATTTGGAGAAAAAAGCCCTCGCTGAAGAATCAGCTATTAGCACTCAAAAGAAACATCAAGGGGTGTTAAGAAGGGAATTAGAATGGCTTAAAAAGGGGCCAAAAGCCCGTAGCACTAAGCAAAAAGCGAGAATTGGTCGTGTCTATGAAATGCAGGATAAGGAGTTTAAAGAAGTACAGGGTAAGGTAGAAATTGATACCCCCGGCCGTCGTATTGGTACTAAAGTAATAGAATTACATAATATTTCTAAATCCTACGGAGAGCGCACCTTAATTAAAGATTTTACCTATGAATTTGGCCCCGGCGATCGCATTGGGATTATTGGTAATAATGGTACAGGTAAGTCAACTTTAATGAATCTAATTACCGAAAAAATCAAACCCGACACAGGTAAAGTGGAAATTGGTAGCACCATTCATTTTGGGTATTTTGACCAACATTCAGAGGATTTAATTACAGCAGCAGAAAACGAACAAAGGGCGATGGATTATATTAAAGATGTGGCTGCCTATGTCCAAACTGCTGATGGCACGCAAATTACCGCTTCGCAAATGTTAGAGAGATTTCTCTTTACTCCCAATCAACAGTATTCACCCCTTGCTAAACTTTCTGGTGGGGAAAAACGCCGTTTATTTTTATTACGGATTTTGATGGGTGCGCCCAATGTGCTTCTGCTAGATGAACCAACCAACGATCTTGACGTGCAAACTCTGTCTGTACTAGAAGAATATATCGAAAACTTTAACGGTTGTGTTATCCTAGTTTCCCACGATCGCTATTTTTTAGACCGTACAGTCAACACTATTTTTGCGATCGAATCAGATGGTAACGTACGTCAATATCCGGGTAATTATTCCGTTTATTTGGATTATAAAAAACGAGAAGAAACTAAAAATAATGGGGTTAATTCTGTTAACTCAAAATCGACTAAATCCCAAGAAGAAAAAACTAAAAAATCTAATTCAACTTCTCAAAATCGCCGTAGTCTATCTAATTACCAACAGAGAGAATTAGAGCAATTAGAGTCAGTAATTATTCCTGATTTGGAAACCAAAAAAGCGGAAATTGAACAGCAACTTTATCAAAATGCTCCTAACGATTATACTGAATTACAAAATATGACAGAAGAACTTTCTCGTGTTACTAAACAAATTGATGAAGCAACTGAAAAATGGCTGGAATTAGCTGAAATTGCCAGTTGAATTGCAATCGATCAAGATTATTGCTTTTGTAAATGAATAAAATCAAGACATGGTTACGTTCGAGTATTGTAAATCGTAGGTTTAAAACCAGATTAGGACTAGCTGTAGCTTCTACAAGTTTTAGTTTATCTTGTTTCTTATCGTCGATTATTGGCTATATTAGCCAAGCTCAAATAAAAATAGATCGTGGTATATTAATGGAACAGTTGGCTTATCAGATGACGATAAATCTCGATCGCCAAATGTTTGTTTATTTTCAAGAAATTAAAACATTATCTAAACTTCACATTATTCGTTCTCCAGAGCAATCTATTCTTAATAAACGTAGATTATTAGACGAACTAAAATATCTTTATAATGATTATGCTTGGATTGGTTTAACTGATTCTAAGGGCTTACTTTTAGCTACAACCGACAGTATTCTTCAAGGAAAAAAAGTCTCCGAGCGTCCTTGGTTTATTTCTGGTAAAGTAAAACCTACTGTACAAGATGTACATGAAGCAAAACTTTTAAAAGGATTAATACCTAATCTTAATCCTAACGGAGAGCCCCTAAGATTTGTGGATATAAGTGTGCCAGTATTTGATTTAGAAGAAAATTTTAGTGGAGTATTAGTAGCCCATTTATACTGGGAATTTTCTCTTAAACTTAGGGAGGAATTACTACAACCCATAAAAAAGTATCGCAATGTTGAAGTGATTATTTTATCTAAACAAGGAGATATTTTACTTGCACCGATAACTCCAATAAATCAAACAAAAACTCAACCTGATAATTCTTCTTTAAACCTCAATTATCTCCAAAGTTTTCAAGCAGCACAAAAGAATAAAAAAGGTTGGCAAGTAGAAAAAATTGGAAATAAAAACTCTTATCTGATTGGCTATGCTCAAACTCAAGGATTTAATGATTATCAGGGATTGGGATGGATTGTATTAGTAACTCAGCCTAGTCAGGAAGCTTTTGATATTGCTAAAAATATACAAAAAACTATTTTATTATGGGGAATAATTGTCGGCATAGTTAGTGGAGCTATGGCTTGGTATGTTGCCGATAAATTAATTAATCCTGTGATTTCTATCTCTAAAGCAGCTAATCAAATTCGTCAGGGTAATTCTCAAGTTAAAATTCCTATTTTTACTGGAGTAGATGAACTTATTATACTTTCTCAATCTGTAGCTCAATTGCATAATAATTCGGAAAAACAAAAACAATTACTAAAAAAATTTAATCTTGAGTTAGAAGATAAAGTAAAAGAACGTACCCTTGAATTAAATCAAGTTAATCAACAATTATTAACAGAAATTAACGAACGTAAACGAGTTCAACTTTCCCTTGAACAAGCTAATAAAACACTAAAAAAACTTGCTATTGTTGATAGTTTAACAGGAATTGCTAATCGCCGTTATTTTGATGAATTTTTAAAACAAGAATTAAAAAGAGCAGCAAGGGAAAATTTATTTTTATCATTACTTCTGCTAGATATTGATTATTTCAAACGATATAATGATTTTTATGGACATCAAGCAGGAGATGTATGTTTGCAAAAAGTGGCACAAGCATTAAATAATAGTGTCAAGCGTCCAACGGATTTAGTGGCACGTTATGGAGGAGAAGAATTTGCAGTGATTTTATCTAATACTAATATTAATGGAGCAAGTCATATTGCTTCCATAATTTGTGAAAATATTCAGAATTTGCAAATACCCCATCAAGGTTCGGATGTGAGTGAATATGTTAGTGTAAGTATTGGTGTGGCTACTTTTGAATGTCTTAATAATATTTCTCCTATTTCTCTAATTAAAGCCGCCGATAAATTACTATATCAAGCTAAAGAACAAGGAAGAAATCGGTTTAAGAGTAAAGTTATTAATTTACTTAAGATTTAGAAATTGGACTAGACAAATAAATAATAACTTTTTAACGTAAAATACCTTATTTTGATAATCTTTACTCATAATGGGACCAAACAGAAACAACTCTAATTGTTTTAGTTTCGTCAT
Organism: uncultured bacterium; assembly: GCA_964413275.1. GTDB lineage: Bacteria > Cyanobacteriota > Cyanobacteriia > Cyanobacteriales > JAABRE01 > JAABRE01. The sequence continues at coordinate 11,122 of CAYPSO010000014.1, read as the reverse complement.
TGATTGAATATACTAAGCGATGTTTAATATTGATTCGCCTTGAATAGTAGCCTTTAGCAGGCTGATATGGGTTAGACTTGAGAAGTTCAAGCAATTCTCTAACATGGGCTTCTAAATTAGCTGATTTCAACTTTTTAGCATCTTTAACAGCTGTGCGACTAAATTCAATTTTCCATTCCATTTAATGCCTTCAAAAAATCTTTCTCTGACACCCAATCATCAGCTTCCTCAGATTCTCTTATTGATTCAACTAAACCATGTATAGATTGCAAATAAAGTGTTTCTTGTAAACTTTCCCAATCTTCTTTAGATAATAAAACAGCATCACCTTTTTTACTGGTAATTATTCGTGGTGTATGGTCTTTGTTAACCTGCTCTACTAAGTTAAATAAATTAGCTCTAGCCTTACTAGCACTCAAAATTTCCATCGATCGCCTTTAGATATGTAAAATTAATTGTACCATATATTTGGACTAGATAATTAACAAATAACCAACAACTTTTTAACCTAATGTCTCATAGTTTTGATACTATTTTATTCTTGTACTTATCAATTTTTTAAATTATGCAACCTGTTATTGAAATCCTTAAAAACAATTTTCGTCAAGCTTTAATCACTGCTTTTGGCGAAAGTATGACTGATATTGATCCATTGTTAGTACCTTCTACTAATCTTAAATTTGGGGATTATCAGTGTAATATCGCTATGTCTTTAGCTAAAACTTTCAAACAAAAACCTAGAGATATTGCTCAAAAAATAATTGATAATTTAGATGTTAGTAATAGTTGTGAAAATCCTACCATTGCTGGGCCTGGTTTTATTAATGTTACTCTGAAAACTTCTTTTTTAGAATCTCAATTAAAAACCGCAGCCAATGATTCTCGTTTAGGTATTGAAACAATAACTAATCCTGAAAAAATAATTGTTGATTTTTCTAGTCCAAATATTGCCAAAGAAATGCACGTTGGGCATCTGCGATCGACTATTATTGGTGATAGTATTGCCCGTATTTTAGAATTTTTAGGTCATGATGTACTCCGTTTAAATCATGTGGGTGATTGGGGTACACAATTTGGGATGTTAATTGCTTATTTACGGGAAAAATATCCTCAAGCTTTAACTACTGCCGATGCTTTAGATATTGGCGATTTAGTTTCTTTTTATAAACAAGCAAAGGTGCGCTTTGATGAAGATGAGCAGTTTAAAGAAACTGCACGGGAAGAAGTGGTTAAATTACAAGCAGGAGCGGAGGATAGTTTATATGCTTGGAAATTACTTTGCGAGCAATCTCGTCGGGAATTTGAAGTAATTTATAAGTTATTAGATATTAAGATTACCGAAAGAGGAGAATCTTTTTATAATCCCTTTTTAGCTGATATTATTACCGAGTTAGAAAACTCAGGTTTATTAGAAGAAAATCAAGGGGCAAAATGTGTATTTTTAGAAGGATTTACTAATAAACAAGGCGATCCCTTACCTGTAATTGTACAAAAATCCGATGGAGGTTATAATTATGCTACTACCGATTTAGCTGCAATTAAATATCGGATAAAAGAAGATAAAAGCGATCGCATTATTTATGTTACAGATGTAGGGCAAGCTAATCATTTTGCTGGTGTTTTTCAAGTTGCTAAACGTGGGGGAATATTACCTGAAAATATTGATGTAGTTCATGTTCCTTTTGGTTTAGTTTTAGGGGAAGAAGGCAAGAAAATTAAAACTAGATCTGGGGAAACTATCCGTTTAAAAGACTTATTAGATGAGGCAGTTTCTCGTGCTAAACTTGATTTAGAATCCAGATTAAAAAAAGAAGAACGTCAAGAAACTTCAGAGTTTATTAATAATGTCGCTCAAGTTGTTGGTATTAGTGCCGTAAAATATGCCGACTTAAGTCAAAATCGTTTGAGTAATTATGTATTTAGTTATGACAAAATGTTAGCTTTACAAGGTAATACTGCTCCTTATTTACTTTATGCCTATGTTCGAGTGCAGGGTATTAGTCGTAAAGGTGATATTAATTTTGATAATTTGGGAGAAAATTTACCAATTCTTTTAAAAGAAGAAACAGAATTAGTTCTGGCTAAACACATTTTACAATTAAGCGAAATACTCAATCAAATTGAAACAGATTTATTCCCTAATCGCCTTTGTCAATATCTTTATGAATTAAGCCAGAAATTTAATTTATTCTACGAAAATTGCCCTGTATTAAAAGCAGAAGAACCAATATTAACATCTCGTCTGATTCTTTGCGATCTAACCGCCAGAACAATTAAATTAGGCTTATCTTTATTAGGTATTTCTGTTTTAGAAAGAATGTAAAGCGATTAGCAATTAGCAATTAACAAGTAACTTAATATACCTGATTGAAAATGGTAGGGTGTCGTTAGCCTGAGCGTAACGCACCGTTATTAAAATCTAATTCCTTTTATCAAAAAGAAAAAAAATTTTCCATTAACTATTGACATTTTCAAAACCTACTAGTAGGATGCAATTATGAAACAAACAAATACTAAAACTCTCATCCTTGATGTAGCTCAAGACTTAATTCAACGCCTTGGCGTGAACGGCATGAGTTACCAAGATATAAGTGAGAAAGTAGGTATAAAAAAAGCAAGTGTCCATACTCATTTCCCTAAAAAGCATGATTTGCTAGTAGCTTTACTCAATCGCTACAGCGATTGCTTTTTCCGAATTGTCGATGGGATTCTAGCTTCTAGCGATCCACCATTGGTTAAACTGCAACGCTATTGTAAGTTGTTTGAAGACACTTTAAGTAGTGGTAATCAGGATAAAGCCTGTCTTTATGGAATGTTAGGAGCAGAATTAGCAACCCTTGATGATTCAACCCTAGATTTAGTTTGTGACTTTTATGAAGTCAATCAAGAAAAACTAGTTATTGTGCTTGATGAAGGTCGTCAAGAAGGGGTTTTTCGCTTCTCAGGGGAAGTAGAGGCCATGGCAATACTTATCTTTAGCTTACTTCAGGGAGGGCTGTTGGTAGCACGAGTCGAAGGTGGGGTAACTCAATTTCGTCAGATAGTTGAGCAACTTATAGTCTTAGTTAAGGATTAATTTTTTTTAAGTCTCAAACATCCAACTAGTAGGTAGTAAAATTATGCAACTAACAAAACAAACCCTAAATCAAAAATCCCAACAAGTTTATGATGTCCTTGTTATTGGAGGTGGTGCGGCGGGATTATCTGCGGGAATTTATCTACAACGCTATCTGTTATCTACTTTAATCGTTGATAAAGGCAAAGCTCGCTCCTTTTGGATGCAGGAATTGCACAATTATTTAGGCTTACCATCAGATACACCCGGTAAAGAAGTCTTAAAACAGGGCAAAGAACATTATCTATCCCTAGATGGTGACTACCTCAATGGTTATGTAGAAGAAGTTATTGACGAAGGAGAAACCTTTGCCATAAGGGTTCGCATGGGACGTAAAAATCCTACTTATCAGGTGTTTCGCAGTCGCTATCTGATTGCAGCTAGTGGAATAATTGATTACTTACCGAAACTTGCCAATATGCAGAATGTATTTGATTATGCAGGATACAACCTTCATGTTTGTTTGATTTGTGATGGTTATGAAATGCGAGACAAACGAGCAGGAGTTTTTGGTAGTAGTGAATCAAGTTTGGAAGTGGCATTTAGTTTAGGTTGGTTTACTCCCTACATTACCTTATTTACTAATGGAGAATTTGAGATAAGTTCAGAATTTCGCCATCGTCTTGATGCCCAAAACTATCAACTGGTAGAGCAACCAATTAAACAGTTTTTAGGAGAAAACCATCAGATGACAGGGGTAGAACTTGTTGATGGTGCGGTGGTGGAACTAGATACGGGATTAATTTCTATGGGATCGAAATATCACGCTGACTATCTGCAAAATATCGATCTCGAATATCAAGGAGGCAATTTAGTAACAGACAAAATGAATCGGACATCTCACCCCCGTATTTTTGCCGTTGGAGATTTAAAAGTTGGGATGAATCAAGTAATAGTTGCTGCTGCTGATGGTGCTTTAGCTGCGACTCAAATCTGGCGAGATATTCGACGCATTGAAGGAACTCGGCGTTCTTCTGTTGCTGCTTAGTTAGTGTAATTAATTTATTAGGAGAAAAACAATGATTAAACTCTATGGTCACGAACTTTCTGGAAATAGTTATAAAGTAAGATTGTTTCTCGAACTATTACAAATTGAATATCAATGGATTAAAGTAGATTTGATGAAAGGGGAACATAAATCACCAGAATATTTAGCCATTAATCCTTTCGGTCAAGTTCCTTTATTAATTGATGGAGATACCAAATTAGCAGATGCTCAGGGAATTTTAGTTTATTTAGCCCGAAAATATAGTAACGAACAATGGCTTCCTTTAGATGCGTTATCCCTAGCTGAAGTAGTACGATGGTTATCCACTACTGCCGGAGAAGTGCGCCAAGGGCCAGAAAATGCCAGACTTTATTACCTATTTGGCGCAACCAGCATTAATATTGAGCGCTCGCACCAAAAAGCAGAATATATTCTCAACCAACTCAATCAACACTTGAATACACGCACTTGGTTAGAATTTGAGCGTCCTACCATTGCTGATATTGCCGTATATCCCTATATTGCCTTAGCTCAAGATGGCAAAATTGACCTTGTACCCTATGAAAATGTACTAACATGGCTAGATCGCATCAAACAACTTCCGGGCTATATCCCAATGACAGGAGTATATAGCTAAAGGCAGAAGGCACAGGAGTAGGGTGGGCAAATTACTAATCGTAATTGCTACTACTGGACTGTTTTAGTTAAAAGTGTGCATTAGTGGGCAATGCCCACCAAATCATAAAGATAATCAAAATTCTATTGCGTCATTTTAGTTGAGACAGTCCACTACATAAGCTTTAAAAATATTTGCCCACCTTATCACTATTTGTAGTTTATCAGGAGAACAAGTATCATGAAAAATCCGGGTTGGTCACGTCCTGAATCACCTTTCCATGAAGGGGAACTAGCAATTCAGGCTCGATTAGGAGCGCAGGAGCGCATGGATAAACAAGGAAGACGAGTAATTAGGGAGTATCTTCTGGATCAACATCAACAATTCTTTGCTCAACTGCCCTATGCAATTGTGGGTACAGTGGATGAAACAGGTAATCCTTGGGTTTCAATTTTGGTGGGAGAACCGGGTTTTATGTTTTCTCCCAATCCTCAAACTTTACAAATTTCAGCTAAACCCTTATTTGGCGATCCTTTAGCAAATACCCTCAACAACGGTATAGATATTGGCTTTCTTGGTATTGAACTACATACCCGCCGACGTAATCGTTTAAATGGTACTGTAACAGTAATCCATAATGACGGTTTTGAAGTTCAGGTAGGGCAGAGTTTTGGTAATTGTCCTCAATATATTCAAGCACGTATGTTTGAGTTAAGGGAAAATGAAACAGTTACCAATAAACCCATTCATCAAATTGACAAATTCGGCGAATCAGAACAAAGTTTAATTTCCTCGGCTGACACCTTTTTTATTGCAACAGCTTATCAAGCCAAATCCGCCGGGGCTGCCAGTGGCGTAGATGTCTCCCATCGAGGTGGTAAATTAGGTTTTGTCAGGCTTGATAATAATCGCACTTTAACTATTCCCGACTTTTCTGGTAATTGTCATTTTAATACCTTTGGCAATTTAGAACTAAATCCCAAGGCAGGATTGTTATTTCTAGATTTTGATAGTGGTAATCTGCTCTATCTCACTGGTACTGCCCATGTGATTTGGGATGGAGATGAAATTAAAACCTATGAAGGAGCAGAGCGATTATTGCGTTTTCATCTTGAAAAAGGCTATCGATTAGAAGAAACTTTACCTTTACGTTGGTCTGCTCCTGATATTTCTCCTTTCCTTAAAAATACGGGTTCTTGGTAAACAACCCCCACTTATTAACTCACCTGCGGTTCGTTAATGAAGATGGGGGCTTTCAGCAACCCTGATTTATCTATACTGAGGTTACAGCACAGATAGCTCGGATTTCCAGGTTGGTTTACACTCAACCCCAAAGCAGCAATCATTTTAGCACCGTTTAGATCGGCATCTCCAGACCACAAGCAAGCCTGATTGCCACAGACAAAGTGTTTTCCTTGGCGATAAGACTTATTTTGGTCTGGATGGATATGTAGGCATTTATGGCAAGTCTGCGAAGTATAGGCTGGATTGACCAACAATAAATCTACTCCAGCCATCAGACTTTTGTAGATTAGATAGGTTCTAAGCTGGAAAAACGCCCATGAGTTACTGCGTCTACGTTCAGTCTTACCTCGCCACTGTTGGTTAGTTCTTTGGCGAATACCAGTTAAATCTTCTAATACTAGTGCTAAACCATTGGTAGCTGCTTTATCTACCAATTGACGCGATATATTATGATTGACCCAAGACTGAAAACGCTTCTCACGACCTGATAGCCGTTTCAGTAGTTTTCGACAAGCTCGTCTAGAACTACGTGTGCCTTTAGCCGCTTTCTTTTGGAGAACCGCTCTTAGTTTTGAGTAGTGGTCACGAATTTGTGTTATTTGTTTTCCCGACCAGTTATCTCCGAATGACGTATGACAAATATCAGAACGCCCCAAGTCACAGCCCAGCATCTTATCTGTTGCTTTGATTGCTGGGGCATCTGATTTTACCTGAATATTTAAAGTATAAGTACCATTTAACCTTTTAGACAGAGTAGCCGAAGTTGGTTTTTGCCCTTTGAGTTTGCCAATTTGATAATTGCCGAGGTGCAAATCAAATCTTTCTCTACCGCCAACTAGCGTTAAACTAGCAGTCCAATCTTTCTCTCTGAAAGAAAAAATTCTAGCATCGTAGTCAGCACTAGTTGGCTTAAATGATTGCACTGGCTTGTTGTCTTTTTTAGCGGTTTTTCTATTTCCAGCTACTCGATTGATAGCTCGGATAGTTAGGTTCGCACTTAACCCAAACTTTTTTCTAACCGAATCATAAACCAAAGTTTGAATCCGAACATTGTTCAGGATTTTTGGGTCTACGACTTCGTTGATATAGTTGCAAGCATCCGCAAAAGCCTTGAGCGTTGCGTCAATCTTAGACTTTTGCTCAGGGCTGGGGTTGAGTTTACAGACTATAGTTAGAACAAGTTTTTGCATAGGAATATTATATCACTTCAATGAGGATTCGCTATAGCGAAGTTTGTTTATTGGTCGCAATTCCTCCCGCCGCTTAGAATATAGTATGTCTGGACGACATACTAATTCTTGAAGCGGGGGCATCCTTGCGACATCAAGGTGAAAAATTGGACAGAAAGAGATAAAACTGGAGAATTTAAAAGAATGTCCACCCAATTCCATCACCAAATTACGGCGGATGGTTCAAGTGGCTTGAAATCAGAACCAGAAAGATACCATCTCTATGTATCACTTGGCTGCCCTTGGGCTCATCGAACAGTAATTTTATGGCAATTAAAACAATTAAAAAATATTGTAGTTTGATTTAGATTAGGCTACTTTAACCCACTTAATCCCTAAGATTATTTAGGGATTAACTTCTTCTGTTAACCAATTTTCTTCATCATTTAAGGTATATAAATAACGATTTTGTGGATCGCCTTTTAATTGTAAATGATCTACTTTTTGGGGATTAAATAATAATAAACAAAAGTTATCTAAAGGAGAATAACAATCTGGAGAATTAAGACTAAATAAGTTTTTATCTGTTATTCTTTTTTTACCCGGATTTGGCCAAGCAAACTGTATTCTGGCTGAATCTGATAAATTTTGCCATGTTTCTTGACGTGCTTTTAGCAATTTTTCATTTTCCTCTTCTGCTTTGATGATATTTATTATACCAGTAATTCTAAATTGCTCTCTGGTTTTAGTAAAATACCAACATATTTCTCCCCAAGGTTTATTTTCTAATTCTGAAATTTTATTACTACGAAAATCAGTAATAATTTTAATTTGATTTGTATCATTTAAAAATCCCCTAAATACGACTGTGCGATTAGCTGGAAGTCCATTTTCTTTGACAGTTGCCAATTGAAAATAACGAGAATGAATTTGACTGCGGTTGTGATGAATTGCACGGGATAAGGAACTTCGCCAAGGTGCTAAGGGCATACTGATATTTTTTGATAATAAAATCTACAAATAATTTTGAATTTATAATGAATGAATAAATAAAAAAAATTATATAGTGAATAAAGAGTATTAAAAGTCGTTAATATGCCATTTTGCTAAAAAAAAGTTATATTATGACTTAATTATTCTAGTAATTATTATCTATGCAAAGATTTAATTTTAAAATATTTAAAAAATTTTGGAGAATCGCCAAACTATATTGGTGGGGTAAAGAAAAAAAAGGCGCACTCGGTTTATTAGCACTTTTGGGAGTATTATTAGTTGCCTATACTCAACTGAGTGTAGTTTTAAATACTCAACAAGGGGCAATTATATCCTCTCTCTCAGCTAAAGATCAACCTCGTTTTTGGCAAACTATTTGGACATTTTTAGGTGTTTTAGTGATTTATGTTCCTCTTTTTGCGGGTTTTTCTTATATACAAAATAAATTAGGTTTATTTTGGCGACGCTGGTTAACTAATCATTTTTTAAGCAAATATTTTAGCGATCGCTCTTTTTATAATCTTAGTAATTTTAATAACGATATTGATAATCCAGACCAACGTATTGCGGAAGATATTAGAAGTTTTACTCAGGATTCTTTAGTTTTTTTATTAGTTGTTATTCAATCTGTTTTACAAGTAATTGCTTTTAGTGGCGTTTTATGGATTATTTCACCTAAGTTAGTATTTTTTCTCATAATATATGCTTTATTTGGAACTTTAGTTACTACTGGATTTTTTGGCAAAGTTTTAATCAAATTAAACTTTGAGCAACTTAAAAAAGAAGCCAATTTCCGCTTTGGATTGATACGAATTAGAGAAAATGCAGAATCCATTGCTTTTTATCGAGGAGAAAATCAGGAGAAACATCAAATCATTAATCTATTTAATTATGTCTTTAATAATTTTAATTTACTCATACTATGGCAAGAACTTTATTTAGGCTTATTTGTCAATAGCTATGAATTTATTACTTATATTATTCCTGCAATAATTGTTGCACCTAGTGTATTTTCTGGAGATTTTGAAGTAGGAAAAGTTACGGAAGCACAAGGAGCATTTTTCCGAATTTTTTATTCTTTAAATATTATTGTCAGTCGTTTTCAAAGTTTAACTAATTTTGCGGCGGGGGTTAATCGTTTAGATAGTTTTTATGAATATTTAGAAAATGATAAATTGAATCATTCTCTTCAAAAAATTGAACAACCAAAAATTGACTTTATTGAAAATGGACGTTTAGAAATATCTCATTTAACATTACAAACTCCTAATTATCAAAGAACTCTTTTTAAAGATATTTCTTTAAGATTAAAATCAGGAGAAGGTTTACTAATTATGGGTGCAAGTGGTTGCGGAAAAAGCTCATTATTAAGAGCGATCGCAGGTTTATGGAATTCTGGTACAGGATCAATTATACATCCTCAATCTACGGAAATACTCTTTTTACCACAAAAACCATATATGATTTTAGGAACTTTACGAGATCAATTAATTTATCCTAATACAAATATTGAGATTTCTAATGAAGAATTAGAAACCATATTAAATCAAGTTAATTTATCAGATTTAGCCTCAAGATTTGGAGGATTTGAGACAGAAAAAGACTGGGGAGATGTATTATCATTGGGCGAACAACAACGCATTGCTTTTGCACGTATTTTAATTACTAATCCTACCTATACGATTTTAGATGAGGCGACTAGCGCTTTAGATGTTAAAAATGAAGAACGTTTATACCAACATTTAAAAGAAACAAAGACAACATATATTAGTGTTGGTCATCGTCCTACTTTAAAGAAATATCATCAAATGATGTTACAAATATCAGAAGATACTAATTGGCAGTTACAACATATTAATATTAGTTAGCTGTTACCTATTACCTCTGTCTGCTAATTATCCACTGGTTAATTGAGTCCAATAACGGTCATAAAGGTCATTAATTTCTACAGGAATTGTAGCTAATCTTTCACAGTTATTAATAATACTTTCGGGTGGAAAAATACTAGCATTATTTTTTAATTCTGAAGGTAACATTTCCCAAGCTGTTTTATTAGGAGTAGCAAAGCTTAATCTTTGACAAATTTCCGCAGAAATATTAGGTTGTAACATAAAATTAATCCAAGCATAAGCAGCATCAATATTAGTCACAGTAATAGGTATCACCATAGTATCTGTCCACAGAGAAGAACCACTTGAGGGGACTAAATATTCTAAATCGCCGCTAGTATCTTCTTCGATAATTTCATTAGCATCGGAAGAATAGCACATGGCAATCAGTAAATCTCCACTTAATATTTGATTGCGCCAAGCGTCAGAAGTAAAAGAAGCAATATTATCTTTAATTTGTAATAGTTTTTCGTAGGCTTGTTCAATTTCTTGGGGATTAATCGAATTATAGGAATATCCCAAAGAACGTAAAATTGCACCCATGACTTCTCGCACATCATTAAGTAAGGTAAAACGTTTAGATAATAACTCTTTATTTTGCCAAAGATAGTCCCAATCTTCAGGAGGTGAAGGTAATTTTTTGCGATTATAAATTAAGCCTGTTGTTCCCCAAGTGATAGGAATACTAAACTTATTTTCTGGGTCATAACTAGGATTTTTAAAGTTAGGAAAAAGCTCATCTAAACCAAGAATACGAGTTGGATCTAATTCCGTTAAAAGATTTAATTCCCTCATTTGTTCTACCATATAATCAGAAGGGTAAATAATACTATAACTACCTCCTCCACTGGCTTGAATACGTGCCAGCATTGCCTCATTAGAGTCAAACACATCAGCTATGGCAACAAAACCAAATTCCTGTTCAAATAATTTAATAAAATAATCGTCAACATAACCTGCCCAAGTATAAATAAATAACTCATCAGTAGTAATAGAACTAGGAGTAGAACGAACATCAGCTAAAGTCCAACCACAACTAGCAAGAGCCATTCCAGTGGCGATTGCAGTAGAAATCCGTAAAAATTGACGACGATTAATCATAATAAG
>CAYPSO010000013.1:42424-58320 GCA_964413275.1 uncultured bacterium | reverse complement strand
TCTTCCGAGATATCTAGAATTGCGGTGGAGTGCAGATACAATCCCTAACTTCAAGGGACGTGAGGAGCTAAGTTAGGGTAGTTGAAAAATTATAAGTCGAAGGTAATAAATAACAAATAACTAAAAAAAGCAATCAGCAAAATGCTAAGATTACCAAATATCAACTACGAACTATGAACTACGCTCGCGAAAGCGACGGCGAAGCCTCCCTAGGAACTATATAAATAACAGTTTTCTTGTCAAAAGTGTACACTTAGGGTTATATTCAGATTACAGTTAAAATTTTAAGTATTTCTTGCTAAACCCGTGGTAATAAGAATAAGCGAATTGGACAAAACTGATTGAGAGTAATGGCCATCTTAATTTTGAATTCTAAAAAACCACATTCAGGCTAATAAGAGCAAAAAAAACTCGTTGAGATAATTAGTTTTTTGTTATCTTATTTAATTGAGTTAGTAGATGATGCCTTTTTTCTTCACTAACAAAACCGTTCCAAGATAAATGAATGTTATTTCTTGGGATACATTCACAAAGTTTAGTCTTGATTGGAAAGAATATCTCTACAAAAGTTAGAGGATTAGGAAAAATTGTCAGCGAATTTTAAGAAAGATAATGGATTTTTAAACTTGCTATAAAATTTTAAGGAAATTTAGTTAATGCCAAAACAAATTATTATCAGTGAACAACACCACATAGCTGCGGTTTTTTGGGAAGACCAAATTCAAGAATTAGTCGTTGCAACTGGAAATCAACAAGTAAGTGATATTTATCTAGGTGTAGTTGAAAATGTTATTCCGGGTATAGATGCAGCTTTTGTTAATATTGGTGATGCTGAACGTAATGGTTTTATCCATGTTACTGATTTAGGCCCCTTACGTCTAAAAAAAGCCGCCGCAGCTATTACAGAATTATTAGTTCCCCAACAAAAAGTTCTCGTACAGGTAATGAAAGAACCAACGGGGAACAAAGGGCCAAGATTGACAGGTAATGTTAGTTTACCCGGTCGTTATTTAGTTTTAATGCCCTATGGCCGTGGAGTTAATTTATCGAGAAGAATTAAAGATGATAACGAGCGCAGTCGTTTGCGAGCTTTAGCTATTTTAATTAAACCTTCGGGAATGGGTTTACTCGTGCGAACAGAAGCCGATGGCAAAGCTGAAGAAACCATCATTGAAGATTTAGAAAATTTGCAAAGACAATGGGAAACTATTCAAGAAGAAGCTCAAGCCAACAGAGCTCCAGCCTTACTAAACAGAGATGACGACTTTATACAGCGCGTGCTTCGAGATATGTACAGTGCTGATGTAAACCGGATTGTGGTTGATTCCCCCCATAGTGTTAAACGGGTTAAACAACAGTTGATGAATTGGAGTGCTGGTAAGCCTCCTGAAAGGGTATTGATTGACTACCACCGCGAGCGTCAGTCAATTTTGGAGTATTTTCGCGTTAATGCTGCCATCAGAGAAGCTCTTAAACCAAGGGTAGAACTGCCTTCTGGGGGATATATTATTATTGAGCCAACGGAAGCTTTAACTGTCGTTGATGTTAACTCTGGTTCGTTTACTCGTTCTGCTACTTCAAGGGAAACAGTATTATGGACAAATAGTGAAGCAGCTACAGAAATTGCTCGTCAGTTAAGGTTGCGTAACATCGGTGGAGTAATTATTGTTGATTTTATTGACATGGATTCTCGCCGAGATCAACTTAAATTATTGGAACATTTTAATAAGGCATTGAGAAGTGATAAAGCAAGGCCTCAAATTGCTCAACTATCCGAATTAGGACTCGTGGAGTTAACTCGTAAACGTCAGGGACAAAATATTTACGAGCTATTTGGTAAAACTTGTGCTAATTGTGGTGGTTTAGGTCATTTAGCTCATTTACCAGGAGAAAGTGAACTACAAATTTTAGAATTGCCAACTCCAGCATCTCTGATGGCAAAATCTTCAGAAACCATCAGTGCTGAAACAGATTTATCTTTCGATCTTCCTGTGGATTTTGGTTCTGATGAAGTCGATCTCAATCTTGTAAATCATCCTAGTTATCAAGAGCAAGGGGGCTTAGGTAGTGTTCGTCGTCGTCGTCGTCTTAATCTTAAAGAAGATGAAACTGAAAAACCAACTCCAGTAAATGGCAAAGTAATTGAGTCTCCTAACGAATTTACTTTACCGGAATTAAAGGAGAGAATTACTCCTCGCACTTCGAGAAGAGAGGTACAAGATTTAGAAGTAGTTGAAGTAGAGATGAATGAATTAGAAAGGGATGTTTATGCTTTAATGGGCATTTCTCCTTTAGTTCTTCTAGAGCGAGAGTTTCCCTCACAAAAAAATATTTTACTACAAATTAAAGCTCCGGGAGAAAAATCTCCGGATTCTTCAAAATCTTCTTTAACCAATGTAGAAAATAGTTCAATAGAAGAATTAGTTGAATCAAATTCTCCAGAAATTATTACACCACAAATTACTGAATCAACTATTAGCCAACCTGAATCTAATTTAAAAACAGGAATAATCCTTAATCAGAACAAATTAGAAGAGCAAACTTATGATGATAGTGAGGATATTCTAGAAACAGAGGTGCAAGACTTACAAGGTGATGAAGAAAATCTTACAGATATAGAAGATGATTTGCAGGATATAGAAGGTGGCGATGATCGCCCTATTATCCGTCGCCGTCGCCGTCGCTCTTCTGCTGGATTAAATGGTGAATAGTTAATAGTTAATAGTTAATAGTTATTGGTTACAACTATTAACTTAACTACAAAACTTAAATAACTTATGTTAAAAGCTTTTGAATATTCTTTTATTTCTCAATTATCAGGAGAAAATGCGGTTATTGTCGGGGTTGATGAGGTTGGCAGAGGGGCTTTATTTGGTTCTGTAGTTGCTAGTGCTGTGGCTTTACCTCTAAATAAAATATCTCAATTATTTGAGATAGGAGTTAAGGATAGTAAACAATTATCCGCCAAAAAACGTTGTCAATTATCTATGCAAATTAAAGAATTGCTATCAAAAGAAAGTTGTGCTTTTAGTATTGCTTCTGCTTCTGTAGAGGAAATCGATCAATTAAACATTTTACAAGCTTCTTTATTAGCAATGAAAAGAGCAATTGTAAATTTAAAAATTCAACCTGAATTATGTTTAATTGATGGTGTTCATTCTATTAATAATTTACCATGGCCACAACAAACTGTTATTAAAGGTGATCGCCAATCTTCCCTAATTGCTGCTGCTAGTATTTTAGCAAAAGTATGGCGAGATGATTTGATAATTTCCCTTGCCACTAAATACTCTGAATATGATTTAGTTTCTAATAAGGGATATGGTACAAAAAAACACCGTCTTGCTTTACAACAATATGGTGCTTCTGTGCTTCATCGTCAATCTTTTGCTCCTTGTAAACAACTATTGATTAATGTTCCAATTTTTTGATTTTCGATCGCAACTTTATATTTGTCTTGCTTTAGTGTGCATGGCCACATTAAAGTTATTATTAAGAACAATACAAAAAATATAGAAATTATGGCTCAAATCGAATTTTCTAAAGGACTCGTAGAAGAAATAGTACCTGATATTAGACTAACTCGTGCTAAAGATGGTAGCAGTGGTACAGCTACCTTTTATTTTGATGCTCCCAGAATTCTTGATGCTGGTAGAAATGAAGAAATTACTGGTATGTACTTAATTGATGAAGAAGGTGAAATTGTCACTAGAGAAGTTAAAGGGAAATTTATTAATGGTAAGGCTTCGGCTATTGAAGCAATTCTTATTATGAAATCTGCTAATGAGTGGGAGCGTTTTATGCGCTTTATGGAAAGATATGCCGCAGATTATGGTTTAGAATTTACAAAATCAAAAGCATAAAAATAAACTTTAGATAGTTAATTTTTGATAACATTTAATACTATCCATAACACTTTTAAAATAACTTGTTTCCCTATATGACTTTTACGGAGCAAGGAATAAACTCCAACTATATTCTTGGCAATTAGTTGGAGCAAAATGTTTAAAAATAATTTTTTTTGCATATTATTTTTGATAATTAGGTTGAAGTCTTGAAACAATCTATACCTCATCCAGATAGAAATAAAATTTCCGTTTATTGTGCTGTTATTACTGTTAGTGATACTCGTAGCAAAGAAGGCTCTTTAGCATCAAAAGTAGATGGTAGTGGTCAATTAATTCAAGAATTACTTAAAAAAGCAGGTCATCATGTATCGCTATATAAAATAGTTAAAGATGAACCTACAGAAATTAAACAAGAATTAGAAAAACTTAATAACAATCAAATTCAAGCAGTAATTTTTAATGGTGGTACGGGAATTGCCCCTCGTGATACTACCTATGATGTCCTAGAAAATTTGTTAGAAAAAACTTTGCCCGGTTTTGGAGAAATATTTCGCTTTTTAAGTTATCAAGAAATTGGTTCAAGAGCTATTGCCTCTAGAGCAACTGCAGGAATCTATCAAGGAAAAATAATTTTTTCCCTGCCGGGTTCAACTAATGCTGTTAAATTAGGCTTAGAAAAACTAATTTTACCAGAATTAATTCATTTAGTTAATCTTTTAAATTAGTTAATTAACATTAAATAATAATCATGAAAAAATTTATAACAACAGTTATTATATTTTGGCTTAGTTTTGCTCCCCTTACTTATGCTCAAACCAATATTCAACAGGCAACATTTGCTGGTGGTTGTTTTTGGTGTATGGAAAAGCCTTTTGATGATATTAATGGAGTAATATCTACCACTTCTGGTTATAGTGGAGGTAATGTTAATAATCCTAGCTACGAACAAGTAAGTGCGGGAGAAACTGGCCATGCCGAATCAGTACGAATTGAATATGATGCCAGTAAAGTTACCTATAATCAACTACTGCAAATATTTTGGGAAAATATCGATCCAACTGTTGAAAATAGACAATTTTGTGATGTTGGCTCTCAATATCGTAGTGCTATTTTTTATCATAATCAAGAGCAAAAAAAATTAGCAGAAGAAACAAAAAAACAAGTTAAAACACAATTAAATACTGAAGTTTTTACAGAAATTACTCCCTTAAATAATTTTTATCCCGCAGAAGAATATCATCAAGACTATTACAAAAAAAATCCATTGCTCTATAAATATTATCGTTATAGTTGCGGCAGAGATCGCAGATTAGCAGAAATTTGGGGAAAATAATATCAAATTACAGCAGTAGGGTGCCTCAGATTTTTCGGTAATGGGAATTTATCAATAATTTATCTGTCTGACGCACCCTACATTTGAATTTTTGTAGTTCTAATGAAAACGCTAGATTGCATTTTAAGGTAAAGAATAGCGAATGATTTTTCCTTGCTTTTCAATCTTTGCCCCTTGTTCTATCAACATCTTTTCTGTCCATAAAGGTTCGTGATAATATACGCTTTCAGGCTCATCTCCAGTCCAAGGAGGGGGAAAACCTCCTTTTGTACCATCTCTACAGTCTTCATGGATAAACTGTTTTTCTCTCCATTTCATTTTTCCTAATTTGTCAAAAAGAATATCTGTTGCACCAACAAACTGACCTTGCTCTGTAAAAATCTCAACTAAGCTAGTATCATTATCCCAAGCATCATCAGAAATTCCTTCGTGAAAAAGGAAAAAGAAGTTTTCTCGATCAATCAGAATTTTTATCAGAAATATATTGGCAAAATTCCATTGGGAATACCAAAGATGACGAGCAAAAGCATAAGCAACGGATACAGGAACATCAGGATCAACCCTTTGAATTTCTAATTTCAAAGGATCTAAATTTCTTATAGTAACGTTTGCAATTTTAATAAAATCTGGAGCAAACTTTTCATATTCCTCATTCCATAACGCTTCAAGTAAATCGTCATAGTTTTCTTCGTAAAATTCTCTAGCTAATAGCTTTTGTTGCTCTAAATTCATAGCTTCAAATTTTTCAGTATTATTAATTAAAGTTCTCAAACCAAATTAAATTCTTGTAAAGCAGGATAAAAATTAGCATTTTCGTGACTCGATTTACTTAATTTTATTAAAGCAAAACGCTGTAACGGAGTTAAATTTTGCCATTGTTTAATGGTAATTTCTTTATCAAATTCTCTTGCTTTTTCTTGTATATTTTCAGGAATATTTTTCTCATCTAACCATGCAGGAAACTCATCTATAGCAAGGGTGTTAGCTGGCTCACCTGTATGATTAATTACCATATTTTGTAACATTTCCTGATAAGCTTGACTTTCTGCTTCAGTTGTGCATGGCATATCAACTAAAGCTTCTTTTTCTTCCTGATTAAAGTGATTCCAATGGGACAATTTTAACTTCACTCCACAGGTATCTAATTTCATTCTTACCTGCATAGGAATACAACGCAAAGATTCAACAAAATCAGCTTCAAATTGGAAAAAGGTCATGGTAGTTCAGTAGTCAGTTAATCGCTAATCGCTAATCGCTAAAAGCTCTTTATTATTAATAGTTATTTGTTTATTGTCAATTAATTCTGGTTTCACTGGCATTAATTGTACAGCACAGGCTTTTAATTCTGGTTCTTTAGAAATTGGACAAGCTTCAGGATGGGTTAACACATTTGCTTCTGTGTCTTTACCCCATAAAGCACCCCAGTGCATCGGTACAAAAACAGTTCCGGGGGATATAGCTTTAGTAACCAAAGCCGGAAAACGACACATCCCACGACGAGAACGTATTTCTACCAATGTATCATTTTTAATACCTAATCTTTCTGCATCTTTAGGATGAATTTCAATAAAAGGATTAGGATGCATTTTCATCAACTTCTCAATTCTACCCGTGCGAGTCATGGTATGCCATTGTCCGTAAAGTCTGCCCACTGTTAAGATAAAAGGATAATCTTTATCTGTAGGCTCGGCTAAACCTCTAGAATGGAAAGCGGCAAAGTTTGCCCTACCGTCAGGGGTATTAAATTCCCAATTAGTATAAAGGCGTTTTCCTTGTAACTTCTGCTCATTTTTGCCCTGAAATAAGGAAGAAAATAAACCTGCTGTTTCTTCTTTATGTTTTTCTGCTTGTTCATCTTGGGCTTCAATTTTAGTTTCATTTTCTGGACAAGGCCATTGTTGCGGCCCATTTTCCTCTAAAAATTGATGACTTAAAGCGGTAACGTCACAGGGACGATTTTTAGTTAATTTCACAAATTCATCGTAAACTGCGGCGGAATTAGTAAAACTGAACTGTTTTTCAAAGCCCAAACGACGGCCAACTTCTGCAAAAATTTCCCAATCAGCTTTAGCTTCTCCGGGGCGATAGCGAAATTCTGGACAATAAGTTACAGTGCGCTCAGAATTAGTCATAGTTCCTGCTTTTTCGCCCCATTGTGCCGCAGGTAAAATAACATGGGCGTAGGCTGCTGTTTCTGTGGGATAGTAAGCATCCTGATATACTGTAAACGGAGATTTTAATAAGGCTGCTTGAGTGCGTTTTAAATCGGGCATACTAACCGCCGGATTAGTGGCGGCAATCCATAATAAACCCACATCACCCGTTTCTAAACCAGTTATCATGCTCCAGGCATCTCTACCCGGATTAGGAGAAATCGAGTTTTCTGGCACTTGCCAAATTTTCTCCACCTCAGCACGATGTTGGGCATTGGCTACCATGCGATACCCGGGTAAAATGTGGGCTAAACCCCCTGCTTCTCTACCTCCCATCGCATTAGGTTGCCCGGTTAAAGAAAATGGCCCTGCTCCGGGTTTACCAATATCAGCAGTCATTAAGTGTAGATTAATAATAGTACGAACTTTCGCTGTACCTTCTACGGATTGATTAACTCCCATTGACCAAAGAGATAAGACTTTTTCGGCTTCTCCCCAGTAACGGGCAGCTTCTTCTAAATGATCGATTCTAATACCGCATTTACGGGCTACTAATTCGGGAGGATAATCTTTTATTACCTCAGCATAGGCGGGAAAATCTCTGGTACATTCATCAATAAAAAAGGTATCTAGATAGCCCCAACGCATTAGTAAATAAGCCATACCATTGAGTAAATCTATATCTGTACCGGGTTTAATGGCTAAATGTAAATCTGCGGCTTCAGCCGTTTTAGTCCGTCTGGGATCGACTACAATCATTTTAGCTTTACGATTGCGTTTGATATTTTGATGGAGACGGTTAAAGATAATTGGGTGACATTCGGCGGTATTACTACCAATAATAAAAGCACAATCGGTTAAATCTAAGTCTTCATAACAGCAGGGTGGGCCATCTGTACCAAAACTTTGGACATATCCCGCTACAGCCGAAGACATACACAGACGGGAGTTAGCATCAAAATTATTTGTTCCCAAACAACCTTTGAGGAGTTTTTGAGCAGTGTAATAATCTTCAGTTTGAAATTGCCCTGAGCCATACATACAAACCCCGTCAGCACCTTGGGTATCTAAAACTTCACGGATGCGAGTTACTATTTTATCAAAAGCTTCTTCCCAACTAACTCTACGAAATGGTTCGGATAGTGAATCTCTCATCATTGGTTTTTTGAGGCGATTTTTATCCAATGATTCAGCGATAGTTGCCCCTTTTACACATACTTTACCTTGACTAGATGGGTGGGTGCGATCGCCCATAACTTTCCAAATAGGATTTCCTTGAGCATCTCTGTTTGTTGCTTTACCGGATTCTGCCGGAGGTGATACCTGTAACCCACAACCAACGCCACAATAGGGACAAAGTGTTTTATTAGTCATAAATTATTCTTTAATGTAATAGATAATAAGGTTTATTTTTAGTTATTTACCTTATACAAAAATATGATTTGGTTCATCGTTAAAATTGCTACTTTAAGGGCAATAAATAAAGAAATCAGTCAATGGTTATATAAATTTTAGAAATATTAAATAAATGAAATTTTGGTGGGCATAGCCCACCGTGTCAGCAAAGTTACTGAATAAATGGTTGAGTTTCTAAAGACTTTTTCATGTCTTCTTCTTCTCCTTCATGGAGTTCAGCAAATGAACCCTTCGGCTCTTTTAAGACAAACCAACATAAGAAAGCAACAATTACCGCAGACACACCCATAATTTGGAAAAATGAGGTATTGGCTTGAGCAATAATTTCTGGACTTGGCTCAGCACCAGCACCAAGCCAGGTGGGTAATAAGCTAAAGATAGTCAAGTAAGCTACCGCCCCAACATTACCGTAAGCTCCGACATTACCAGCAATTTGACCTGTTACCCGACGTTTTACTAAAGGTACAATGGCAAAAGTAGAACCTTCAGCCGCTTGGACAAAGAAAGAGCAAGCCATAGTTAATAATACTGCTGCGGGTAAAAACCAACTGCTGTTAACTGTACCCATCATTAAGTAGCCAATCCCTAAACCAGCCGTTAAAACTGCCATAGTTACTCGACGACTGCCTAATTTATCAGAAAGTAAGCCACCACCGGGGCGAGACATCAAGTTCATAAAGGCATAACTAGAAGCAATCATCCCTGCTGCTGCTTTACTGAGGGTGAAAGTTCCTTCAAAAAAGCTAGGTAACATGGAGACTACAGCTAATTCTGAACCAAAGTTAACAATATAGGTTAATTCGAGGATAGCAACTTGAGAGAAATTATAACGGTCTTCTGGTGGGTAGTGCTTTCTACCAGTCATTAAGTCTTTGTTAACTTCCCAGCAGTTATAAGCTTGGAATAAATACAATGCAATTAAACCAGCCCAAACCAGATACATTACGCTACTGTCATAAAAACCGACTTTTTGTAAGCGCCATGCTAAGACCATTAAAATACCAGACAAAGGTAGATTCATGGCCATTAAGAACCAAAAATCTTTTTGGCTGGTAACTTCTAAACCTCTTGTACTCTTGGGACGTCTATAGACTTTTCCGGGGGGAGTATCTTCTACATTCAAGAAGTATAAAAT
The DNA here is from genome assembly GCA_964413275.1 of uncultured bacterium. GTDB lineage: Bacteria > Cyanobacteriota > Cyanobacteriia > Cyanobacteriales > JAABRE01 > JAABRE01. The sequence goes on along the minus strand of CAYPSO010000013.1, from coordinate 48,435 downwards.
ACCGTATAAAGCAGCTACAATACCTGTTCCCGCAATACAAAAACGCCAGTTTAAACCACTACCACCAAAGGCAAACCAAGCACCAATGGTAGGTAAAGTAAAGGCGGCGGCGGCTGAACCAAAGTTACCCCAACCGCCATAAATTCCTTCAGCAAGTCCGATTTCTTTGGGAGGAAACCATTCTGCTACCATGCGGATACCGATTACAAAACCTGCACCCACAATACCCAGTAATAAGCGGCCAATTACTAACTGGCTGAAGCTTTGGGCTGTAGCAAAGATTAAACAAGGTACGGCCGCATAGATTAATAATAATGAATAAGTAATTCTTGGTCCATATTTATCTAACAGCATTCCGATAATAATTCGGGCTGGTACTGTTAGGGCAACATTACAAATAGCAATTGTTCTAATTTGACCGACATCTAGTCCTAAATCTTCTTTTACTTGAGTTGCTAGTGGGGCTAAATTAAACCACACTACAAACGATAAAAAGAATGCAAACCAGGTCATGTGGAGGATTTTATATCTACCCTTTAATGACCACATTTCTCCGAGCATCTGTTACCTTCCTTTTTAATCAAAATAATATCTGCAATTACTTATTTGGTGTTATTGTGATGCTATTAAGCCTTTTTTCTGTCTCATTAATCACTTTGATTTTATTTGTTATGATTTGACAATATTTGCAAAACATATAATCACCATTTTGAAGATTAATAACTGGTCTTCAATAAGAATTTAAGTAGCAACAAAATTATTTCTGAAAATTATTTCAGTCCTATTTTTGCCTTCTACGGCCTTAAGAATCACACTAAATTTTTAAATACTTCGTATATTTTGTTACATTTCTCCTTTATTTATGCGTAAGCTGCATTTTTAATATACTTATTTTGCATTAATATAAAGTTTGACTTGTATTTCTAAGTAGGAATCTGTTTTAAGAGTTATTTTCAAAACTATTGATAAAGTTTAGCAAAAAGCCTTATACTAAAAAAATCATAAAACCATAATAATTACCCTAATCTTAGAACATGTTTAAGAAATCTTCTATCTTCCCTAATCCTAGGAATTACCCTTATTTAAGGGATTGATCGCCTTTTTGAGAAGGAAAAACCACCTCTCAAACATCATCTGAGGAAGAATGTACAGCAATTGCTCATTTGAAATGAGATACTTAAGTGCTAGAGATTATCAAGAGCTTTCTCTTTAACGATCTTAAATATTGCGCACAAAATCAATTTTTGTGCGACTACTTAAATACTCAATTTTGCTTTGATTCAAATAAGGTGATTTCTGGGAATAAATATCCCAATAACGGTGCGTTACGCTGTCGCTAACGACACCCTACCGTTATGAAATCTGGTAAAACCTTTTCTGAATTTCACCTAAGTCCTAAAAACTTTAAATTTTGGCTAAAAAGAAAATGTCTAAATATTACAAATCAGAATTTCAAATTCAAGCCCAATTAAGGGAATTTATTTTAAAACAAAATCATCAAATAAAAGCGATAAAGGTAATATCTAATCAACAAGAATATATTATTAAATTATCTCAAAAAATTGAGAAGAGCTTTGTTAAAAAAATTAAAATAGGCTCTCATTTAAGAATAAAAGGAACTAAAAAAGTATCTCATAAAAATAATCAAGTTAAACTAAAAGCTCAAAATATAGAATTAATAAAGGATAAAGATGATGAGAAAATATCTACTATAACTCCAAAAAAATCAGGCACTATTTTAATTTGCAATAAATCTAAATGTTGGAAAAATGGAGGTCAAGCTATATGTCATCTATTGACAGAAAATTTACGCCAACATGGTTTAGAAAATTCGGTTAATATAAAAACTACTGGCTGCATAAAACGATGTAAACAGGGTCCTAATTTAGTATTTATGCCACAAAAAACTCACTATGAAAAAGTTCAACCTCAACAGATTCCCAGCTTACTTACTCAAAATCAATTAGTTTAACTGGATAATAAGCTAAATTTCTATTAATTGAATTAGTGGGAAAAATATTTGATAATTAATAAACAATTACGTTCATCTTCTTCACGGGTATAACTGATAAAATCAGCAATTTGACGTAATATAATTAAACCACGTCCTCCTAAAGATAAATCGTTTTGTTCTAAAGGGGATTTAGCCATAAAAGATTCTAAATCAAAAGGATTACCACGATCCCAAATATATAGTTCTAGGCGATTTCCAAATAAATTGATTTTTATTTCTATGGTAACTTCTGGTGATAAATCTTTATGGGCATGACGCACAGCATTAGTAAAACCTTCTACTAGAGCTAATTGACACTCTAGCCATGTCTGTCGGCTAATAATCTGATAATTGATTTTTTCTAAATGTGCCAAAATTTGGTCTAATGATTTTAAATCACTAGGAATTATCAGGGAAATTTGATCGATGACTTCAGAATAATTCAAATTTGTTTTTAGCGAACTATAGAAATAATAACAGTTAGAATAATACCATAGTTTTTTCTAATTTATTTTAACCAATAAACCTTTATAATAGGTTTATTTTTAAGTTAATAATTAATATGAATCAAGAGGAAGTAAATAATAATTTACCTATAAAAATCTTAGTAATTGATGATGATCCAGCAATTCAAACTTTGTTGAAAAGAACATTATCTCGTCAAGGTTATAGTGTAAGTTTAGCTAGTGATGGTGAAGAAGGATTAAGATTAGCAAAAGAAATATGCCCAGCAATGGTTATTTGCGATTGGTTAATGCCAAAAATGAATGGCTTAGAAGTCTGTCGTCATATTAAAAATATACCTGAACTTTCCAGTACATTTTTTATTTTATTGACCGCTCTTGATTCGGTATCTCATAGAGTAAAAGGATTAGATGCAGGAAGTGATGATTTTTTGGGTAAACCTATTGAAATGTATGAATTGCAAGCTAGAATTCGTTCAGGTTTACGATTACATAAACTAAATTATGATTTACAAATACAAAAACAAATACTAGAAGAAGAATTATCTGAAGCTGCAGAATATGTTACTTCAATTTTACCAGAACCTTTATCTAATCAAGATCTAAAAATTGATAGTAGATTTATTCCTTCTCGTAAATTAGGAGGGGATAGTTTTGATTATTATTGGTTAGATGAACAGAATTTAGTAATATATTTAATTGATGTATCAGGTCATGGTTTAAAATCAGCTTTACCTTCATTATCCGTAATAAATTTATTGCGATCGCGTTCTTTATCTAAAGTAAACTATTATCAACCTAGTAATGTCTTACAACGATTAAATGAAACTTTTCAAGTTAGTGCAAAACAGGATAAATATTTTACCATGTGGTATGGTGTTTATAATAAAAAAAACAGACAATTAGTTTATGGGAATGCTGGACATCCTCCAGGGATTTTATTTAATAGGAAAACTAATAAACAGGTTAAATTACAAAGTTTAAAAAATAATGGGTTTCCCATAGGGATGTTTAGCGAAACAGAATATGAAGATACGATTTGTCAGGTTCAATCAAATTCTATTCTATATATTTTTAGCGATGGTATTTATGAAGTTAAAGAACAAAATGGTAAAATTTCTGGACTAGATTTTTTTATTAAATTATTAGAAAAATGTTTTCAAACAAACAACAGCAACAACTTAGATAATATAATTGAAAAGGTAAAAATTCATCATGGGGTTGAAGTTTTTGAAGACGATTTATCTATTATAGAAATTAAATTTGTTTAATTTTTCAATCGAAGTTAATTAGGGCTTACTGAACTCGTTTTCTGGTTAAGATGAGGAGTTAGTTTTTTCATTGAACATTGAACATTGATAAATGATAAATGATAACCGCTAATCGCTAATTCCTTGCAATTTTTTAAATAAAAATAGTCCTATAAGCTAGAGGATATAAGGGTTTTAAATTTCTTCAGTAAACCCTAATTAGATATTGTTAATTCAAATTCTTCTCGACTACCATAAATTTTAAAAACTTGATTCATACTGGTAAGTTCAAATAACATTTGAATTTGTTCGTTAATTGAACAGAGAAAAAGCTCACAACCAGCCGTGCGGGCATTTTTAAGAGCTAAAACTAAGACTCCTAAACCAGAACTATCCATGAAAGTTACGTCTTGGAAGTCTATTAAAATAATTTTTGCATTTTTAGCCAGACTCTCACTAATTTCTTGCTTAAACTGATTAGCTTGAGTTCCATCTAAAATTCCAGAAGGTCTAATAACTTTAACAACAGATTTCATATATACAAAATAGCTATAACTATATTTAAATCGTTTTTTCAGAGTATAACAGATTTAGAGAATATCAAAAAGCGTAAATTCTAATTTAATCTAAATAAAAATAATTGCAGAAAAATCTTGAAAAACTTTAATATTCTTTATGATTTATTTAATTCCCTATCAAGATAAATCATCTTTATATCTTCGGGAATTGAGTTTTCTAGGAGTCTATGGGCTTTAGCGAGTAAACTAGGTATTTCCTCATGGGTTATTATTTCCGATTCTGCTTGTAAATAAGTAGCAATACGAATATTACTCCAATGAAAATTTTCAGACATAACCAAAATTAAACGAAGTAAGGGAGGTAGTCGATTTAAGCCTTGTTCTAAATAACACCATAAAGGAGGAGATGCGGTTTTGAGATTGTAATTAATCTGTTCAACCGGAGGAGGCTCTATTTCATTCAGGCATATCACCGTCATATTAATTAGCCAATTCTGAAATGATTCTTGTTGATGTTCTGATAAAAATAAACCCCCCATTTCATAAAATATGTGTCGCCAACTAAAGGCAAAAAGATAATCTGTTTGTACTGGCGAGGTAATTCTATGGCTAATTAATGCGTAAATAATCAAACTATAGCGACAAAAAAGGGCGGTAAAATACTTACCTTCTTCTGGATGACGTTGAAATAAGGTGATTAGAGTAATATCCTTATGTTTGGCTAATGATTGAATCAAAGGATGATCGACTTCGGGAAAAGTTGGAACTGCCACTGTTTTAATTTGCTTAAGATAAGATATTTATATATATTTAAACTTATCTAATTTGCTGTTAACCTATTTCAGCTTAGTTAATTGATTATGATTATAAATACTTTTGTCCATCTTGGCGCTTTTTTACCTTCTTTAGCAGATAGTGTTTTTTCTACCCAAGGCATTATGATTATGCTTTTGGCTGCTTATGGAGTTGCAATGTGGATGTTTTTAACTAGCGCACCTAAAGTACATACAATTATGGTTTCCGATGTGGAAATAGCTAGACAATTTTATGAGGGTTTACTAAATTTATCCGTAGCAGAAATTCCCCTACATTATTATTATAATTACGAACAAACTTTAGGCACGACAGGCATCGATCCTTTATATTTTTCTGGTACTTCTGGCCTTTCTGGTAATACAGGATTTAATGACAGAGAGGGTTTATGGTATCAATTGAAAAAAAATGTCCAATTACATATTATTGCTGGTGCTAGTTTAGGTCATAAAAATCAGCAGCGTCACGTTTGTTTTGATAGTGATTGTTTAGAGCTTCTATTAATGCGGGTTCAAGCACGGCGTTTAAAATATAAGATACGTCGGGAAAAGCCTTTAAATTTTTTGGTGAAAGATATTGAGGAGCGAGTTATTGAAATCGAAGAAATAGCTAATTAGGAAAGGGATTAATATGAATTATGAGTTGGGAATTATGAAGCTAACCGCTAACCGCTAATTAATTTTTAAAATTTCCCTTTTCATTAAGAGAATTTTAGGTTATAATCAATGATGCCTTGGAAACTTTGGTTTCTGGGTGCGTAGCTCAGTGGATAGAGCAACCGCCTTCTAAGCGGTCGGTCGCTGGTTCGAGTCCAGCCGTACCCGTTTTTATTTTGTCTTGTTACTTAGATGAATATAATTTTATCTCAGTCAATCCCATGAGCATACTTTACCACCAAGTCCCACATAATCGACAATCCAATATTGTTGAATGCCTAAAGTTTCATAAGCATCTAATTTTAGAGCATAATCAT
>CAYPSO010000013.1:6582-42324 GCA_964413275.1 uncultured bacterium | reverse complement strand
TAATCATTTTCCCAACGAGGTTAATTTTTTATTAATTCTCGATCTAAAATAATAACATCTGGTTCGTATCCTGAAGCATTATCTCCCCTAACTATAGATTCCCTTGGAATAAATAAAGGTAACTTTAAACGCTTAATTTCTAAACCTAATTCTGTCATCAGAAATCCAGCAATTTTTACTAATAATTGAATCATAGTAATTTCTGTTATTTTGCAATATTTAAAAGGCTTTATTTTTATAATCTTTACTGAAAATTACGACGAGGATTAAAAGTTTCTATTTCACGAATTTTATTATATAATTCCTTTTCTTCATCGCTAATTTCTTGAGGAGTAACAATAATAATTTCTACTAATTGATCGCCTCTATTATTTTCCCGCATTCGAGGATAACCCTTATTCGCAAGACGCAAACGTTGTCCACTTCTCAATCCACTGGGAACAGTCATTTTTACTAAACCATCAATGGTAGGAACTTCGATCGCACCTCCTAACACGGCTTCACTGGGAGTAACGGGTATGCGGCAGTAAATATCAGCACCCTGTAACTCAAAAATAGGATGGGGTGCAACGGTTATTTTTAAATATAAATCTCCTCCAGCTAAACCTTGACCTTTTAGGCGTATTTTTTGACCATCAATCATACCCGGAGGCATTTCTACCTCCAAGGATCGCCCATCTTCTAGTCTAATTCGCTCTTTTCCCCCTTGATAAGCCTTTTCTAGGGGTAAATTTAGTCTAGCCTCAATATCACGAGGCCTTACCGTATCAGAGCGAGGATTGACAACTTTAGTGGTTTTCGTAGTACCGGGGCGATACCCTTCGGTATTATTAATACGGATTCGCGGTGATTCTTGAGTAGCAGTATTGCTTCTTGTGTTAGTGCGTCCATTACGCATTTGCTCGACGAAACTATTAAAATCTTTTACTTGACTATAGTCAGCAGTAGCACTGTTACCATTTCGATTAAAAGAACTTTTCTTTTTGCTTTTTTGCTGAACATAACGATTAAATTCGTTATATTGCGATCGCTTTTCTTCATCGGATAAAACCTCATAAGCTTCGTTAATATCCTTAAATTTTTCCTCTGCGGTTAAATCTCCGGGATTAACATCAGGATGATAGCGTCTCGCTAATTTACGAAAAGCTGTTTTAATTTCGTCTGGTGAAGCATTGGGAGAAACTTCTAAAATTTCATAATAGTTACGAAAACTTTGCATATTTAATTTGTTATTTTCTAATAATAATTTAATGATTGGGGTATTTTTCTGCTTTTACAAACCATGAACAACGGGGGAGAAAACCTCACCCCGACAGACAATTTAAAACCATTCGTCATCCTGTTCATCCCAATCATTTTGATAGGGAATACGCTCTTTTCCTTTGCCATAATAGCGACGATTAGGATCTCCATAGGAATCACCATTTTTTAGATTAGAACGTCTATTTTCCTTTGACTCATAATAATAATCATCATTGGGACGATTAGGGGTACGGTAATTATCTCTGGAATTATTGCGGTAATCATCTCGATAGTTATCACGAGGATTACCATAATTGCGATCCCTAAGTGGCGCAGAGCGATCGCTGGTTTTGTTGTTGTAATAATAATCTACATCATCTTCTTTATTACTTTCGCCAGTTAGAGTGCGACGAATTGAACCAAAAAAGTCATCATCTTCCTCATCTTGGTATTGTAAGCGAACTTCTCGATTTAATTCATAGAGAGCGTCTTGTAAGTCAGACTGGGCACGATCTAAACGGCGATCGTCATTACTTTGTAAACTATCTAAAATTTCTGAGCTTAAGGCTTCAATACGACGACGATAATAACCGGCAAACTGACTGCCAAAATCTAAGGTAACTTCTTTAAGTCTGCGTTGTGCTTGATCTGTTAATGCCCTAGCACGATTGCGTTTTTCGACCCTTTCACGACGTTCTCTGTCTTCTTGGGCAAAAACGGCAGCATCTTCAATCATCCGGTTAATTTCCATTTCCGTTAAAGTTGAAGCCCCTTGAATAGTAACACTTTGTTGACGGCCTGTGGTTTTATCCATAGCCGCCACCTGTAGAATACCATTGGCATCAATATCAAAAGATACCTGAACCTGTGGCACTCCACGAGGTGCGGGGGGAATACCTGTTAATTTAAAACGGCCTAAAGATTTATTACCGGCAGCCATTTCTCTTTCACCTTGCAAAACGTGAACTTCTACTAAGGTTTGATTATCTTCGCTGGTGGAGAAAACATCGGAGCGTCTGACAGGGATAGTGGTATTGCGGGGAATTAATTTTTTCATTACTCCGCCAATGGTTTCTAAACCAAGGGATAAGGGAGTCACATCTAAAAGAAGAATATCCTTAATATCCCCTCCTAAAATTCCCGCTTGGATGGCTGCACCCACTGCTACTACTTCATCAGGGTTAACATTTTGATTTGGCTCGCGATCGATAAAACTACGCACTAAACCCTGTACTAAGGGAATACGGGTAGAGCCTCCGACTAAAACCACTTCATCAATTTGTACTGGGCTAATCCCTGCATCAGATAAAGCTCTTTTAATTGGTCTTCTCAAACGAGTTACCAAGTCACCGCAAAGATTTTCAAAGGTAGCTCGATCAAGTCTAGTTTCTAAGTGTTTTGGCCCCTCTTCTGTGGCGGTAATAAAGGGTAAGTTAATATCTGTCACCGTCACCCCAGATAGTTCTATTTTTGCTTTTTCGGCTGCTTCCGTGAGACGTTGTAGGGCTTGGCGATCTCGTCTGAGATCAACTTTTTCGTCTTCTAAAAATTTATCTGCTAACCAATTGACAATTTTCTGGTCAAAATCATTACCCCCTAATTGGGTATCTCCACTGGTGGCCTTAACTTCAAAAATACCATCGCCAATATCCATGATCGAAACATCAAAAGTTCCCCCTCCTAAATCGAAAACCAGAATAGTTTTAGATCTTTGTTGATCTAAACCATAGGCTAAAGAGGCGGCTGTCGGTTCATTAATAATGCGTAAAACCTCTAAACCTGCTATTTTTCCGGCATCTTTAGTGGCTTGTCGTTGAGAATCATTAAAATAAGCAGGAACGGTAATTACTGCACCTGTGACTTTTTCTCCTAAATAACGTTCTGCTTCTTCAGCTAATTTTCTTAAAATTGTGGCTGAGATTTCTTCGGGGGAAAATTCTTTTTTCAGACGAGGACAGCGAATTTTAATATTACCGTATTCATCTTTACGAATAGTATAGGGAACACGCTTAGAACTTGGTTCTAGTTCGGCATATTTTCGTCCCATGAAGCGTTTGACACCGTAATAGGTGTTTTGGGGATTTAATACACCTTGTCTGCGTGCCATTTGCCCGACGACTAATTCACCATCTTTATTAAAGCCAACCACAGAAGGAGTTGTCCGCATTCCCTCTGAATTAGCTATCACTATTGGTTTTGAACCTTCCATGACTGCCACTACAGAATTGGTTGTTCCTAAATCTATGCCGACTACTCTTCCCATAGTTGTTTTTTTCTCCAGTAATTCGTTAAACGATACTTACGCCTTGTGTAATAACTGCTCATTTTTGTATATTGTATCTAATCCTATCAGGGAGTTAGAAGATTTCCCATTTTCAATCAAGGGAATTGTTTACTGAGTGAAGTCGAAGTGAACTAATCTAATTTCTGTAATTTATGCACTAATTTCTGATGAATTTCTCGATCGCCACTAATAATTAAACCCGGAATCCTCATGTTTTTAACTTCTGAAAAAGGTTGCCAAGTTTCGCCCTGATAATTAGTAACTATTGCTCCTGCTTCTTCTGCCATAAATGCGATGGCAGCACTATCAATTAAATTACCATGACCGAGGATTATTCCTGCTAATTTACCAGAAAATAAATCAAAATATTCCGCAGGTTTTTGATCGAGAGAATAATCAGTAGCACTACACCAAGCCTCAAATTCATCCCCTAATTTATTACGTAAATTAGCTAAAGCAAAACTCAGATAAACTCGATTAGATAAAGGGGGTTGCAATGTTAATGGTTGAGATTGTTCTAAATTATCATCAATATTAGCCACAAAAGCTCCTTCTCCCTTCAAAGCATAATAATAACATTTCCTGATTGGTTGTAAAATTAATACACCTTGATAACTTTTATTTTTAATAACAGTAAGAATAATCGAAAAACCATCAAGACCATCTAAATAAAACCTTGTGCCATCAATAGGGTCTAAAGTTATTAATAATTCATCTCCTAAATTAATATTTTTAAAATATTTAGTGTTATAGGATTTTTCGTATTCTTCACCAAAAAAATGGATGTCAGGAAACTGAGCGAGTAATGACAACTCCACCGCAGTTTGTATGGTTAAATCTGCATCTGTCAAAGCAGTAGCATAAAAATTGTCTCCATACTGTTCTTTTTCTGGTTGAGCTTGAATTTGTTTTTGAATATTGCTCGCATATTTGCTGGCTAATTTTAAAGTAGGAAGTAGTGCTTTAAAAATTGAAATCGCTGTTAGATTCTCAACCACCATATTTTTAAATATATAATCTTAATAAATGATTTTAACTTTAATTATAGCCTTTAGAGTAGAGGCTTCTAGCCTGTATTTTATATTCTAAGACGACAAAGGATAATCCTTCGTCAAAAAAATTGTTATAAATAAGTAACTGAAAGTTACTGACCCTATAAAATAATAAATAAAATTTGTAAAAAAATGAAAACTCTTTTAATTTATCCCCTTTTTCCTAAAAGTTTCTGGTCTTTCGAGAAAAGCTTAGAGTTAATCGGTAAAAAAGCCATGTTACCCCCTTTAGGTTTAATTACAGTGGCTGCCATTTTACCTCAAGAATGGGAATTTCAATTAGTCGATCGCAATGTTGATGAAATTACTGAGGCACAATGGGAATGGGCTGAATTAGTCATCCTCTCAGGAATGATCGTACAAAAAAAAGATTTATTAGAGCAAGTCAAAGAAGCTAAAAAACGAGGAAAATTGGTAGCTGCCGGAGGCCCTTATCCTACGGCTTTACCCCAAGAAGTGCAAGAAGCTGGCATTGATTTTTTAATTTTAGATGAGGGAGAAATTACTTTACCCCTATTTATCGAAGCTGTAGAAAAAGGAGAAAAATCAGGCATTTTCCGTTCCAATGGTGAAAAACCTGACGTTACCATCACTCCTATTCCCCGTTTTGATTTATTAGATTTGAATGCTTATTCAGAAATGGCGGTACAATTTTCCCGTGGCTGTCCATTTCAATGTGAATTTTGTGACATTATTGTTTTATACGGGCGCAAACCTCGCACTAAATCCCCCGAACAAATGATCGCCGAATTACAAAAACTTTATGAGTTAGGTTGGCGACGCAGTATTTTTATGGTAGATGATAATTTTATTGGCAATAAACGTAACGTAAAACTATTACTTAAAGAATTAGCTCCTTGGATGGAAGAAAAAGGCTTTCCCTTTACTTTTGCCACAGAAGCATCTGTTGATTTAGCTAACGATCAAGAATTAATGGATTTAATGACAGCTTGTAATTTTGGGGCTGTTTTCTTAGGAATAGAAACCCCTGATACTGATAGTTTAACTGTTACCCAAAAATATCAAAATACTAGAGATTCTTTGAGTGATTCTGTTCATAAAATTATTAGTTCAGGATTAAGAGTTATGGCAGGATTCATTGTTGGATTTGATGGAGAAAAATCAGGAGCAGGCGATCGCATAGTTCAATTTGTGGAAAAAACTACTATTCCCATTGCTTTATTTAGTATGTTACAAGCATTACCTGATACCGCACTTTCCCATCGTCTAAAAAAAGAAGGACGACTCAGAATAGAATCAGCTAACATTAATCAAACTACTTTAATGAATTTTATTCCTACTCGTCCCATTGAAGAAATTGCCCAAGAATATGTTGAGGGATTTTGGACATTATACGATCCACAACGCTTTTTAGATCGCACCTATCGTCATTATCGAATTTTAGGTGAAGCTCCCTGTCATAATAATCCGAAAAAAAGAATCAAAAAAGAGAAAAAACCTTTAGATTGGAAAATAGTTCAAGCTATGTTTATTATTTTCTGGCGACAAGGAATTATTCGCAAAACTCGCTTAAAGTTTTGGATATATCTATTTGAGATGTATCGCTATAATCGAGGAGGAATTGCTAGTTATTTATCTGTTTGCGCTCAAATTGAACATTTTCTTGAATATCGTCAAATTGTTAAAGATCAAATTGAAGCACAATTAGCAGAATTTCTTAAACAAGAAGCTATAATTCAAGCACAAAATAAGCAAAAAATTGAATTAGCAGTTAGCAATTAGCGATTAGCTTTTACCATTTATCAATGTTTAATGTTCAATATTTAATGTTCAATGAGGTTCTTTTATGAAAGCTCTGTTAATTTATCCCATATTTCCCCCTACTTTTTGGTCATACGAGAAAATTTTGGAGTTAGTTAATCGTAAGGTTTTATTGCCTCCTTTGGGCTTAGTTACAGTTGCCGCAATTTTACCTCAAACATGGGAATTTAAGTTAGTTGATCGCAATATTCGTGAAGCCACGGATGAGGAATGGAATTGGGCAGATTTAGTTATCATGTCTGGTATGATTGTCCAAAAACAAGATTTATTATCACAAATAAAAGAAGCAAAAAATAGAGGTAAATTAGTTGCAGTTGGAGGCCCTTATGCGACTTCTTTACCTCAAGAAGTAGAAAATGCTGGTGCTGATTTTCTCATTTTAGATGAGGGGGAAATTACTTTACCAATGTTTATAGAAGCAATAGAAAAGGGCGAAAAAAAGGGAATTTTTAGAACTTCGGAAAAACCAGATGTAACTAATACTCCTATTCCTCGTTATGAATTGTTAGAATTGGATGCCTATGATTCTATGTCAGTTCAGTTTTCTCGCGGTTGTCCTTTTCAATGCGAATTTTGCGATATTATTGTCTTATATGGACGAAAACCCCGCACTAAAACTCCTGCTCAATTATTAGCAGAATTAGATTATTTATATGAGTTGGGTTGGCGTAGGGGTGTATTTATGGTTGACGATAATTTTATTGGTAACAAACGCAATGTTAAACTGTTGCTAAAAGAGTTAAAAGTTTGGCAAGCAGAACATCAATATCCTTTCCGTTTTAATACAGAAGCTTCTATAGATTTGGCTGACGATCAAGAATTATTAGATTTGATGGTAGAGTGTTATTTTGATGCGGTATTTTTAGGCATTGAAACACCAGATGAAGAAAGTTTAGCTTTAACTAAAAAATATCAAAATACTCGTAATTCTTTGGCTGATTCGGTGGATAAAATTATACGTGCTGGTTTGCGCCCAATGGCTGGTTTTATTATTGGTTTTGATGGCGAGAAAAAAGGAGCAGGGGAGCGCATTATTCGTTTTGCGGAGCTTACTGCTATTCCTACTACTACTTTTGCCATGTTACAAGCATTACCAAATACAGCTTTATGGCATCGTTTAGCTAAAGAAAATCGTCTTATCGAAAATAAGGACGGAACTATTAACCAAACCACATTAATTAACTTTATTCCTACTCGTCCTTTAGAAGATATTGCTAATGAATATATAGAGGCTTTTTGGCAACTTTATGATCCCCATAAATACTTAGACAGAATTTATCGTTGTTTTCTTAAATTAGGTGCTCCTAAATGTCATCCTCCTGCTAAGTTGCCCAATTTAATCGATCTTAAAGCTTTAGCTATTGTTATTTGGCGACAAGGCATAAAAAGGGATACTCGCTGGAAATTTTGGCGCAATCTATTTGGTATTTTTAAACATAACCCTGAAGTTTGGGAACACTATTTAACGGTGTGCGCCCATAACGAACATTTTTTAGAGTATCGACAAATTGTTAAAGACGAAATTCAAGAGCAACTACGTATTTTTAAAGAACAGGAAAAAAATACACTTCAACAAGTAGCTTAAATTAGTTCGTAGTTAGTGGTTAGTAGTTCGTAGTTGAAAGTTAAATAAAGTTAAATTTATATCCAAATCAAGTGTAAAAAATTATTAGTTAATAGTTTAATATAATACAATCAATTATTAACTAATTAATAACCACGAACTACGAACTGATACTATTTTTTAGGGGAGAAAAACAAGACAGGAAACCAACTATTATGTAAAATTTCTGTGCATAAACCTGAAAATACTGACCCTAATAAACTACTCTCATAATGGCAAGCGATAGCTACACAGCTAATATCGTAAGTTACGGCTGCCTTTAATACTTCATTTAAGGGATTGCCCTGTCTAACCTCAGAGATTACTTCTAAACCAACTTGTTCTAATTCTAATTTTATTTGAGATAGTTTTTCTTCTGCTTCTTTTAGCTTATAATCTATCGGTATTCCTCGCCGATTACCTTCATCTATGACAGATAATAATAAACATTTTTCTAAAGATTTTTGTTTTTGTTTTACCGCATATTCTTTAACTCTATCAATCAGATAGCAGTAATTTTCATCGTCATTGTAAGGAATTAATAAATAACGCCATAGATGTTGACAACGTAAAGACAATTCTTCTACTGTATAGGTAGAAATTAACTGAGGCCGCAAAATCATTAGAGCATTTGAGGTCTTCTTAGCCAAAGCTACAGTGGTACTACCAAATAATTTCTCTTCTAATAAACTTTTAATTGGTGTGCCAACTATAATTACTTCACTCTCATACTGTTGAGCAGTTTTGACAATATTATCAACTGGTTGACCAGAGGTTACTTCTATTATAACTTCAACCCCTGGAGGAATTGATTCCTTTGCAACTTCAAGACGCTGCTTTGCTTCTGATATTTTTTCTTTGTTTATTCTGGGAATTTCACCTTCTTCCCATAAAGGTACATTGTGTAAAAATACTATCTGTTGTAAACTACTATTGCCTAAGTTGGGAACGAAGTTAGCTAAACGTTCTAAACTATCGGTCAAATCTGTGCAAATTAAGCAACGCTGAAACATAATAGAGAATTGCTTTTTTCTAAATTATCATTATGTCTCTACTATAATCCTACAGACTTAAAAATTTACTTGATTTTTACTCAAGATTAAGAATATTAATAAAGATTAACTATTATCACCTCCGATTTTTCTAACTAGATAAAAATACTCAAGGGAAAATTCTCTCTAAAAGATTTTGGGCAAATCCTTTTATACATTGGGTTCTAATCCCCATTGATGCTTTATGAAATCTTTATACATATTTTCCCTAACAATCATTTGTTCGTACAGCTTGACTAAAAAATCTTGTGCTTGCTCTCGGCTCATTCTCGCTACTTGAGTTTCAAAAGAACGAAGATTAAATTGCTGTTCTAAGGTTAAGTTTACTCCTTCTGACATGATTGACTCCTCACGTTTTTAATTATCTATATTTTTGTTGTAACACAACTTTAAGAAAAATGTGTAACGAAATGTAAAAAACGATTGACAAATTTTCTATTTTGTACAGTTAGCTACCAAATTTTGGCGATCGCAATAACTGTCATAGGTGTTTTAACAAGAAAAAAGGATTAAAAATGCTTAAAATGAACTAATATCCTAGTAGCAAAAAAAAATATATTAAGAAGCGAAATAAAGATTATGATTAATAATCAATTAATATTTACTTGATAAGTAAGAGTTATGAAGAGAGCTAATTAAGGAATTGAAAAAAATCAATTCAAGAAAAACAGTTAAAAAGTGTAAATATTCTGCAATAATTGTATTAGAATAAAAAGTCGGACAGATTTAGTAAGCAATGGTTTTAACAAATAAAGTTTAGAAATAAAGTAATCAACTTAATGGGTAAAAGCCTTGGATCGCTGAATAACCAAAGAAGCGGGTTGACTCTGGCTTTGTTTTTTGACTATGTACTGTTAAATTTCAGATACAAAATTAAACTTCTTCATTAAGAAGACTCCCAAGTCCTTAGTGAAAATGGTAGATAACAATTAAATTTACATAATGGGTGAATTTAATTAAGTTTCAAAGAGCGGAAATATATCTTGGTTGTAAATTCAGATATAGATAAAAATAGTAAAGATTGCCAAAAGATACTGGACACAGAAATCTCTTGGTCAATTCAACTGATAAATTTTTTCTTCGGATACCTCGCCCATATATTTTTGGACGAGGTACACTGCTGTTTTGCCCGAAAACTACAGTGTAATTTAATAACTCATTGACAAATTTTGTTCCATAACCAATATCAGTCTGGAGGTCTTCTCAATGTCAGTTCGTTTATATGTAGGTAATTTACCCAAAGAAGTTATCGAAAAAGATGCACTGCAAACTTTATTTGCAGATGAAAGTAATGGTATTTCTACCAAGATTATCAAAGATCGTAAAACCGGTAAATGTCGTGGTTTTGCCTTTGTTACAGTTCCGACAGATGAGGCTGCTGACCAATTTATTGAAAAATTTAATGGTCAATCCTTTATGGAAACTGAACTAAAAATCGAAAAAGCTTTACCTAGAGAAAAAACTAAAGGTAATGATGAGAAAGAAACAGAAGAAGGTGAAGTCAAATCTCCCGTTGCTTCAGGTGTTGGCGGAAAACGTCCAAAAAGCAAGCAGCAACGTTCTAACAATAAGAAAAGCGGTGGGAGCGGCTATCAGCAATCTGATTCTGCACAACCAGATCCACGCTGGGCTGACCAATTAGCTCAACTTAAGGAAATGTTGCAAGCCACTAATTCTTAAGGTTAATCTTGACTGTCTATCGTCCTAGCTATTGTAAAACAAACAACAGTAATGAGATGATGACAGTTAAGTTTTAATAAAAAAATCTTAAGGAGTATAACTAATGGTGGCAGCAATCGATCCTGTTCAGTTGATGAAACAAGAAGTTGGTAAAGCAGCAGCAGCTAAGGTAAAGTCCGATACTATTGTCGGATTGGGAACAGGCTCAACTACGGCCTATGCTATTCAATATATAGGCGATCGCCTCGCAGCCGGAGAAATTAAAAATATTGTTGGTATTCCTACTTCTTTTCAAGCTGAGGTATTAGCCAAAAAATATGGGATTCCTTTGACTACTTTGGACGCTGTGGATCATATTGATATTGCGATCGATGGTGCGGATGAGGTCGATCCTCAAAAAAACTTGATTAAGGGTGGTGGTGCAGCCCATACTAGGGAAAAAGTAGTTGATGCTTTAGCCGAGATATTTGTTGTGGTTGTCGATGGTGGCAAGCTTGTAGATCGATTGGGTTCAACTTTTTTATTGCCTGTGGAAGTAATTCCGATGGCGGTTGCTCCTGTGATGCGTAGCTTGGAAAAATTGGGCGGTAAGCCTGAGTTGAGAATGGGTATTAAAAAGGCTGGCCCTGTGGTGACGGATCAAGGTAATTTAGTAATAGATGTTAAGTTCGATAAGATTGACGATCCTGCTGAGTTGGAAAAAACTATTAATAATATGCCTGGAGTTTTGGAAAATGGTTTATTTGTTGGTGTAGCTGATGTGATTTTGGTTGGTGAAATTAAGGATGGTAAACCTGTTATTCGGGAATTTTAAATATATTTACAGCAGTTTTTAAGTAAATAGATTACACTACAGCCTCTTGCCCCCGTAACCCCTAATTCTGGGGGTAGCCTACTGGGTGACTTTCATACATCTGACTTCCCCAAATTTGGCAAGGGAATGCGCGAGGAAGGCTGGGAGGCTTAACTGTGCACAGAGAAGTTTTGATGTTTAGGGTTGGTTTCTAATCTTTTTTGGGTAGCAACATTCGTGACTCGATCTCTTGCCACGTCTCAGGTGAATATCTTACGGCTGCGTTTTTACATTGCACCATTAACCAGTTGGCATAAAAATAATTATCCAAGACATCTATTTCTTCTTTTGATAAATTAACCATGTCTGAGGTGAGATGAAAAGCTTTGAGCCAAAATTTAATCAAATTTCGAGCAAAAGTTTGATGGGTTTCTTTTGGTTGATTTTCATTTGGTATTTTAGTTTTTAATTTTTTCAAAAAAGCAATTATTTCAGTAAATTCGATCTTGTTATAAATTTGATATTTTTGTGATTCCTGAGCATAATCAATAAATTTATTGAGGGCGAGGGCGTTGGCGTAGGCGAGGGCACTTTTACCTACAGGCTGAAAATCCGTTGCTGAAGTATCTGTAACTTTTTCTACCCAAACAAGTAAATCTTGTAATTTAGGGGTATCAATTAAAGAATGAGTTTTTTCTGCCATTGCTAACAATAAATTATCAGCTTTTTTTAACCCTGCCAGTATTAAAAATACTTCTCGCCAACGAGAATCTAATAAATATTTGCTAACAATTTCTTTAATATCAATCTCATTTTCAAAAATATGTAAAGCAGTTAGATATTCTTGCAAAGTTAAATGGGAAAAAGAATAAGTATTTTCTTGTCTTTCAATAATTACTCCGTGTTGTAACTCAATTTCTCGCAGTACAACTCGCCCATCAATATATTTTTGATCGGGTAACATTTCCTGTAAAGCTTGTTCTATTTGTTTGCTTACTGTGCGCCCATCAAAAAATAAACAATTTTCCACAAAATTCTCATAGGCAATTTGAGCTAACATTAATTCTTTTTTTAAATCAATTTTTTCTTCAGCTCTGAATCTTCTTAATTCTAATAAAACAGGAATACAACTATGTTTATATCCTTTTTTATTTTTCCCTTTTAATGCCTCTAATCCCACTTTTTGCAAAAAAGTAGTTTTACCTGTACCCGGATTACCTAAAACCATTAAATATTGTTTCTCATTAGCAACATCTAGCCCGGGACATCTTTCTTTATCTTTAAATTCTCTTTTTCGGAATACTTGTTCTTGGTTTTCTAAAGACAAATAAGCCTGTATAGTATCTGCCTTAAAATTAACTTTAGTATAAACAGAATCTAAACTGACAGGTTTATCCATCCCCAAAACTCTGAGAATACCGTGACGCTTGCTATAATTTTCAACATATTTTTGGGAAATGGGAAATAGTAAATCTTGAGCAGCTTTAGTTAGATTACCAGCTTTATCTAATAATTGCTCTCCTGTATTACCCAGAAGTTTAATACCTGTTTCTGTAATAGTTTTACCAATAGCTGTAGCTACACCTTTAGTAGCAGCATCCATAACAGCAGGGGGAATTATAGAAAAAATGTCATCAATTCCTATCATAAATATAATTAATTACACAAAAATATTAATACTAACAATTTAAAAAAATAAATTATAAAATCAAGTTAACTAATTCAGAAAACCCCTCATTTTCCGGTAAATTAGTAATGTAAGATGGTGAATATTTTAAAACATCAAGATAATGTTTGATATTAGCTACACCTACTGATAGGGGAAAGTTATCTTGATTAAATAATAATTCATCGTTAGGACTATCACCAACTGTAATAATTTCTTGGGAGGTAAATTGAGAAAAATTATCTTTTATTACTTGTAATAAACCTCTAGCTTTATTCTGTTGTTTAGGCTTAATGTGACATTGCACTGTACTATAGGTAAAACTCCAATCTTTTTGTAAACATAATTCTTCTAGATTTTGTAATTGGTATTTATTTAATCCTGTCAGCTCAAATGTCCAATCTGTTAGACGAAACCTATTATCAGATGATTCTTGAATTTGAGGATATTTTGTTTTTAAAAAATTAAAAGTTTCCTGTAATTTTTGGCGATGAATAGTTAGATTGTCTATCGGAGTGATAAATTGTAGAGATTCAGGATTAGGGTAAAATACTCCTCCATTTTCTGCGATCGCACCTGTTACAGGTAAATAATTTAATAAGGCATTAACCCAACCAGCCGAACGTCCTGTTACTATTAAAACAGAGATATTATGTTTAGTTAATTTTTCTAAATTGGTTAGTAATTGAGAATTGATTTTTCCTTTAGTGGTAAGAGTGCCATCAAAATCACTAGCAATAAGACGAATATTTTTAAAAATATTAGTATTGGAAGACATATAACTAATTATTAATTATGAACTAATATTGTAGTATCATTTTTTCAAATTAGTATTACATTTTATTTACTATGGGTTTATTTAATCAAATCATTGGCGCACTTAATAATCCTGAGCAAGAAGCTAGTCCTAATCAACTTTCTAACATTTTAGGAACGATACAACAGTTAAGCAGTAATTCTCAAGCTAATCCTGCGATGATTCAGTCTGCTATGTCCATCATTGGTAACTATACTCGCTCATCTTTGCAAGAGAAACGTAATCAACAAGGAGAACAAACAGTAAATAATATTATTAATCAATTTGCGGGTAATAATCCCAATAATCAAGCAGTTAATCTCTTATTTACTAATCCTCAAATAGAAAACCTAGTTACAGATATAGAAGCTAAAACTGGCATGAATAAGGGAACAATCCAATCTATGTTACCGATGTTAGTTCCTTTAGTGCTTAATATCCTTAAAACTGGTGCTAACCCGAATAATCCGGCTAATTCAAATTCTGTTTTAAATAACTTTTTAGATGCTGATGGTGATGGAGATGTAGATATAGCTGATGCTCTAAATTTAGCTGGTAACTATCTTAAATAAAAACAATGTAGGGGCTGAATATATTCAGCCCCTACAGAATTGATAAATTTTTGAGAAGATTTAGAACAAACCTAAAGTCAAAGACTTATCAATAGGCATAGCTGCGCCGATACCTAACCAAAGAGTGACAGCAGTGCCAGTTAAGAAAACAGTCATTGCTAAAGGACGACGGAAAGGATTTTGAAACTTATTAACACTTTCAATGAAAGGAATAAGCATCAAACCCAAAGGAACAGCAGTTTGTAAAGCAATTCCTAAGAGTTTATTGGGAACAACCCGCAAAATTTGGAATACAGGGTATAAATACCATTCAGGAAGAATTTCTAGGGGAGTAGCAAAGGGATTAGCAGGCTCACCTATCATACCGGGATCTAAAACCGATAAACCAACGACTAAACCTAAAGTTCCTAAAATACACACAGGGAACATATAGAGAATATCATTAGGCCAAGCGATTTCACCATATTCATGGTGTCCCATTCCCTGAGCAATTTTGGCGCGAAACTTAGGATCGGCCAAATCGGGTTTTTTAATAATTTTTGCAGACATGATTTAAAGTTAGTCTCCTTAAAATCTTAAGACTCTGATTACTATAGTATCAAGACGATAAGCACAAAGCTTATCGTACCGACAAGGGATTTACAAAGGGCCAGAAATACCTTGCTTACGGATGAGTAAGAAGTGCAGTAACATGAATACCGCCATTAACCAAGGTAAAACGAAGGTGTGAATACTATAAAAACGAGTTAGAGTTGCTTGACCAACGCTTGCACCACCGCGCAAGAGTTCTACCATTTGATCACCAACTACAGGAATAGCCGCAGGTACGCCAGATACGATTTTAACCGCCCAATAACCTACTTGATCCCAAGGTAATGAATATCCAGTTACACCAAAAGATACGGTGATTACTGCCATGGTGACACCCACTACCCAAGTTAATTCTCTAGGCTTTTTAAAGCCACCAGTAAGATAAACTCGGAAAACGTGTAGAATCATCATTAATACCATCATACTGGCAGACCAGCGATGGATAGAACGAATTAACCAACCGAAACTAACGTCGTTCATGATGTACTGCACAGAAGAAAAAGCTTCGGTTACAGTAGGTTTGTAATAAAATGTCATCGCAAATCCAGTGGCAAACTGAATGAGGAAGCAAGTTAAGGTGATTCCTCCAAGGCAATAAAAAATATTAACATGAGGAGGAACATATTTGCTGGCAATGTCATCAGAGATAGCTTGAATCTCTAGACGCTCCTGAAACCAATTATATACTTTTGAGTCTGTTACTTGTTTAGAAAACATGAAGGTAGGTTCTTCTCTATTGAGGTTTTACAAATAGCTGCTTATGAAGCAGTTTTTGGGTTTTTATAGTATGACCCTCTTAAAAAAATGTAACATAGCTTTAAGGAATATTGTGAAAACTCTTATCCAGTCATGAGACGGGTTTTGTCCACATCTAAGTACAATTATCTATATTGATTATTTGAACCTGAGTTCTGCTAGAGGAATAAAATTACTCCTCTTCAATACAATCCGATGACTTTTGACTTGTGACTGCTTTTAGATTTTCCGCTCCTGTTATTTGCTCGTTACTCCACTTACAAAAAGTAAGTCTAAACTTACAATAATAATAAATAAAGGTTAACAATTATCAGATTATGAGAAAAAAAGCTTTTTGGTTGACAATTTTCTTGAGTTTTATTTTTACAATATCTTCCTTTTGCTGGAGTGGGAGTGCTTCTGCCTTTACTGAAGAACAAAAGTTAATTCTACAATCTTGGCGTATTGTTAATCAATCTTATCTCGATGAAACTTTCAACCATCAAAATTGGTGGTTTATGAGAGAAAAATTTTTGAAAAAAAATTTTAAAGAACGAGAAGATGCCTATAAAGCCATTGAAGAAATGCTTGGTACTTTAGACGATCCTTTTACTCGTTTACTTAGACCTGAAAAATATCATAGTTTACAAGTTAGCACTTCTGGCGAATTATCTGGTGTGGGTTTACAAATTAATATTAATTCAGAAACTGAAGAATTAGAAGTGGTTGCACCTCTAGCTGCTTCTCCTGCGGAGGCTGCGGGTATTCAACCTAAAGATATTATTTTAGAAATAAATGGGGAAAAAACTTCTAAACTAACTCTTGATGAAGCTGCATCAAAAATGCGTGGTAAAATTGGTACTAAGGTTAATTTAACGGTAAAATCTACTAATAATAAAACTAAAACTGTAGAATTAGTACGCGATCGCATTTCTTTAAATCCGGTGGTTGCTAATTTAGATAAAAATACAGGAGTACCCATTGGTTATTTACGTTTAAATCAATTTAGTGCTAACGCTACACAAGAAATAAGCCATGCTCTTGCTGATTTAGAGAAAAAAGGAGCAGAGGGATATATTTTAGATTTACGCAATAATCCGGGTGGTTTATTATACGCAGGAATCGAAATTGCTCGTCTTTGGTTAGATAATGCAACGGTAGTTTATACGGTAAATCGTCAAGGAATGTTGGATAGTTTTGAGTCTTTTGGCCCAGCAATTACTGACGATCCTTTAGTATTATTGGTAAACCAAGGAACTGCTAGTGCTAGTGAAATTTTAGCAGGTGCTTTACAGGATAATGGCAGAGCAATTTTAGTAGGTGAAAAGACTTTTGGTAAAGGTTTAATTCAATCTTTATTTGAATTACCAGATGGTGCAGGTTTAGCTGTAACTGTTGCTAAATATGAAACTCCGAATCATCATGATATTAATAAATTAGGGATTCAACCAGATGAAATTATTACTCAAGAACCGATTACTTTTCAAGAAATTGGTTCAGAAAAAGACCAACAATATCAAACAGCAATTAAGTTATTAAGCCAAAAAATGGTTTTAGCTAAAGCAAATTAATTTTTTCTTAAAACTACTTCTAAAAACTTGATTTTTGTCTATTTCATCTTAATAATAAAAGCGGGCATTTTACCCGCTCTTCCTATTTTTTAAAATTAAGATTGGTTAGAAACCTTAAGCAAAAGAGTAGCTAAATTGCTTTTGAATAAACGGAGAAGTCATGGCTGCAAGCAGCCCACCATAATCCAGATTGAAATTGACTTCACTTCCTACTTTTAAATCGAAATTATTGCTATCAAGAATAATATGATCGCTGCTAGATCCTAATATTTTTAGATTAGCAAGCGGTATTAAGCCAGATACCAGAACATCTTGTCTTCCCAAAGCAATAATGATTCTCCGCCGAATACCTCGATCTTGGAAAACATTAACATTCCCAAAAGCATCTTGACAAATTTCTCCATAGGGCAAAGATGGTTTTTCTTTAGACTCAATAACTTCAGCAACTAATTTAAAAGCATTAGTATGCAAGCCCGCAATTGGTTCTCTGTTAAGAGTTTCACAACCTAAAAGGATTGATTCACCTAAACGTAGATTGTTAATTTGACCCACATTTTGAGCAGATTTATACCATTGATAATTTGCCGAATTTCCGCCGGAAATTATTTCTAAATTAAGCTGAAATTCTTTTTCAATATCTTGAGCCAACCTCGATAATTGAGCCATATTTTTATAGTCTGGCTTGATACCACCATAACAAGCTAAATTACAGCCAAGGCCAATAATTTCGATATGGGAGAAAGAAAGGGTTTTTTTAATAAATTGAGCAAGATTTTTAGGAAGAATACCTTCTCTTAAATCTCCTAATTCTGCCATTAAAATTATTTGATGAATTTTATTCTGGGCATTGGCATAATAGGAAAGTTCTTTAATCGTCTCAATTTCGGTATTTAGGCTAATATCTGCATTCCTAACCACAGATTCTGCCTGACTTAAGGCGGTGCGGAGAAGTACAAACTTAGTGATAATTCCAGCACTTTTCATTTTTTGAATGTTTTCAATGCGAGAGTCAGCAATAAATTTTACCCCTCCTTGAATCATTGCTTTTGCAATTAAAGGATCTCCTAATACTGCCTTAGAAACTCCCATCAAGGAAATTCCTTGTTGTTCGTAAAGTTGGGATAGTATTCGAGCGTTATCCCTGATTTGAGATAGAGCAATTTCTATTCTTGGCATTAACGCTTTCATCTATTTTTTTAGAGATTTTATTTTCATCTCATGGCTAAGGCGGGAATTTTTTCGATAGTTTTTAGGTTGATTTTTTGCAGTAGTTTAGGAAAATGATGGCCTAACATTTGCACAAGTTTTTCGCAGCCGTAGTTCAATACATCAGTTGTGGGCAGTTGAAAACGATTTTCGTAATCTTTTATGATTTTAGGAATTTGTTTATTTGTTAGATTTTCATGGCTTAATGCTATTGCCATTACCTTAGTGGTAGAAATTGATTCAATTAGTTTAATTTCGCTCTCAACTGAGGGCATTGGTAAAAGAGGAAAATCACAGCGAAATTTCCTTGAAGGTGGATGTTGGAGAATAATGCCATCAGGCATACTTCCTTTTAAAATACCAACGGAGCTCATAAAAGCGGGATGACTAACGGCACTTTGTCCTTCGACTAAAATAATATCTGGATTTTCCTGTTCAAAAGCTTGAATAACTGCATTTTCTATTTCACCAATCACGAATTGGGAAACAAGAGCATCAATTGATACACCATATCTTGCACCCTGCATTAAACTGGTTTGCCCGGTGGCCACTAATACTGATTTTATACCCAAGCTATTTAGAGTTTTGTTGAGTTCTACCGCAGTGGTCATTTTTCCGCAAGCGCAATCTGTACCTAATACAGCAATTACAGGAACATTTACTTGAGCTATTTTCCCAGTAAAAACATGAAGGTCTTTTAATTTTGGCGGTTTTCTAATATCCTTAATTTGGATGCCACACTGAGCGGCCATATTAATGAACTCTAAATCGTCAGAAAAAAACTCGTGGAGTCCGTTAACAATATCCATTCCTTTGGCCATTGCTTCTAAAATTAAAAGCCTTTCTTCAATAGAAATACGAGCATCTAATGGAGCTTTACCATAGATGTAGCAATGAGGGTTTTCTGGAAGAGTTTCTAAAGCTGTGTGTAAATTTTTAAAAATGGGAATATCGTTTTTTTGATCTCCCAATTCTTCCCCGGCATCCTTACCCACTAATGAACTATCAATCACTCCAACAATTGTATAAGTCTCGGAATGTCGAATCAACCCGGCGGCAGTTTTTCCGTCCATTAGTCCAAATTGATTTTCGCAGTAAATTAAAGCCGTTTTTTTTAAAGTAACCATTCAATTGATTTCCTGATAGTTAAACTGTTTTCTTAAGGCTCGAATAAATTACAGATAGCAAGAACAGAAATACTCTTATATCTAATAAGTATTTCTAGTGCTGTATGTTTTACCATCAGAGATAATTTGTTTATTGTCGAAATAATTTATGGCAACTTCTACAACAAAAGCTGAAATAAATAAAAAAACTATAACTCTTTCAATTCTTTCGATAATTTTTAAGAGATTCAATTTCTTAAAGCTGAGTCTATTTTTCCTTATGCCGACTCAAGTCATATTTTCTAAAATAATTTAGATTAATAGCTAACTAATACTAAAACTAATAACGAATAGAATACCAATGAACACAAGCGCACCTACTCCTAGAAAAACGTAGCGAAATTTTTGTTTAGAGGTTGGATAGGTTGCCGCAAAAATAGCAGGCTCAAGGGCATGATTACTAATTATTCCCCCATCATCTTGATTATAGCCAATAACAAGATTTTTATTACTCTGAATGTCAGATATTATTTCAGAGGGAACTAGTTCGCTACCATCACTATAATGAGAAATTTTTATGTTCTCATTTTGGTTAATAGTAGCTTGATTTGCATTTTGTTTTTTCATAACAGAATTATAACATATTCTTTTCAACAATATGTATTATTTATATTTGCTTAGGCTTGATTAAGATAGTAAAAACAATATTTTAAGAAAATATTATAAGGCTAATATAATAATTATATTTTGGTTATAAACATAGCTTTTTTTTGATTAACCGTAGAGAACGCAGAGCGACTGAGGGATGCCAAGGTGACGTTTGCACATTAAATCAACTAAGAGAGAAGAGAGAGAAATGTTTACAAATTATTTAGGATTGTTATACAATATTAATTTGTGAATATTTATAACAGATAACTGTTTCACCTTTAATAAATAATTGGAAAAATATCAATGCCCATATTTAATTTTACTGGAAAAAGACCAAATAATTTAGGAGTTAAAGATGGGAAATTAGCTCCTGTGCCTAATACACCTAATTGTGTTCACAGTCAAAGTGATAATCCTCAATATAAAATTCAACCATTACCAATGGTGTCAATTTCTGAACTAAAAAAAGTAATTGAAAATATGGAAAGAACTACCATAATTGAGGAAACGGATAATTATCTTTATGCAGAATTTCAGACTTCATTAATGGGTTATGTTGATGATGTAGAATTTTATTTAGATAAGAATCAAAATGTGACTCATGTGCGCTCCGCATCTCGTTTAGGCAAATCAGATTTAGGTTTAAATCGGAAACGAGTAGAAGAAATTAGAACAAAATTGAATAGTTAATAGTTATTTGTAATTGGTTATTTGTTATTTTAAGATGATAAATAATCAATGACAAAAATCTAAAAACTGATATAAGCTGTCACGCTTTTAAATTAGTATAATCTCTAGTCAAATTTTAATTGCTGTCATAAAAAACTATGAAAAACAAAAAAATATCTCTTATTAAACTAACTATATTTATAGGATTAAATTTATTTACTCCCAACTTAATTGTTAACGCCTTACCTTTAGAACAAACAGAGATTATTAATCAAGATGCTAATTTAGGCTTAGACGAACAACTATGGGGAGAAAATGGCGATAAACAAGCATTATTAACTGCCATTAATAATAGTTTAAAATATATTAATAGCTCAAGTGCAGCTAATGCCTATAGCAAATATCCAGTTAAAGGAGTAACTAGAGATAAAGTACGTCAATCCTTAATTCGTTTTCGAGAATTATTGCTCAATTCTAGTAGTGCGACAGAGTTTAAAGCCGCTATCCAAAGAGAATTTACCTTTTATCGAGCAGTAGGTACAGATAATCTCGGTACTGTCCATTTTACCGGTTATTTTGAACCAGTTTATCAAGCTAGTCGTACCCCCAATGATGAATATCGCTATCCTCTCTATCGCAAACCTAATAATTTCTATCGAGTAAGCAGTTTTACTCGATCGCAAATTGAAGGCAAAGACGGTTTATTGGGCAATAAAAGCCCTGTAACTGGTCAAGAAATAGTATGGTTAAAAGATAGATTAGAAGCCTTTTTAATCCATGTTCAAGGCTCGGCTAGACTTAAATTAATCGATGGTACTACCATGAGTGTAGGTTACGATGGCCATACCAATCATCGCTATGTCAGTATTGGACGTGAATTGATTAATGATGGCAAAGTTGAGGAAGAAGGGCTAAGTTTGCCGAAAGTTATGGCTTATTTTCAGGAAAATCCCCAAGAATTAGATGAATATCTTTCTCGTAATCATCGTTTTATTTTTTTTCGCCCCACTAATGGCGCACCTCCTTTAGGAAATCTGGGTTTTCCCGTCACAGCTAATCGCTCTATCGCCACAGATAAATCAATTATGCCTCCGGGAGCTTTAGCTTTAATTCATGCTTCTATTCCCCCTTTAAATCAACCTTTATTAGAAGGAAATCAAAGTTTAGTGAGTCGCTACGTTTTAGATCAAGATACGGGAAGTGCTATAAAAGGCCCTGGTAGAGTTGATATATTTATGGGTACTGGCCAACTAGCAGGCGATCGTGCTGGCATAATGAATAGTAATGGTCAATTATATTATCTTTTGCTGAAATAAAATTAATAATATTTCTAATTGTTTGATTTTAGCTATTAGTAAAGCGCATTCTGTGTAGGGTGGGCAAATATTTTTTAATTTTGTTTGATACCCATTTTGATTAACAATTTGCCCACCCTACCAAGTTAAAAAAAATTGTAATTAACTTTTAGCAGTTAACGAATAACTACTAACCACTAACCACTAACCATTTATGCTTTTTTACTTGTCCGATTTAGCTCTAAGAGATTATGCAAAATATAGCCAACAAGCTGAACAATCTATTAATAAATTATATCATAGTTTAACTTCTTTTAGAGATTTATGTCGTCATCAAATTTCTAATAATATTAAAAGACTTAAACATTATCAACCAACAGTCTGGCGTTATCGTTATGACGACTTTCGTTTAGTTTTTACAGTAACTTCCGAACCAGAAGAGATAGTTTTAATCCATCGTTTTTTACCTAGAGCGATAGTTTATAGTCAATTACCTAAATATTTAGCGAACCAACCAGCACAACAATTATATATAGAAGAAGATATTAATAATATTCAGCAAAATCGAGAATATCAATTTCATAATCGTTATTTTAATTTACCCTTAAAGAATCTCCAAAAATCAAAAGATATTACTAAATATATAACTACAGGAAATTATTTATTTTCTCCTTGTTTAACAGAAGAACAATTAGAATTTGTTGCCAACATTAATCATTATCAATTTAAAATTTATCAAATACAAGGTTCAGCAGGTACAGGTAAAACTACCCTTGCTTTTCAGATAGCTAGTGAAGCTTTGAAAAGTAGTAATTGTTATCCCTTGATCGTAGTACCTACAGATTCTTTACAATATTTTGGAGTTAAAAGTATTGAAGCTAAAGCAAAAGAATTAAAAAAGAAAATAAATATTTGTACTAATTTATCTAGTCCTGAATCTAGTGATTTAGCAATCGTAACTGTAGAAAACTTTTTTAAATTTATTTCTGGAGATAAACAAGATTGTTTATCTAAATTTGAAGCTAATCGCATAATTAATAAATATATTAATAGAGAATATACAAAATATTTACATGGTATAGATTTATATAATCTTCATTTAGGATTAAGACAAACAGATGGTTATATACAAACCCATAAAGGAAAAATATCTCAAAGTTATCAACAAGCTTTATTAGAACTTAATAATTATTACGATCGAGAAAATCTTAACAAAGCCTTTGATTTTGCAGGAAGAGATTTAATTAGTCAAGCTAAAAGAGCCTTTCATAATAAAGAAAAAGCTTTAAATAATCTTCAAAATATAGTTTCTCATAAAGATATTATGTTTGTCATTGATGAAGTACAAGATTTATACTGGCAACAAATGCAATCATTATTATGGTTGGGACAAAATTTTAAACAACCATTTATCATGTTAGGAGATGTAAATCAAGAAATTACTATTTCCGGTTTTCATTGGTCTAACTTCGATCAAAATTATTTACAAGAATTTGTTATTAATAAACATACTTCTCTTACAGAAAAAGAACAGGGACAATTATTAAGACAACATAGAGAAAAATTTGGTGACAAAACTCCTTTAAAAAACTTTAGAAATACAATTAAAATTGCTAGTGCTGCACGTTTTATTTTAATTGATGCATTTAAACAATTTTTACCGGAAAATGGCAAACATACTTTAGATCCCGGAGAGCCAGAAGAAATATGTTTTGAGGAAGGTGTATCTCCTTTATTAATCAAAGTTAATGAAGCATGGTTAGAAAACTTTCTTGATAAATTAATTAGGGAAAATCAACAAGATAATAGTAGTAAATTTGTTTTTATCATTAACCAAGAAAGCGAACAATATGGACTTATTAAAGAAAAAATAAAATTATATAAAAAACAAATATTATCTTTGACTATTACTCAAGCTAAAGGGCAAGAATTTGACGCAGTAATTTATATATCTTTATTTGCTTTTCAAAAATCACAACCAACTATTCACGAAATTTATAAATGGTACACTGCGCTAACAAGGGCAAGACATTTTAGTGTAATTTTATTATTAGAAAATGAATATCAATGGTTAACAGAACAAGTAGATTCTCAACAAATTAGTCAATATTTTAATTATCTAGAAAATCCCAATTTAGAAATTTTAGTCCAAGCAATATCACAACAAGGAATAAATATAGTTACTACTCAACAAATACTACAGAAAATCGCTACAATTTATGGAGAAAGCTGGAGTAATTGGTTACAGGGCGAACCACTGAATATTAATTTAATAACCGAATGTCAAGAAGAGGATATATCTTTTTGGCAATTAATTAATTATTTAGAAAATAATGCTCAAGAATTGGTAAATATTGATTATGAAAAAATTACAGATTTTCAACTTAAAAATTTATCAACAGATATTTTCTTGCCAGATAGTTTCGCTTGTTTAATAATGATTTTAAAAATAGCTAAAGATAATCAGATATTAATTCAATTATCTGAAAAATTATTTATAAATCTACAATTATATTTGCAAAAAAAACCACAACAATTAGAAACTGCACTAAAACAAGTAGAAACACCTATTGCTAAATGCTTACTTTTGCGATGTGCGAGGAAATCATGGCAAGCAGCAGATTTAGCCTATAAAAATGGTTATACATTTTTAATAACAGAAATCGTTGAAGATTTAGAGAAAAGTAATTTAGTTTATGAATCTGTTAGAATGAAGTATCAATATCTAGACATTGAACCAAATAATAAGTTACCTTTTATGGAAGTTATTAAAAAATCTGGAGATTTAGTAAATTTGATTTTAGAAGCATCCTTGGAGAAAATATCTAAAATTAATATTCTTTAGCTTTTAAGACAATGGAAAATATTTATTGATAATTTCTTATTTGTATATATTTTCAAATCAATTAATATTATGGATTTTATTAGCGATACAGAAACAATTATTAAATTACAAACCTTAAATAACACTATTGAAAACCTGTATAAAACAGCCCATGCTCTTTTAAACGAAGCAAAAAAATTATCTCAAGAACAATCAGAAATAGTCAGCAAAATAGATAATATTAATGAGCTTAATGATTTAATGGAAAATATAGGAGGTTATCAGAGAGTAGCTACTTTGATGGGACAAATACAAGAAATCAATCCTTTTATTAAAGATATAGAATATCAAATAGATAATATAGAAACTAAATTAAAAGATATTAACAATAAAGCTCAAGATTATTTAAATATTGAGCAAAAATTAGAAGATAAATTTCAATTTTGTCAAAAACATCTAGAAGCAATAGAAGTAATGATAAAATTAGACCAAGAGTTAAAACATATGGGAGGTTTACAGGGATTTTTGGCTCAAATTATAGAAAAGGAAAATGATTTGAAAATATTTTCTCAAGAATTTGAAGACAATATAGTTAATAACATACAAGCAAAACTAACTATCTTGAATGAATCAAATAATGATAATTTATTAGCTAGAATAAAAAGTATAGAAAAAGAAATAGAATCTTTATCTGCTCAAAATAGAGAAATTAATCAAGAAATCTTAGAGAATAAAAAACATATAGCAGATTTAGACCAAAATCTCCCCTTAGAATTAATAAGAGAAGAAACAGATGATACTGAAAATAATGAAATAGAGTTAACATGGGAGATGATAATAGCTAAAGAACCTTTGGTTAGTACAATTAAAAAATATTCAGAAACCTATAGAATAGAAAAACTATTTACTACAAATTCTGGTCAATTAGTTTATGGCATTAGACGTTCAACAATTAGAATAATAATTATTTTTCAAAATAATAAAGCAAGAAGCATTATTTTACGAGACGATGATAAGAGAAAAGAGCTTAACTTAAATTCCAAAGAATCAGAGTTTGTTTATAAATATATAGATTATTATGTTCAAAGTATTTAGTTGAGTTAAACTAGGAAAAAAGCCATGATATATTTTTCAATAAAAAAACGCTGCATAACAGGCTACAAAAAAGCACTTTTTTAGTAAAATATATATAGAAGTTTTATGAAATGAATTCTGAAAGGGAGTAGTTTGTGATTAATAAAGAATTGACCACCGATAAACAAGACGTATCTAATATGCTATCTTCAGGATTCATAACTCAGACTTCTCCCCATGTGGCAAATTGGCCGGGTTTAATTGAAGCCTATCGCCCTTATTTACCCGTAACTGAAAATACACCTGTTATTACTTTACAAGAAGGTAATACCCCCCTAATCCCAGTGCCGTCAATCGCTTCAGAAATTGGACGAGGAGTCAAGGTATTCGTCAAATATGATGGACTCAACCCCACAGGCAGTTTTAAAGATAGGGGGATGACAATGGCTATCTCTAAAGCAAAAGAAGAGGGTGCAGAAGCAGTAATTTGCGCCAGCACGGGGAATACTTCGGCGGCGGCGGCGGCTTATGCTCGTCGTGCGGGAATGAGGGCTTTTGTGGTGATTCCCGATGGCTACGTTGCTTTGGGTAAACTTGCCCAAGCCTTGGTATATGGCGCAGAAGTAATTGCCATTGAAGGAAATTTTGACCAAGCTTTAGATGTAGTCAGAGAAATGGCAGAAAATTATCCCGTTACTCTGGTTAATTCCGTTAATCCCTATCGTCTGGAAGGACAAAAAACCGCAGCCTTTGAAATAGTTGATAATTTAGGAAATGCTCCCGATTGGTTGTGTATTCCTGTGGGCAATGCGGGGAATATTTCTGCCTATTGGATGGGATTTTGTCAATATCATCAACTAAGAAAATGCGATCGCCTGCCGACGATGATGGGTTTCCAAGCAGCAGGGGCTGCACCTTTGGTAAATGGCTCACCCGTTGCTAATCCTGAAACTATCGCTACAGCTATCAGAATTGGTAATCCTGCCAATTGGGAAAAAGCTATAGCAGTTAAGGAAGCCAGTAACGGAGAATTTCAGGCTGTTACCGATGAGGAAATTTTACACGCCTATCGCTTACTCGGTAGTGAGGGCATTTTTTGTGAGCCGGCTAGTGCTGCTTCTGTAGCAGGTTTACTAAAAGTCAAAGCTCAAGTACCAGATAATATTACAATCGTTTGTGTTTTAACTGGTAATGGTTTAAAAGACCCAGATTCAGCGATTAAAAATAGTAATAATCAAGTTAAATCTGGTATTATTCCTAATTTAGATGTAGTTGCTAAAGTTATGGGTTTTTGAACTACCCATCGCTTAGTTTTGCCAAATTATTTAGATTATTAGACGAATTGCAGAAGTCAGGCAATAGGCACTCTTGCAATAGGCAATAGTTAGATAAATTCAGGTTTTCTGTATTAGAATTGATTTACGAGTTACTTATGCAAGAGGTCTATTACCATATGAAAAAAATTATTCGCACAGAAAAAGCTCCCGCACCAGTAGGCCCTTATAATCAAGCAGTAATCACCAGTGGACAATTACTTTTTGTAGCTGGACAAATTCCTCTAAACCCCGAAACCGGAGAAATAGTAGGTCAAGGAGATATTACCGCTCAAACAAAACAAGTAATGGGCAATCTAGAAGCAATTTTGACCGCAGCAGGAGCAACTTGGGATGATGTAGTTAAAACCAGCGTATTTCTCAGCGACTTAGCAAATTTTGTCAGCATGAATCAGATATATGGGGAATATTTCCCTGAAGCAACCGCTCCAGCCCGTGCCTGTGTAGAAGTGTCTCGTTTACCTAAAGACGTTTTAGTCGAAATAGAATGTATTGCCGTCATTAATTCTTAACCGATTGATTGCATTTTTAGTTAAAGTAGGATTAGGCGAAAATAAATCAATAAATGGGTTATGAAGAAACATAATTGGCTAAAACAAAATAAAAAAACATCTTCAAATAGACTAAAACAATTAGCAACCAGTTGGATGCTAATTCAAACTCTATTTATAGCAACTCCAGTATTAGCCAATCAAGAAAAAAAACCCACCCTCTCTTATGGTCAATTATTAGAGAAATTAGAACTTGGAGAAGTTCAAAAAATACAAGTAGATCCAACTTCGGAGGTAGCTAAAGTTACCCTGAAAAATCAGACAGAAAAAGAAACTCCTTATAGTGTTATTTTATTCGACCAAAATCCTGAATTAATTGCTCAAATTCGCGAAAAGGAAGTTGATTTTGAAATAAAGCCTTCTCTAGATAATTCTAATATGTTGGGATTATTTATAAATTTATTCTTAATTTTGCTACTTTTAGTGGGTTTGGTAATGATTATACGTCGTTCCGCCCAAGCATCCTCCCAAGCTTTTAATTTTGGTAAGTCTAGAGCCAGATTTCAAATGGAAGCTAAAACCGGAGTTAACTTTCATGATGTAGCTGGAGTAGAAGAAGCTAAAGAAGAATTAACAGAAATCGTTACCTTTCTCAAAGAACCAGAAAAATTTACAGCCCTTGGTGCAAAAATACCTAAAGGTGTGTTATTAATTGGGCCTCCGGGTACAGGAAAAACTCTTTTAGCTAAAGCAATTTCAGGAGAAGCAGGAGTTCCATTTTTTAGTATTTCAGGTTCGGAATTTGTGGAAATGTTTGTTGGTGTTGGTGCATCGAGGGTGAGAGATTTATTTAAAAAAGCCAAAGAAAATGCCCCTTGTTTAGTATTTATCGACGAAATTGACGCAGTTGGCCGTCAAAGAGGTGCAGGAATTGGCGGAGGTAATGATGAAAGAGAACAAACTCTCAACCAATTATTAACAGAAATGGACGGCTTTGAGGGTAATACTGGTGTTATCATCATCGCTGCCACTAACCGCCCTGATGTGCTTGATAAAGCCCTATTAAGACCGGGTAGATTTGACCGTCAAGTCATGGTTGACTATCCTGACTATAATGGCAGAGTTGGTATTTTAGAAGTTCATAGTCACAATAAAAAAGTTGATCCTGAAGTCTCACTAGAAGCCATCGCCCGTCGTACCCCCGGATTTACCGGTGCAGATTTAGCTAATTTACTTAATGAAGCAGCTATTTTTACAGCTAGACGGAGAAAAGAAGCTATTACCAACTTAGAAATTAATGATGCCATAGATCGGGTTATTGCTGGCATGGAGGGAACACCTTTATTAGATAGTAAAGCCAAGCGATTAATTGCCTATCATGAAGTAGGTCATGCTATAGTCGGTACATTAACTCCAGGTCACGATCAAGTTGAGAAAGTGACTTTAATTCCCAGAGGGCAGGCTAAAGGTTTAACTTGGTTTACCCCTGACGAAGAACAGGGCTTGATTACTAGGACTCAATTACTTGCTAGGATAGCTGGTTTATTAGGTGGTAGAGCCGCCGAAGAAGTAATTTTTGGTGATGAAGAAATAACTACAGGCGCAGGAAATGACATCGAAAAAGTGACATCCTTAGCAAGAAAAATGGTAACAAAATTAGGTATGTCAGAATTAGGACCACTTGCTTTAGAAGAAGAAGATAGTCAAGTATTTTTAGGTAATGGATTAATGGATCGTTCTAGTGATTATTCACAAAATATTGCGGCTAAAATTGATATTCAAATACGTCAAATTGTAGAAAAAGCTCATATTCTTGCCAAGGATATTATTAGAGAAAATAGACAATTAGTTGATGACTTGGTTGATTTACTCATAGAAAGAGAAACAATTGATGGTGAAGAATTTAGACAAATTGTTGACAATAATAAGTCTCAAAAAACAGAAATAACCCTGCAAGATAAGTTAATTAAAGCTTAAAATTTAGTAATAGAGACTAAATATATTCAGCCTCTACTCAATGTTCAGTTTCGACAAAAAAATGATTATGTTTATTTTTGTTACAAAAATTCTGAAAACATAGTAATTTCTTTAATCTGGTTTGTATATCTTTTAGAGAAAACATACTTTGAGGAAGAATTATATGAGTAATAGTCCCATATCCAATCCAAACAAGGAAGAATATACTATTGTCAGAGGTATTTTAGTGGCGCTTGCCATTGTCATTATTTTAATAACTTCTTTTTCTGGTTTTTATTTCGTGAATGCTTTCTTCTCAGATTCTAGTAGTTGTCCGATTGGTTGTTCTCCTGCTATCCAAGGACAGTATTATCGGCCTGTATCATTTTCACCTTGTTGGTTTATTTGTGATATAAACAACTAAATAGAGAAATCAAAAATTCAAATTAAAATAGATATTACCAGAAACTAGGTAATAGAAAATAAACAAACATATCAATTATTCAGAAGTTACATATTGACTAATTAATTTACTGTCTTGTAGCGTTTGAGGACTTAGCTAATAAGTTCAAAATGTTCAACACTTAATTAGCAAGCTCAATCCCTTAGTTTAATATGTAATTTCTGTTTTTTATTGTTTAATTACTGTAAATAATTTGTTATTAACGTATAATTACTAAGAATAAAATTATTCATAATTATCTTATTATCTATTACAGCTATTTAATGAAAAAAATTATTAATAAATTTTATATAATTTACTTGATTGTGTTTGGTTTTTCATATAAAATAAACCCAATCCAAGCACAGATTAGTTCTGACGAAACTTTATCTACTCAAGTTACCACTTCAGATAATTTGAATTATCTAATTAATGGTGGCAATAGAGCGGGAAATAACTTATTTCATAGTTTTAAAGAATTTTCTATCCCTACTCAAGGCTCTGCTATTTTCAATCATTCGTCAGATGTACAAAATATCATTAGTCGAGTCACGGGAAATTCTTTAACTACCATTGACGGATTAATTCAAACTAGCGGTAACACAAACTTATTTTTAATTAATCCTAAAGGAATTATTTTTAATGCTAATGCTCAATTGAATATTGGAGGTTCTTTTATTGCTAGTACAGCTAGTGGTATTCGTTTTGCTGATGGTCATTTTTTTAGTGCTACTGCTGTGCAACAAGAGCCTTTGCTAACCATGAGTGTACCAATCGGCTTACAATTTGGTCAAACTGTAGGTCAAATAGATGTTACAGATAATAACCAAATTAATGTTAATAACCAGTTTAATTTCCAACTCAAACCAAATAAAACATTGGCTTTAGTAGGTGGAAATATAAATATTAAAGAAAGTGCAATCATTGCTCCTCAAGGAAGTATTGAATTAGGAGGAGTTGGTGCTAATAGTTTTGTTAGTTTGAAACCAATGAGTCAAGGGTGGGAATTTTCCTACGACAATATAGAACAATTTCAGGATGTAATCTTATCTAATTCTTTCGTTTCTACCAATGATATTTTTCAACAAATAAGTGGTGGTGGATTTATTAATATTTATGCTGAGAATATTTTCATTTCTGGATCGGGTATATTTACAGTATCAACAACAGAATCCATATCAGCAGACTCAAGTTTTAATACATTAGATGGAACAATATCCATTAATGCTAATGATTTTATTGAAATAACTCAAAGTATTTTATCTAGCACAAGTATAAGTGATAAAAGAGCAGGCGATATAATCATTAATACCAAAAAATTATTAGTTCAAGAGCAAACAGAGATTTTAGCATCAACTCAAAGTCAAGGTGATGGAGGCAATATTATGATTCATGCTACAGAATCTATGGAGGTAAATGGTGGTTTAGCCCCCACAATTACAAGAGTTTCAACTCAATCTTCAAGTTTGAGTCAGGGAAATGCCGGAGATTTAATAATTACAACTAAGAAATTAATTGTAGGTCAAGGTGGCCAGATTAGTAGTTCGACTTTCGGACAAGGTAACGGTGGTGATTTGATGATTAAAGGGGCTGAATTAGTTGAATTGACTGGTAAAAATACAAATACAGATATTTTTAGTGCTTTATTAGCTACTAATGAAAATGGAGAATTTAGTAAATCTGGAAATATAACCATTGTCACAGATAAATTAAAAATTGCGGATGAAGCACGGATAAACGTTAGAGGAAAAGAAGAAGGAGCGGGAAATATTGAAGTTATTGCTAACAATATTGAATTAGATAACCAAGGTCAAATTATTGCTGAATCAACTTCAGGTAATGGTGGCAATATAAATCTCAACATCAAAGATAAGTTAATCATGGGTAATGGCAGTAATATTTCTACCAATGCTGGAACTGAAGGCTCTTTAGGAGATGGTGGCAACATTATAATTAATGCTCGTGATGGGATTATTTTTGCTGTGCCAGCTAACTCTCTAATGGAAGATAGCAATATAACGGCTAATGCTTTTTCTGGTTCTGGTGGTAGAGTTGATATTAATGCTTTAGGTATTTTGGGTATTCAAGCACAAGAACAAGATATTCAGGGTAGAAACGATATTACTGCTAGTTCAGAATTGGGTACAGATGGGGTTGTTAACACTGATGTTACCATGAGAAATATAGATAATGTGCGATCGCCCATTGAAGTAACTAAAACAAAAGTTGCCCAAGTTTGTAAGTTAAATCGAAATGGAGAAGAAAGCGAATTTACCATCGTTGGGCGTGGAGGTTTACCAACAAATCCTCAAGAAATGCTCAATAATGATGCAGTTGAAGTTAATTGGATAAGTTTTAATCGAGAAGATAAACCTTACTTTAATTCCACTAAAATACCTAATTCTCAACCCCAAAAATCAGCAGTCATTGTGGAAGCCACAGGATGGAATATAAATTCTCAAGGTCAAATTGTTTTGAGTGTTAATTCAGAAAATCTCAAAACAGATGATGGTACTTTTTTATGGCCAGTATCTTGCGATCGATTATGATAGGCTAAATTCGAGTAATTGTTTTTTCAAAAGTGGTTTTGGTTGTGAACAAACATCGTATTCGGCTAATTTTATTAATTGGGCTTTTTTTAGTGACAGTAATGTTATCTCCAGTTTTAGCCAGTCCAAATTTTTCTCAATCAGAAACTAGCCTTAGCCAAAATCATTTATCCTCAGAAAATTTTTTACAAGAAAGTCAAAGTTTATATGAAGCGGGAAAGTTTGCCGACGCAATTAAAGTTTTAGAAAAAGGAATTAACTCGACTAATCAAGGATTAGAGCGAGCAGTAATTTTTAGTAACTTATCTTTAGCTTATCAACAACTGGGATTATGGCAAAATGCCGAAAATGCGATCGCCCATAGTCTCGATTTGTTTAAAAATATATCTAACTCACCTGAAAAATCAGCATTTTTTGCTCAAACTTTAGATATTCAAGCACGTTTACAATTAGCACAAGGACAAGAAAAAACAGCATTATCAACTTGGAAACAAGCAGCTAATATTTATCAACAACTTGGCGATAGTTTTAGCCTAATCCGTAATCAAATTAATCAAGCTTCTGTTTGGCAATCATTAGGCCATTATCTTCAGGCAGAAAAAACTTTAAAACAAGTAAAACAGACTTTGGCAAAAGAACCAGATTCATTATTAAAAGCAACAGCACTTAGAAGTTTGGGAAATGTTTTACGCATAGTCGGAAATTTTGAGCAGTCTAGACAGGTATTAGAGGAAAGTTTAACCATTGCAACAACTTTATCATCTAATCGAGATATAAGTGAGATTTTTTTAAGTTTAGGTAATACTGCTTTTACTCAAGGAGAAATGGAAAATGCTTTGAGTTTTTATCAAGAAGCTGTTAGTTTTGCAGTTAATCCCATGATTGAAACTCAAGCTTATCTTAATCAACTACGAATACTATTGGAGATTTCTGATATTTCTACGGCTAAAAGATTAGCACAACAACTCAAATCTCCGGTTAATGATTTACCTCCTAGTCGCATGGGAATTTATGCCAAAATTAACTTTGCTCAAAATTTAATCAAACTGAAAAAGAAGACAAGTTTATCACAAATTTCTCAATTAGAAATAGCAGAATTATTATCCTCAGCTATTACTCAAGCTCAAACCTTAACAGATGCTCGCTCTGAATCCTATGCTCTGGGTACTCTGGGTTTATTATACGAACAAACTGGGCAACTAGCCCAAGCTCAATCCATAACAGAAAAAGCCCTTTTCATTGCTGAAAATAGTAACGCCTCAGACATTACTTATCAATGGCAGTGGCAACTTGGGCGTTTATGGAAAAGTAAAGGAGATAGGGAAAAGGCCATCGCCTTTTATAATCAAGCAGTAACTACCCTTGAATCTTTACGGGGTGACATAGTGAGGATGGATAACGAGATTCGTTTTTCTTTCCGAGAACAAATCGAGCCAGTTTATCGTGAATTAGTCGATTTATTACTAGAAAAAACTAATAATTCCGAGCCTAGCCCAGATAATATTCTTCAAGCTCGTAATACCATCGAGTTACTTCAGCTAGCAGAATTAAATAACTTTTTTCGTTCTCCTTGTTTAGAGGCTAAAACGGAGATTGATAAATTAGTGGATAAAGATGCAACTGTAGCTGTATTTTATCCGATTATTTTACCAGACCGTTTAGAAATTATTTTCAAGTTACCCCAACAACCATTACGCCACTATGCAACTTTTTTACCAGAATATGAAATTGAAAATGTTTTCAGGAAATTAAAATACAATCTCGTTAGACCAAATAAAATCACAGAATCTCAATTTTTGGCAAAAAAAGTATATGAATGGATTATTGAACCTGTAAAAGAAGATTTAAAGGAAAACGAAATTAAAACCTTAGTTTTCGTCTCCGATAGTTCTCTGGGTAATATACCAATGGCAGCTCTTTATGATGGGGAACAATATTTAGTTGAACAATATAGCATTGCTGTTAGTTCGGGTTTGCAACTAATTGATCCTCAAGCATTACAAGCAATTAAATTAAAAGCACTTACGGCGGGAATTACAGAATCACGTCAGGGTTTTTTGCCTCTAAAATATGTAGCCACAGAATTAGAAGAAATTGCTTCTAAAATACCTAGTCGAGAATTTCTCAATCAAAAGTTTACCATTAAAGCTATAGAAAATGAAATTAAGACAAAGCCTTTTTCTATAATACATTTAGCTACTCATGGTCAGTTTAGTTCCGATCCTAATCAGACATTTATTCTAGCTTGGGATCAAAAAATTAAATTAAAAGAATTTGAGAAATTATTAAAAATTAGAGATCGAAGCCAAGCATCAGCCATTGAATTATTAGTTTTAAGTGCTTGCCAAACTGCTGTGGGAGATAAACGTGCAACTTTAGGACTTGCAGGGGTAGCCATACAAGCCGGAGCAAGAAGTACCGTAGCTTCCCTGTGGAATATAGATGATGCTTCTACCAGTTTACTGATGAAACAATTTTATCAAGAGTTAATTAGCCAGAATGTCACTAAAGCAGAAGCACTGCGGCGCGCTCAGATTTTTTTACTCAAACACGATAGATACAATTCTCCTTTATTTTGGGCAGCTTATGTGTTAGTGGGTAATTGGTTATAGTAAAGGCAAGGTTTTCTCACCCTACATTTGAATTTTTGTAGTTCATTTAATTAAAAAGTGTTGTAAAAGCATAAGAACAATAGAAGCTTTGATTTTTGAACAAGTACAGCCCTT
>CAYPSO010000013.1:0-6482 GCA_964413275.1 uncultured bacterium | reverse complement strand
TAACATCAGCTATTTAAAGAGATGGGTGGGCAATGCCCACCCGATAACTATAATTTCGGCCCAATACCAACATAGGGTGCATACACGGCTCGATCACCTAATTC
Source organism: uncultured bacterium (assembly GCA_964413275.1). Lineage (GTDB taxonomy): Bacteria > Cyanobacteriota > Cyanobacteriia > Cyanobacteriales > JAABRE01 > JAABRE01. Next base: position 6,378 of record CAYPSO010000013.1, on the reverse strand, counting down.
ATCTTCAATGCGCAATAAACGGTTATACTTAGCAACACGCTCACTTCGACAAAGAGAACCAGTTTTAATTTGACCTGCTCTAGTGGCAACAGCTAAATCAGCAATGGTAGTATCTTCGGTTTCACCGGAGCGATGACTAATCATATAACCAAATTGATTACGATTAGCTAAATCAATGGTTTCTAAGGTTTCAGTTAAAGTGCCAATTTGATTTAACTTAATTAAAATCGCATTACCGGCACGCTCATCAATACCTTTTTGTAAGCGGGTTTTATTGGTTACCAATAAATCATCGCCAACTAACTGAACTTTATTACCTAATTTTTCAGTAAGTAGTTTCCAGTTATCCCAATCTTCTTCGTGTAAACCATCCTCAACAGAAACAATAGGATATTTGCTCACTAATTCACCTAGATAGTCGATAAATTCAGCACCAGAATGGACACTACCATCATAAACGTATTGTCCATCTTTATAAAATTCACTAGCTGCCACATCCATAGCTAAAGCAACCTCTTTACCCGGTTCATATCCAGCTTTTTTGATGGCTTCCATGAGAATTTCTAAAGCTTCCTCATTGGATTTGAGGTTAGGTGCAAAACCACCTTCGTCGCCAACTCCAGTTAATAAACCTTGACTATCTAAAACCTTACTTAGAGATACAAAAACTTCAGCACCCCAGCGTAAAGCTTCCTTAAAATTAGGCGCACCTAAAGGCACAATCATAAATTCTTGAAAGTCAACATTATTAGCTGCATGAGCTCCACCGTTAATCACATTCATGAAAGGAATAGGTAAAACATTGGCCAAAGGCCCACCTAAATAACGATATAAGGGAATATCTAACTCATTGGCAGCAGCTTTAGCAGTAGCCAAAGAAACCGCTAAAATGGCATTAGCACCTAGATTAGATTTATTATCTGAACCATCCCGGTGAATCATTCTGCGATCGATTAATACTTGATCCAAAGCGTCTAATTCGATTAACTCTCCCGCAATTTTTTCTTTAATATTACGTACTGCTTTAAGAACTCCTTTACCACCATAACGATTATCTCCATCACGTAATTCATGGGCTTCAAAACTTCCAGTAGATGCTCCACTAGGAACTTGAGCAATACCACAAGCACCTGATGCTAATCTTACTTCTGCTTCTACTGTCGGTTTGCCACGAGAATCAAGGATTTCTCTAGCATCAATTGCTTCTATGGTTGCTTCTGATTTATCTAACATAATTTTCCCCTCTAAATTAATAGTCAGATTTAGAATACAGTTATATTTGCGATCCAGCTACGGTTTTAAGAATTTTTTTGTTATGGATATTTGTTAATTAAAGATTAATCTCCATCATTAAATATTTAAGTTAAATTTTAATAAAGGCCTAGGGAGTAACAGCTATGTGTATTTGTATTAACTGCTATTTTGTAGATCGTTGCGAGACTTACCATGCAGTGGAAAACCAACATCAGCAACCCCATTTAACCGATAGTCCTGACTTTGAAGCCAATGAACCAAGCATCAATGTAAATATTAGGACTAATGAGCAATATATTGAGATGGAATGGGATGTGGTAGGTTGTAAAAGTTTTTTACGAGAAGATGGTAAATGGGCAAAATTAAGGCCTGGAGAAGCGATTCCTACCTAAAAAATTGACTACTAAATTTTTGAGATTTTTATTAATTGCGATCGCACTTTGAGTAGGGTGGGCAAAAACAACATTTTAATTTCTTGGCAAATAACCATCATCTATTTTGCCCACCATTCCTAAATATAAATATATAGGACCAGCCCTTTCAAGGTCTTGTCATTTCCCAAAATTCATAGTTAAGTAAAGAAATCAATTGTTAATCAGGGGAAATAGCTAGAATGCTTCTAGGTCAGATATTTGAGCGTTTTGTAGAGGAAAGTCCAGTATCAGTGATGGTTCGTGGACTCTTGGAAAAAATTTTATCTGCTCAAAAACTTGACGAGCTTTTTGAGAGAAGTAGTAAAAATCAATACACTAGAGAGCTACTTTTTTCTACCATAGTCGAAATGATGAGTTTAGTCTCTTGTGGGATTAGACCTTCAATTTAAAGCTGATGAATTAATTATTCCTTCAGTGTAATATGTAATAAGGATTCCAAATAGAATTTTTATTATGTTCACAATCATAAGGATTCTGTAAGATGTGTAGATATGCACTAGGGTGAAATTCCCTATCAGCTTTAGCACAAATTAACATTACTCTAGCAAAATATGGATAACTATTACCTAGAGAGTCCCTGTCTGCCAACAAAATTCCCTCTTCAGGAATATTATCAACAAATTGACAGTCATAAACTTTTTGTAAATGCAAATATGTTTTAAGAATCCAGTTACTAATTAGACGATTATTACTATTAGAATCCCATTCATCAGGATTCATTTGGAGAAGTTCTGGAGAGATTGGTGAAGGAGAATAAAAATAAATAGTGTTCATATAGTATTTTGATGTAGATAAAATAAAGATTTTAATTATTTTTTTTGAAATCTTTTAACATCTTTCGATCTAAAGAACTTCTCCAAGAATAATATAAAGCAGATGTTTTTGACCATCGCATTAAATCCCTAAAAAAATCTTTCGGTGTTTGCCAATTAAAAGGTAAATTAGGTTTAGTATTTTTTCCTGATAATACATCTGTCCATGATTCATAAATATTCACATAAGAAAATTTTTCACGGACAAAATCACCCGCCAATTTACCATTAACAACATTTGTAAGTAGTTTCTCTAAAGCTATCTTCATCATAATATATCCTAGTTGAATAAATGTTTGAGTTGACTTAGCTTACGCTTTACTTTTAGATATAATCTAGCCGACATTTTACCGTTCAAGGTATATAAGACACGAACAAGGTAAGGCGAAATTGGAAATTTATAGTTACGCTCTTCAGCAAATTTTACTATTTCTTGAGAGAATAAATCTTGTTCTAAGAATAATGTTTCAAAATATTCATTCCTGTGGCTTTTATATAATGTTTTTATTTAATAATCCTTGATGGAGTCGATAACCTGCAATGGCTGCACCTCCAACGATGTCAGACTGATTTACTTGTAATACTTTCATATTTTTTTCTTAATAAAAGAACTATTTTCCTTGTAATCTTTCAATAAAATTATGATGTTTTTGGGTGTTAATATTCTGATTTAAAATTTCTAAAACTTTAGCTAAATTGAGAGCTAACATTTCCTTAATTGATAATACTAAACCAGGGAAATTGTTACTTTCAATTAAACCTAAAATATCGGGTTCAAGTTTAATATATTCCCCTTCTTTTAAATAAAACCAATCAATTTTTTGGTCATAAACTTGCCAAATTATATACTCTTTCACTCCATGACGACGATAAACTCTTAATTTATCATACAAATCATAGGAAGCACTTGAACCTGCAATTTCTACAATTAATTCGGGTGCACCTTCTACATAATCATCCTCACTAATATGAGATTGACCACCAAATTCTGACTTAATTCTTAATAATATATCGGGTTGGGGAGCATTTTCTAAATCTAATCTGATGGTAGCATTATCGGCTAATTCTATGCCAGGGGTATTAGCGGCATAAACCCCTAACCATGTCATCATCTGACTATGGGGAAGACCATGACCTTTATATCTCAGTGCTGCGGCCATATAAACAACTCCATCAATTAATTCTACTTTTCGTGATTGAGAAATATTTTCAGCTCTTTTTTCAAATTCGTAACGATTGAGGCGATCGCCATTTTCTAGGGGGGGAATTTGTGTTAACATAATTAGTTCTCCTCAAATAATATTGATTATGGTTTATGGTTTAAATTTGTTTTTCAAAATTAAATATAACTAAGCATTATTGAGAAAAAGATAAAGAATTCGGAACAGAAATAATTAACTTACCATTTGGTTTAAGTAATTTAATCATGGCCTCAAGAAAAAGCAAGGGATCAGTGATTGAGCAACATTCAATTCTTCAGGAAGATGACCAACAACAATCATCATAATAATAGCTTCTGAATCACTAATTCTAGCTACCTCTTTCAATCTCATATCTGTCTCCATTTCAACACTCCAGTTTAAGCAACAAGTCCCTAAGCCTAAAGAATGTAACAATTAATACTTTATCTACCTGCTCTCTAAAACAAGTAGGTTGGATTTAATAATAGCAAAACCCAACCTAATATTTAGCTTATAACATAGAATCAAAACCTTCTATATCTTGTATTTTTCACCTTTGGCTGGATCGCTCCAGTCGCAAGCATAACCCTTAGTTGTCGGTACATATTGGTTCCAGGGTATAGGCTCAATAGGGCCTTCTGTTGACCATACTATGTTAAATAAACCATCATCTCTAACTTCACCAATGCGAACAGTTTTAGAAATATGATGATTGACGCTCATGGTAACCATACCTTCTGGAGCATCAAAACTTTGACCAATAGCTGCGTTTCTTACTGCTTCTAAATCATCAGCAGTTCCCGCTTTTTCTACTGCTTGTTTCCATAAATAAACCATAATATAAGCAGCTTCCATGGGGTCATTTGTTACCCTATCTGCGCCATATTTTGCCTTAAATGCTTCGACCCATTTTGTATTAGCAGGAGTCTCAACTGTTTGGAAATAATTCCACGCTGCATAATGTCCTAATAAAAATTCTTTACCAATTTGTCTTACTTCTTCTTCGGCAATACTAACAGACATTACTGGATATTTATCTGGTGTCATTCCAGCACCTTTTAACTGTTTAAAAAATGCTACATTACTATCACCATTTAAACTATTAAATATTACTCCACCATTGGGTAAAGCTTGTTTAATTTTAGTAATAATTGGAGTAACTTCTGTATTTCCTAAAGGTAAATAATCTTCACCTACTGTTGTACCACCTTTTGCTTTTAATTGTTCTTTAATAATAGTATTTGCAGTGCGTGGAAATACGTAATCAGAACCTACTAAGAAAAATTCTTTACCCTTATTTTCTAATAACCAATCAACCGCAGGTTCAATTTGTTGGTTAGGTGCAGCACCGGTATAAAAGATATTTTTAGAGCATTCTTGACCTTCATATTGTACGGGATACCATAACATATGATTTTTTGATTCAAAAACATCTTTAACTGCTTTACGACTTGCAGAAGTCCAACAACCAAAGATAGTAACTACTTGATCTTGATCGATTAATTTGGCGGCTTTTTCGGCAAATGTTGGCCAATCAGATGCGCCATCTTCTTTTATTGGTTCAATTTGTTTTCCTAATACACCACCAGCCGCATTGATTTCTTCGATGGCTAACATTTCGGCATCAACAACGGTGGTTTCACTAATGGCCATTGTACCGCTCAAAGAATGCAAAATTCCTACTTTGATGGTATCTCCACCACCACTTGTCGAAGTTGAATCTGATGTTGTTGTTGTGGAATTATTACCACAAGCTTTTAACAGCACGCTACTACCAACTGCTGCCGAACTATAAAGTAAAAACTTTCTTCTTTTCATTTTTTCTCCTGTTTATTTTGAAGCTAAATTCACTAAATATTAGCAATTAATTCAGATATGATATAGAAAATAGCTATTCAAAGCACTTATGGTAGAACCATAGACGGAAATAAATAGTATTTTCTTATACAGATTTTTTCTTTAAAAGATGATATGTAAGTTGCAAATTTATATTTTCTTAACTAAAAATTAATATTTATGAGTTAATTATTCGTTACTTATGATTTATCATTTGTTACTTACCAACCATTTTAAATAATAAAAGAATTTATAAATTCAATTATTTCTGTTAATCCTTGTTTGGTTTTTAGATTCGTAAAGACAAAAGGCCTATCTCCTCGCATTTTTTTGCTATCCCTTTCCATGACAGTTAAATCAGCACCAACAAAGGTCGCTAAATCAATTTTATTAATTACTAATAAATCTGATTTGGTAATACCGGGGCCACCTTTTCTGGGAATTTTATCCCCTGCTGCAACGTCAATTACATAGATAGTTAAATCTACTAATTCTGGGCTAAAAGTTGCGGCTAAATTATCACCACCACTTTCTAAAAAGACTAAATCTAAGTTATTAAATTTTTCTTCTAGTTGTTCGACAGCAACTAAATTCATGGAAGCATCTTCCCTAATGGCTGTGTGAGGACATCCACCAGTTTCAACTCCTAAAATTCTTTCTGCGGGTAAAGCTTGAGAACGTACTAAAAATTGAGCATCTTCTTGGGTATAAATATCATTAGTTACTACCGCGATTTGATATTTTTCCCTCAAATCCTTACATAATGCGTCTAAAAGAGCAGTCTTTCCTGAGCCTACGGGTCCAGCAATTCCAACACGATAAGCTGTCATAATTAATAGTTAATAGTTAATAGTTAATAGT
>CAYPSO010000012.1:0-59767 GCA_964413275.1 uncultured bacterium | reverse complement strand
AAGGTTGACCATTGGTATCGCTTTGCGAAACAGAGATTACATTGGAATATCCCCAATTTTGGCACTCCCCAACAATGTCAGAAATGGAAAAGTGATAACGTTAATAGTGTTCTGTCTGTGCGTTGTGCTTACCTTAATGGTGTTTTTTCTTAGTGGTGTTTTCGCAAATTTGAGATGCACCCCCAACTACTAACTATGCCAAGACTTCCACCCAAGATTTAGAATTATGGGATTGATGAGTTAAATCCATTAATAATTGAGAATAGTAACCCTCTTGCAATGAAGGTGTTAAGGATTTTCCTGCATCAATGGATTCCACAAAATGGTTAACTACCCGAATAAAAGGTGCTAAACGGCCATCGGTAAACACTTGAGGAAAAGCTAAATGATTGGGGATTTTTACCTCTGTTAAAGGACTTTCAATATTTGCCGTAAATAATTTAAAACCATGAACATAATCTTTTAAATTATTGCTACCTAAAACTAAAGTACCCTTTTCGCCATAAACTTCCACCCAATGCCCCCTACCTTGATAGGTTACTGAGCTAATGGACAATTGACAGGGTGTGCCATCTGCCAATTCGATCATTATTAAACAGGTATCATCAGCATCAACGGGTTTTAATTGTCCTCCTGTTTGGGGATCTGGTCTTTGAGGAATTGCACAACTTAAATAACCGCATAAACTTTTAACAGGGCCAAATAACCAATTAATATAATCAAAAGCATGGGAGCCAACAGCACCTAAAGCTCCTCCTCCCATATCTTGACGAGAATACCAATTCCAAGGACGTTTGGGATTAGCACGGCTAGTAACTAACCAATCTATTTTAATTAGGCGTTTTTTACCCACATAATCCTGTTGTAAATATTCTGCCAGTAATTGCCATGCAGGAACAAAGCGAAATTCAAAATCTGGAATAGCGATAATTCCTTTTTTTTCTGCTAAATCATATAATTCCTTAGTTTCGGCCGCATTCATATTCATGGGTTTTTCTAGTAACAAATGTTTTCCTGCCTCTAAAACTTGTTTACCCATGTCATAGTGCAAAACAGGAGGTGTGGAGATACTGACAGCATCAACTTCTGGAATTTGAAGCAGTTGAGTAAAATTGTCAATGGCATGGGGAATATTATAGGTAGAAGCAATTTTTTGAGCTTTTTCGAGGTTACGATTAAATACGGCTACAATTTCTGTACGGGGATGATGTTGAAAACCCGGAATATGTATTTTTTCTCCGAAACCAGTACCAACTATCGCTATACCTATTGTTTTCATAATTTTTTTAAACTCCAAACCACAAATATCCTATCACGTAACTATATTTATAAAACTTCCTGCGTTCGTCAGGGGTTAGGGGTTAGGATTAGGGCAAGAAAATTTAGGTATCAGATGGGTTAGAGTGTAAAGGAATCGAAGCGTTCTAATTTAACATTTCCTGAGAAATATCAATTCCTGTTACAAAATAACCTCGTTTTACCAGAGGAAGAACATTTAATCCTGTACCTACACCAGTTTCTAAAAAAGATGTTTCAGGAGTTCCCTTAACTAATTTAATCATAAAATCTGCAACCTCTTCTGCAACTGATTCTGTTAACCATCGAGTGCGATCGTAAATTTCTGCGATATTATCATAGTAGTTAAAATTTACCATTATTAATAATTTGAGTTATGATATTGATGAGATTTTAATGTTTATTATTTATTAAAAATTTTATCTTAAACTTGAGTAAACTTTAGGAGATAAATTGAATGAAATTATTAAAATATATGGGATTAGCCCTATTTATGGGATTGATTATCTGTATTTGGGCTATAAATCCGTCTTTTTCCACAAATAAACCTGAAATTTGGCAATTACACCAAGGCGATCGCCCCATTCCTACTCCTTTAGTAACTGTTGAACCAAAAGTTGCGGTGAAAGATAAATTAGTAATTTATGGTAACTCTAATGAGCAATCTTTAATCGGTTATTTAGCTTATCCAGAAACCAAAAATGAATCAACTCCTGCAATTTTAGTAATTCATGAATGGTGGGGACTTAATGATAATATTAAAAGTATTACTCGCCGACTTGCGGGGGAAGGTTACATAGCTTTGGCAGTAGATTTATATAATGGTTCGGTAGCAGATACTCCTGAAAAAGCAAAACAATTAGTTACATTAGCTAGATCGAATAAAACAGAATTAGAAGCAAATATTAAACAAGCATATCAATATTTAGAAACAAAAGAACAAGCAACAAAAATAGGAAGTATTGGCTGGTGTTTTGGAGGTTTTTGGTCATTAAATACAGCCCTTTTATTTCCAGATCAATTAGATGCTAGTGTAATTTATTATGGTGGGGGAATTCCTACGGACAAAGAAACTTTAGAACCTTTATCTATGCCAATTTTAGGTATTTTTGGAGAACTAGATACTAATCCTGATGTAGCTACAGTTCAACAATTAGAAACTAACTTAAATGAATTAGGAAAAACTGCCGAAATTCATATTTATCCTAATGCAGATCATGCTTTTGCTAATCCTTCAGGGACAAGATATAACGAAGAAGCCGCCGAAGATGCTTGGCAAAAAACTTTAGTATTTTTTCAAAAATATTTAGGGCTTGCTGAATAAACCTAAAACCCTATTTAGGTTCAAGAGCAGCTTTGGGATAGGCAATACGTTGATGATTATGTTGTTGCCAAACTTGGACAAAAATTTTTGCAATTGTGGGTAATTCATCCTCTCTAATCCCGCTATCTACTAATTGATTATCATTCCAACGAGCTTTTAAAATTTTCTGTACCATTACTAAAGCTTTTTCTAAGGTAGTTTTATTTAAACTACGCAAAGCGGCTTCACAGGCATCTGCTAACATCACCAATGCAGTTTCTCTAGACTGAGGAATAGGGCCATCATAACGAAAATCAACCTCATCCACTTCTCCATCGTCTTTTTCTAAAATTTGTTTAGCCTGAAAATAAAAATAAGCAATTAATAATTTACCCTGATGTTCTGGTATAAAGTCCCTAATAACTTTAGGTAAATTATACTTGCGTGCCATGACTAAGCCTTCACTAACGTGCTTTTTAATAATTTCGGCACTAATCCAAGGATCGTTTATTTCATCATGTTTATTAGGGCCACCCATTTGATTTTCAATAAATCCGAGGGGATCGTGCATTTTGCCTATATCATGATATAGAGTTCCAGCCCTAACTAATTCAACATTACAGTGTAATTCTCTAGCGGCGGCTTCTGCTAAAGAAGAAACAAATAGGGTATGTTGAAAAGTTCCGGGAGCTTCCGTTGCCAACCTCTCAAGTAAAGGGCGATTAGGATTAGATAATTCTGCCAGACGAATTGGTGTGGCTAAATCAAATAACCTTTCTAAATAGGGTGAGATTCCTAAAGCTACGATAATCCAAGCCAAACCCGAAGCACCATAGATTGCAGCTTCTGGTAAAAGTACATTCCAAATTGTACCCGCCGCCGCACTTATCACCAGATTAACAGTTAAATATACTCCTGCTTGGGTTAAAGCGATCGCACCTCCTAACATGGCTAACTCTTCCCTAGAGTGCAAACGCCCAGCCATAATTGCGGCAACTGTACCGGCTGTTGCGCCTCCCAATAAATATTGCCATTGAACGGTATCAACAGTAAATCCCATTAAACCTGTTAATAAAATGGTTTGGCTCACTGCTAATTTAGGGCTATAAAAACTACTGACGAGTAAAGCAACGGCAGGTAAGCTGGTATAGGGGACATCAAAAACTGCGAGTAAAGGTACGCTGAGGCTTAATAAATATAAAACAAAATGATCTCGACAGCGCATTGGTCGATGTATTTTACGAAGTACCAAGGAAAAAATACCCACTGTGGTGATAACTACTAAACCAGATAAGGCAAAACCTTGCCAATTAATAGTTCTTTTACTTAAACCAAAACCATCTAAAAAAACAAAATCCGTCTGAGTAATTACTTGACCTCGATCGACTATTAAGTCTCCTTTATTAATATATAAAATAACAGGGGTAATTCCTTCGGCTGCCTGTTCTGCTTTACGTTTAGTTTCTTCTTTATCTTCGGTTAAATTTGGTCTATTAATAATAAATATGTCTTTTAGTAAATTAGTAACTAATGGTGCAGTAGCCTCTGGTATTTCTGGCTCGATATTTATTTTAATAGTTTCCTCTAATAAATTAGAAGGCATACCCGGAGGAATACCCTGAGTTAAAATCTCTTTTGATACTTGTAAAATCCCTATTTTTGTTTGTTCCCAAGTTTCATCTGGAATTTCTAATAATCTTGTTATATAAGTTATTTTCTTTTTATCAACTTCGCTTAAAATTTTATTTGTTGCTTGAAGATAACCGGCTCTAGCTATGGTAACTTTACTTAATAAATTATCAAATTCACTAGCTCTAACTTGTTGACGATATTTTTTTAATTCTTGAGTTATTTCAAATATTTGAGGCTGATAGTCATCATTTAATTGACTATTATTTTCTGGAATCGTGGTTAAATTAGTAATTATTTTTTGCCATTGATATTCTTCTAATTTAAGAATTTCTACTTGAGTAGATAAGGGAATAAAATTAGTATTAATAATAGGAAAAGTGCCAATTAATTGTTTTAAATTATCTATTTCACTAATAAAAAATTGTATCTGTTGATAAATTGCTTGAGTAATTTCTTCGTCTCTTCTTAAAGTAGGAATAATGCCAGTACGAATTAATCTTCGTCTTTCTTCTGTGGTTTTTGTGTCCTCAAAACTACCATTACTAGGGGCAAATATTTTTTCTGGTGCAATTGTACCAACATCTAATTTAGGCTGATTAATGTAGCGATAACCTACCACACCCGTTAAACTAATTATTGCTAAGGTTAATATTACAGGTGATTTAATTTTGGTAATCCCTGTGTTTAGAGATTGATGATTAGTTTGGCTCTTGACAATGGTGGTTTCAGGAGATAAGCCAAGTTGATTGACAGAAGAAAATTTTTTTGACCAGATTCCGATTTGCTCTGTAAATGAAATGAAAATTTTCATAAGATTTTATGATAGTAATGATTTGTAAGACAACGAGGTTGAATTACATTTGCTGCCGCAACAGCAGTCATTGGGGATAAGTTGTTTTTATCTATTTGATATACTCCACACCACACATAAAATAATTTTTCTGTTAGGCCTTCAATTTCTGTTGCCATTTTATCCGTTTTTGTCTCAATTCGCCAATGAGCAGGAATACCAATATAACTATTATATATTCCTGATAAAGCTGCTGTTAAAGGGATGATAATTTTATCCTGATTATCAGTGGTAATTAGTGCTCTTTTTACACTTAAACTCAAATCTTCTGGAGTATAAGCAAAGTAATAAAATACTAAAGCTAAGGATAAGTTTTTATTTTTATTATCTTCAGATAAAATTTTTATTAAATCCTGTAAACTTCCAACTTTTTCGATATTATTTCTAATAATTTCTAATTGTTTAATTAAATAATAATTATTGAAATTTTCTTGATTTAATATTTGGTCTAAAATATTTTCTCCTTTATTTTTTACTGTCAAAATTAATGCGATCGCTTTTGACCATAATCTTAAATCTTCTATTATCTCTTCAGACCATTGAAACTCAGATTTCCATATTTGTAATTTTTCTTGTAATAAAGCAAAATTATCATGATAAAACAAAAACATAGGCAATAATAAAAAAGCCAATTTAGCACTTGATTTTGCTGTTAAATCATTATAATCATTATATATATTATTAAACTTTAGATTTTTAATTTCTTCCCTAGTAAAATCTCCTGTATTAATTAATATCTTAATAAGAAAAATAATATTTTCTATATCTTCTTTAATTAGTTTATTTTCTGTTAATTTAGCACCAAGATAAGCACCGATTAAACAACCTTTAAATCTATTTTTTAATGAATAAAACATGATAAATAGTTCGTAGTTCGTGGCTGGTTATTACCTATTACCTATTACCTCTTACCTATTACCTCTTACCTCTTACCTATTTCTACCTCTCTTGGTTGATTGGGTATGCGGAGGAAACCTCGCCGAAGTCTCACCGCTCCGCACCCCTCAACCGCTCCTGCCTTTTGCCTTCTAATTCTCAAAATCTTCCATTGATAGAACACAAGAACAAATTAAATTTCGATCGCCATAGGCATTATCAATTCTACCCACACTAGGCCAAAACTTATTATCTTTAGTCCAAGGTGCAGGATAAGAGGCTTTTTTGCGAGAATAAGGATGATGCCATGGGCCACAAATCACTGATTCTGCGGTATGGGGAGCATTTTTTAGAGGATTATCATCTTTATCCATCTTACCTGTAATTATTTCCTCCACTTCTTCCCGAATCGCAATCATAGCCTCACAAAAACGATCTAATTCTTCCAATGACTCGCTTTCAGTCGGCTCAATCATCATTGTACCCGCCACAGGCCAAGAAACCGTAGGCGCATGAAACCCATAATCCATAAGACGTTTAGCAATATCATCTACCTCAATTCCTGCTTTTTTCTTTAAAGGCCTTAAATCAATAATACATTCATGGGCGACCAAACCTGATTTACCCTTAAAAAGTATGGGGTAATAGGATTCGAGACGATGAGCAATATAATTAGCATTCAAAATTGCCACCTGACTTGCTTTAATTAAGCCTTCAGCACCCATCATGGCAATATACATCCAAGAAATAGGTAAAATACTGGCACTACCCCAAGGGGCAGCAGCAATCATGCCAATGGATTGACCATCATTTTCCCAAAATAAAGCAGGTAAAAAGGGTACTAGATGAGATGCTACACCAATAGGGCCTACTCCGGGGCCACCACCACCGTGGGGAATACAGAAAGTTTTGTGTAAATTGAGGTGACAAACATCTGCGCCGTAATCACCGGGGCGACATAATCCCACTTGAGCATTCATGTTAGCTCCATCGAGATATACCTGTCCACCACAATTGTGAATAATTTCGCAAATTTCCCTAATTTCTTGCTCAAAAACTCCATGGGTGGAAGGATAAGTAATCATTAAAGCAGCTAGATTTTTAGCATATTTAATCGCCTTTTTTTCCAAATCAGCTACATCAATATTACCTTGAGCATCACATTTAATACTTACTACCTTTAAGCCACACATTACGGCACTCGCCGGATTTGTACCGTGGGCAGATTCAGGAATTAAGCAAATATTGCGATTAAATTCTCCCCTTTCTTGATGGTATTTTAAAATTACCTGTAATCCTGCGTATTCTCCTTGAGAGCCAGCATTAGGCTGTAAGCAAACTCCGGCAAAACCGGTAATTTCTCCTAACCAAGATTCCAATTCAGAAAATAAAACTTGATAACCTTGAGTCTGGGATAAAGGTGCAAAGGGATGAATTTTATTAAACTCAGGCCAAGTTACTGGTAGCATTTCTGAGGTGGCGTTGAGTTTCATGGTACAAGAGCCTAAAGGAATCATAGAATTAGTTAAAGATAAATCTTTATTTTCTAAATGTTTTAGATACCTTAATAACTCAGTTTCGGAATGATATTTATTAAAAACTGGATCGCTTAAATAGGAAGTTTGGCGAGTAAAAATTTCTGGCAATTCACTATTTAGTGGTAATTCATTAATATCTATTGCTGTATCTGATTGAAAAACTTGTAATAAACAAATAATATCATCTAAAGTTGTCGTTTCATCTAAACTAATAGTAATTGCATTATGGGATAATAAACGAAAATTCAAGCCATTTTCTTGAGCAGTTTCTATAATCGAAAAAGCATCATCTACGATAACAGTAATTGTGTCAAAAAAAGATTCAGATATAATTTGATAACCAAAATTTTTTAATCCTTCAGCTAAAACTACAGCATAATTATGTACTCTTTCGGCAATTTGTTTAATTCCTTTCTCTCCGTGATAAACTGCATACATTGAGGCTATTACCGCCAATAAAACTTGAGCCGTACAAATATTGCTGGTGGCTTTATCTCGTCTAATGTGTTGTTCTCTGGTTTGTAAAGCCAAGCGATAAGCGAATTTACCATGAACATCTTTAGATATACCTACAATTCTGCCCGGAATTTGCCTTTTATAAGCTTCTCTGGTGGCTAAAAAGGCGGCATGGGGACCTCCATAACCTAAAGGTACACCAAAGCGTTGGGTACTGCCTACGGCTATATCAGCACCAAATTCCCCCGGAGGTGTAAGTAAGGCCAAACTTAAAATATCGGCGGCAACGGTTACTAATCCCTGATTTTGGTGAACTTGCTCGATAAATTGCCGATAGTCATAAATTATGCCGTCAGTGGCAGGATATTGTAATAAAGCACCAAAAATAGGAGTTTGAAAGTCAAAGGAACGATGATCGCCGATAATAATTTCTATACCTAAAGGTTTGGCACGGGTTACTACTACATCTATGGTTTGGGGATGACAGGAAGCTGAGATAAAAAAGGCTTGAGCTTTGGTTTTAGATATACCATAACTCATGGTCATAGCTTCTGCGGCGGCTGTGCTTTCATCTAATAGGGAAGCGTTGGCAATTTCTAAGCCGGTTAAATCAATAATCATGGTTTGAAAATTGACCAGTGCTTCTAAACGCCCTTGAGCTATTTCGGCTTGATAGGGAGTGTAGGCAGTGTACCAACCTGGATTTTCCAGAATATTACGTTGAATTACCCGAGGAGTTATACAATCAGAATAGCCCATGCCCAGATAAGATTTATAAACTTGATTAAGACTAGCAATTTTCTTTAATTTCTCTAGTGCTTTATCTTCGCTTTGAGGTTTTGGTAAATTTAGTGTAGAAGACCAACGAATATGGGGAGGAATAGTCGCATCTACTAAGGAATCTAAGGTAGAAAATGATAAAAGCTTGAGCATTTTATCTATTTCTTGTTCGTTTGGTCCAATGTGTCGTTCGCTGAAATATTCGCTACAATCATGGTTGATCGAAATAGATTTTTGATTAAACGTAGAAGATAAATTAATCATGGTGAGGTTTTCTCCTTTTAATGAGATGAATAAAATTATTTTTCCTTTGTTTAACTTTTGTAACAGATTATTAATGATAACTAAAATAGTTGTCTTGATGTTTAAATAAATTATCGGGAGATCGAGATAATTATGTCCTCTGATAATTCATCAAAACCTAAAAATAAGCAAAAATCAGAGCTTGAAGTCATAAAATCGTCATCTACCCAAGCTTTATCCAAGAAATTGGCAGAAAAAGAAGAATATTGTTGCCAATTAGCCAATAAAATTAAAAAACTAGAAGAAGACTTACAAGAATTAGCAGATAGAGAAGAAAAGTTTCGTCAAATTGCTGAAAACGTTACGGAAGTATTTTTTTTACTCGCTGCCAATAGTAATGAAATTTTATATGTTAGCCCTACCTATGAAAAAGTATGGGGAAGAAGTCGTGAAAGTCTATATGAAAATCCAGAATCTTGGTTACTCGCAATTCATCCTGAAGATAGTTATCTAGCCATGTATTCTCTGGAAACCCAATTTAGAACAGGTGAAGAATTTGAAGAAGAATATCGAATTATTAGGCCTGATGGCTCGATTCGTTGGGTATGGGTACGTAATTTTTCAGTTAGAGATAATTCAGGAAAAATCTATCGTTTTGTAGGTATAGCTCAGGATATAACAGAGCGTCATAATGCGGAAGAAGCCCTCAGAACCAGTGAAGAACAATTTCGCCTTACTTTTGCTAAAGCTCCGATTGGCATGGCTTTAACTACTATTACAGATGAATTTAAACAAGTAAATCAAGCGTTTTGTGACCTTCTCAATTATAGTGAAAATGAATTATTAGAATTTAATTTTAGTAATATTTTTCATCCTCAAGATTTAGAAAATTATCAAGCTAAAAAACAAAAACTTTGGCAAGGAGAAAACACCGATTTTCAAATCGAAATTCGTTATTTGACCAAAGAGAATAATGTAGTTGATACGATTCTCACGGTGATGATTGTTAGAGATGAAGAAGGTAATCCTCTCCATTTTACTAATCAAATCATTGATATTACCGATCGCAAAAGGATGGAACATCAATTAGTTTATGATGCCTTCCACGATCACCTCACGGGTTTGCCAAATCGTGCTTTATTTATGGATCGTTTAGAACAAGCCTTAAAACAAGTTAAACGAGATCATAATCATCTTTTTGCCGTGCTTTTTCTCGATCTAGATCGTTTTAAAATTATTAATGATAGTATGGGGCATTTGGTCGGAGATAAACTATTAATTACCATCGCATCTCGTCTTGCTAAATGTTTACGCCCTGCTGATACCGTAGCCAGGCTAGGCGGGGATGAATTTACAATTATCTTAGATGATATTACCAACGAAAATGATGCAGTAAGAATAGCAGAAAGGATATCTGAAGAATTGAAAGCTCCTTTTTCCCTTGATGGTCATAAAGTTTTTACCAGCACCAGTATAGGTATTGCTTTTAGTAACAATAAGTATAATTCCGCCGATGAACTGTTGCGAGATGCAGATTTGAGTATGTATCATGCGAAGGAGCAGGGTAAAGCTAGATATGCGATTTTTAATAAATCTATGCACGATACAGCTTTAAATCGCTTATATGTAGAAAATGATCTGCGTAAAGCCATAGATAATGAAGAATTTGAAGTTTATTATCAGCCCATTATTTGTCTTATAGAAGAAAATATCAAAGGATTTGAAGCTTTAGTTCGTTGGCAACATCCCAGATTAGGCTTGATTTCGCCCAATGATTTTATTCCAATTGCTGAGGAAACAGGCTTAATCATACCCATTGGTAATTGGGTATTAAAGGAAGCTTGTCGTCAATTGAAAAGTTGGCAAACACAATTTTCTAATATTTCTTTACAAGTTAGTGTTAATCTTTCTAGCCAACAAATCAGAGAAGTGGATATAGTTAAGATCATAGACCAAACTTTAGCAGAAACTGGTTTAAATAGCTGTCAACTAAAACTAGAAATTACTGAAAGTGTCTTAATTGAAAATATAGAAGCTGCTACGGAAATGTTATTAAAACTTAGAGACAATGGCATACAATTAAGCATGGATGATTTTGGTACGGGATATTCTTCTTTAAATTATTTACTTCGATTTCCAGTTAATACTTTAAAAATTGATAAATCTTTTGTGAAACAATTACATTGCAATCAACATCATTCAGAAGTAGTGCGGGCAATTGTTACTTTAGCTCATACCCTAAATATGGATGTGATTGCTGAAGGAATAGAAACTATTGAACAATTAGATCACTTAAAATCCTTAAAATGCGAATATGGGCAAGGTTATTTTTTTGCTAAACCTTTAAATAAAAAAGAAGCTGAAAGTTTAATCTCTCAGCAAGTCAAATGGTAGTTAAGTAGTTAGTCTTACCTTCATAATTCATAATTCATAATTCATAATTCATAATTCATCCCTCTGATTCGGTTAAAATGAGAAAACTGTTTAAATTTTCGTACGGAGAATAAGATGAGTACAACCCTTACTGCTCAAGAACTATTTCGTAATGCCTATGACAATCGTTACACTTGGGATGCTAAATTTCCGGGTTACGAAGCTGATGTAACCATGACAACTGGAGATGTAAGCCATACAGGCAAAGTTAGAATTAATGCAGATTTAAAATTTGAAGTACAAGGAATTGAAGACGAAAATGTTTTACGTGCTATTCAAAGTCAACTTTGGGAAATGACCATTCATAGAGTTAATCACAGTTTTGAAAAAACTCACGGTGAAAATACCTTTAGTTTTGGAGAAACTGATGAAAATGGAGCAAAAGAAATCCTGCTTGGTGGTGCATCCCTAGGTAATAGCTACAAAATCAAAGATAATACTGTTTGTTTTGTAAATCGTAAAATTGGTAATAAAATTGTCAATATCAACACATTCAAAACTATGATGACTGATCAAGGTTATCTAGCACAAGGATATGATTCTATTTATTTAGACCCAGAAACTAAACAAACTTTAGGTACAAAAACTACTTTTGAAGATAAGTTTGAAAAGTTTGGAGACTACTATATTTTAACCAATCGTACCATTCATAACGAACCTGAAACTACTGAGTTTAGTTTTTCTAATATCCAATTACTTAACTAATTTGTCTAATGAAAATTAGATAGAGCTAGGCAGCAGGTTGGCTTGTGGGCTAAGGTTATTTCCACCAAAAGGTTTTACCAGATTTCATAACGGTAGTGGACTGTTTCAGTTAAAAGTGTGCATTAGTAGGGTGGGCAATGCCCACCAAATCATAAAGATAATCAAAATTCTATCTATTGCCTATTGGAAGAGTGCCTATTGCCTGACGAATGCAATTCGTCTAATATAATTTAGATTTATTCGATCCTTGTATCAAGTGTTTATAACCAATCAAGATTAGTGGAATAGCAATAATATTAAAAATCAAATAACCTTGTATGCCACCAGGTAAATTAAACATTTCCCATTCTTGCCAATATGCAGCATCTATTTGGTGAAAAATAAGCAAACACATTGTCGTAAAATATGCTCTCTCCATTTTCCTAGATCGTAAATAATAGATTATTTATGCTATCATTTAATAATGATTAAAGCAACATCTATTTCATTGTTATAGTATAGTTATGTTAAATATCTGCGCTCAAATTGCTAGTGAATTAGATTTGAATCAGAGTTTAGTTCAAAATGTTTTAGATCTATTTGCCGAAGGATCAACTATTCCCTTTATTGCTAGATATAGAAAAGAACGCACAGGAGAAATGAATGAAATTGTGTTGCGTGAGTTGGCAGAAAGATTTACTTATTTAACAGAATTAGCAGCAAGAAAAGAGACAATTATTAATTCTATTGAATCTCAAAATAAACTAACTCCAGAATTAAAAAATAAGCTTGAAAATTGTTTACTCAAAACTGAATTAGAAGATT
Source organism: uncultured bacterium (assembly GCA_964413275.1). Classification (GTDB taxonomy): domain Bacteria; phylum Cyanobacteriota; class Cyanobacteriia; order Cyanobacteriales; family JAABRE01; genus JAABRE01. The sequence continues at coordinate 46,851 of CAYPSO010000012.1, read as the reverse complement.
TATATTTACCCTACAAACCAAAAAGAAGAACTAGAGCGACTATTGCTAGGGAAAAGGGTTTAGATTCATTAGCCGAATTTATTCAAGAACTTAATAATCCCACTACTAAAACTGTAGATTTGGAATTAGAAGCAGCTAAATATCTTAATGAAGAATTAGGGGTGAAAACCATCGCTGAAGCACTAATTGGAGCTTCGGATATTTTAGCAGAATCCACTGCCGATAAAGCTAATTTACGTGCCTATGTTCGTGAATATATTAAATCGAAAGGGCAATTTAGTTCGACGATTAAAGATGATTTAGAAGAAGGTTCGACTAAATATGAAATGTATCGTCAATATTCAGTATCTGTAAGCAAAGTTGCGCCCCATAATCTCTTAGCATTATTTCGTGGGGAATCTGAAAAAGTTCTTAATTTAGAATTAGAGTTTAATGAAGATGATATTTACGATTACTTAGCCCGACAAGAGATTCACAGTAAAATCCCATCAATTCGTCATTTTTATCAGAATATGCTCAAAGATGCTTTTAATCGCTTAATGAAGACATCTTTAATCAATGAAGTTCGCACTGAAGCCAAATTACAAGCTGATATAGCTTCGATTTCTAACTTTGAAACTAATTTACGGGAGCTATTATTATCTGCCCCTGCGGGGATGAAACCCACATTGGCTATAGATCCGGGGTTTCGCACTGGTTGTAAAGTTGCAGTATTGTCTGAAACTGGCAAATTTTTGGCTTATGAAGCCATATTTCCCCATCAATCAGCGAATCAACGTCAACAAGCAGCAAATACAGTTAAGCAGTTTATTAAAAAATATAATATAGAATTAATTGCCATCGGTAATGGTACAGCAGGACGTGAAACCGAACAATTTATAACTGAAACTTTTGCAGATATTGAACCAAAACCGATTAAAGTCATGGTGAATGAATCGGGAGCATCTATTTATTCTGCTAGTGAAGTGGCGATCGCAGAATTTCCCGATCTTGATATTACAGTACGAGGTGCAATTAGTATCGGGCGACGTTTACAAGACCCTTTAGCTGAATTAGTCAAAATCGAACCCAAATCCATCGGTGTTGGACAATACCAACATGACGTAGATCAAAAATTACTCAAAAAGAAACTTGATGATACTGTTGAAAGTTGCGTTAATTATGTGGGTGTCGATCTTAATACTGCTTCCAAAGAATTACTTACTTTTGTATCTGGATTAACCCCCACAGTTGCCAATAATATTGTCACCTATCGAAATGAGAATGGAGCTTTCAAAAACCGCAAACAACTGCTAAAAGTAGCCAAACTCGGCCCTAAAGCCTTCGAGCAAGCGGCGGGATTTCTGCGCATTCGCAATGGCGAGAATCCCCTTGATAATACCGCAGTTCATCCAGAAAGTTATAATATTTTAAAAACCATCGCCAAAGATGTAAATGTGAGTCTCACTGAACCGACTAAATTAGCTGTAGAACTCAAAAAAATCGACCTAAAAAAATATATCACGGATGAGATCGGCGAGCCAACCCTCCGTGACATCATTAGCGAACTCGAAAAACCCGGACGTGACCCCCGTGCAGAGTTCAAATATGCCACTTTTAAGGAGGGGATTCAAGAAATTGAAGATTTAGAAGTCGGAATGGAATTAGAAGGCATTGTGACCAATGTAGCTAACTTTGGTGCATTTGTTGACATAGGGGTGCATCAGGATGGATTAGTGCATATTTCTCAATTATCTGATAGCTTTGTTAGCGATCCTAATCAAGTGGTTAAAGTTGGTCAAGTGGTTAAGGTGCGGGTATTGGAAGTTAATACACAGTTAAAGCGGGTGAGTCTATCCATGAAGTTTGATAATGGACAAATATGTCAAAAACCAGAGGTGCGTAGAAATAAACCTCAACCAGATTCAAGGTCAAGTAAACCGGCAACACTGGCAGATTTACAACGCAAGTTTGGTAAGAAGAAATAAAAATCTTCCAACCCGATTAGCTGAAGACGAAATTTATCTTGCTGATGATATTATTGATTTATTTTACCAATGAAATTACTTTTAGACACTCATATTTTTATTTGGTTGATTAACAAAATTTAGCTACTAATTTATTCGCTTTAAACTCCTTTTTAAACCTTTAAATTGTTGTTTTAAATACTGGATGTTAGGTGTATTTTCTCCATATAACCAACTAACATAAGCAAGTGTAATCTCTTTAATAATTTCTGTTCTTGCTTGGTTTTCATGTTGATAAAAATTATCAGCATATTCTAGAGGGGTTTGGGTGGGATTTTTTGGATAACCTTTTTCTTTTAATGTTAGTAACATCTGCTGATAAAGTCTGGCCATCGGTGGTAATTTAGCGATACGATGACGATAATTTAAAATAGTTAACTGATTAAAACCTAACCATCCTAAAAAGCCTAAACCAGTTAAGAATATTAAACCAGCAACAATTCCCAAAATACTACCAGAAAAGAAACCCCATAACCAACCAAGAATACCAAAAATAAATCCCATGATAATTGTCCAGAGATTAGCAATAAAAGCTGTAATTGGACTTGGCAACCAACCAGCTATCCAACGCCAAAATTGTCCTAAAACACCGAAAGTTTGTTCTTCTTCGATGGAAGGAGGTACAATTTCATGACCCGGAATAGGATCGAAAGTAAACCAACCATACTCTGAAAAATATACTTCGGTTAAAGCATGGGCATCTGTATTATGTACTAAATAATAACCAGTAAAAGGATTAAATTTACCCGGAGCAAAACCAACAGTTAATCGGGCAGGAATATCAATTGAACGTAACATTACAGTTAAAACAGTGGCAAAATGATCGGGATAACCGCCACCATATTTAAACAAAAAAGCATCAACTAAATCTTCATTTTCTTCTAAAATAGGTAAATCAGGTTGGATACTATAATTTTGTTTAACTGCTTGAGTTAAATATAGTGTTTTTTCATAGATTGAAGTTAAAGGTTTTTCTGATTTTGCTAATAATTCTTCGGTTCTATTTTTAACTTTTTCTTTGATTTCTGGAGGGATTTGTAGATATAGATTTTTAATTTTTTCAGAATAATTTTCTTTAGCTTTTCCTAAAATACTTCGATTACGATAAGGTACTCTAGAGACAATAGTATAGGTTAATTCTTTCACTAAACCAACAGGCGATCGCAAATTTCCCTCTGGATCGATTCCTATTTCTGGAGTAGGAAAATAAATTTCACTAGGATAAGTAAGATTGGGAATAATATTAGGTAATTCAGAAACAGCAGTATAGGTTTGAATTACTTTTTTAGTAGGTAAATTAAGTTGAGGATAACCGAGGAAAAAACGATAAGACCAAGGTTCTCTAGTGAGGTTAGTTAATTTATCTTCTGCGGATATTTCCCAACCTTTTCCAGTATAGCGATCGAATGACATAACTCGCCAAAATCCTTTGGCTTGAGAACGGATTCTTAATACTAATTTGCGTTTCATTTCTCCTCGCAAATTTTGATTCATTTTACTATTAAACCCATAGTAAAATGTGCTATCAACTTGACCTACACCTTCTGTCGAATTGCCGCCTTCTCCTTCATTTTCTCCTTGTTGATAACCCGGATTAACAATTGCTCTATTTTCACTGCCAAATCTTTGGTTATCTAAATTAGTGGGAGTGCTAACGGGAAAAGTTTTTAATTGATAGCCTTGAAATCTCGGCATTATTGCAAAAACAATTAAACCAATTAAAATAATAATTATAAAAAGTATGCTGAGAGATTTAGGAGCAAGAGGTGAATATTTTATTATATTTTTTTGTGATTCTTTCTGGAAAGATGTTTTATTTTTTAGGAAAATATTATCAATTTTTTCTAACCCTAAACGGGAGCGATAATCTAATACTAAAACAGGTAAACCAATAAATAAAAAGATAATTAACCAAGGAGCAAAACTTAAGGTTTGAGATAGAGTACCAGCTACACCAATCAGGATTAAACCTATTATCATCGAATAACCTAAATCTTTGCGTCTAGGTAAATCAAAACTATGTAAAACTTGTAATTGAATTAATAATTCTGCTAAGACTAAACGAGTATCATTTAAGTTAGAAATTAAATTGCTAAAAAATACAGGTAATGTTAGTAACATACCGATGGCAATAAAAAATTTAGTAGCTACATTGCGATATTTTCGACGATACCAACTCCAAGTGCCACCTGCTATACTCAAAGGTATTGCCCACACACTCATTTGTGTTTCGGCAGCAACATCAGTGGCAATAATACCCACTATCACTAAGGCTTGTACTAAAATACGTAAAATTAGAGATTCTTCTGTTTCTGGTTTCGGCAGTTTTTCCAAACGTTGCCACATTTCTTCAATGAAAGGTAATTTTCTTAATTCCTGCATAATTTAATAAATAGTAATCAACGAATAACTACGAACTACAAAGGTAAGAGGTAAGAGGTAAGGGGTTAAAAGGTAAGGGGTAAAATTTAACGAACTAATTTAAGCAATACTACCTCTTTTTCTGGCTTCCTTATAAGAAATTGAGACATTTCTCAGTCCAATACGGATCATCTGTTGTTCTAGCATAGAAAAAAAACGAAGGCGATCGCTACTTCTGACAACTGCCATGTTATGTGCTTCTGCTAAAGCTACCGGATAACCATAACCTTTATAAACCTGTGCCAAAATAATACTTAAAGACTGCTCAAATAGTTTAGAATCTTCAGCTACCCAAGCAGGTATCTCTACCCTAGCAATCTCTTTACCTACATTGACATAACAAAAATATACCCGTTGAGATTCATCATAAAGATTTAAAATTGATACATTACTACGCCAAAGGGCACTACGATGCCCCGGAGGTAAAATATTATTCCAAAGGGTAATATCTCTTATGGGTTGAATCACCTGACAGGGTGCATTTTCTTGTTCTTCGCTACAATGAACTTTACAATCGGGAAAATTATAAACACAAGCGGGAAAACGCAAAAAATTAACTGATTCTATACTTCGAGAAGCACTCAGATAACCCATAATTGGTATTTTACTTTGGCGTAAATCTTCCCAAGCCGCCAAAATCGGGGGTAAAATTTTGTCTCTGGCTTCTAAAGCCAATCCTTCTAAAAACCAATAAATTAAAGAGCCATCGACTAAAGCTAAATTAGGACTATCATAATGAGCCCCCGGCGGTAACACCCATCTAGTCGCCATTTCTGCTAAGGTAGTTGCTTCTAATACAGTGCGACGATACCCCATCCATTCTTCGGTGCGAATGCCCCACTGTTTAGAAACATATAAATCCTCTGGTTTGTAATAAACCTGTGGTGTACTATCTAAAAGAGGATGTAAAGATTGTCCATAATGCAACATTACCCTACCAATATTAATTAAATAACAATAGGTAATTTCATGATGGGAAGGTGAAATTTGCGAACCATCTGTGGCAAAAATAGTATGACTTTGAGGAGGGGAAGAAATGGGATAAAAGTTATTTATTTCTTCGACAGGAGTCGCCGCAGAAAATATTAAATGATCTTGCCATGTTTCTTGTATTTGTAACCATTTTCTCTGTTGTTCTCCCGTTTGTTTTAAAAGTTTTTTGGCTTTTTCAACTCGCTTTTGACTGGCTGTAGATTCACTTTTTAAGTGTTCGCTAATACCGGGGATTTGTGTAGCTAATTTGTTTAAATCTAACATTTATTGGTTATTCGTTATTTGTTTATTATAAGTAAATCCTTTAGCTGATAGTTGTTTAGTTAAACTTTCAATAATTACATAATCTAAAGTATCTGTTGGATTTTCTTCACGAGTTTTTTCTTCAATATAGGCGGTACGTTTTTGATATAATTCAGCAATTATCTTTTTAATTTTTTCTCTTTCTAATTGTTTACCATTAATATAATTTCTCTTTTCTTCTAAACTCATTGTTTGCATAACAGACGGTAACATTTGAGTATTAACATTTTCTAATTTAATAACTCCTTCTGTTAAAGCATCAATTAAATCCCAAGAACTATTGCGATAATAATCGGATACTTTAGATGCTCCCCTTAAGGATAAAACACCTTGTTGATAAGCATTAACATCTTCCTCAGCCTGGCGATTTAACCCTCTAAAACCTTCCTCTCCATAGGGAATATAAGTCTGATTTAATTTTTGATTCCAATTATTAATTTCTTCGTCATAGGGAGTCGGAATATTAACAATAGTTCGATTTTGATCGATATTAAAGCTACTACCTTCACCTAAATTAGCAGCTTGAGTCCATAAATCACGTTCTTGGTTTTCTGAACTACCACAATAAATAGTATTGACAATTATATCTTTTTGACTTGCTGTTTTGACTGCTTCATTCCACGCTACAGAGCCTTGATCGAATCCTTCATTTCCGGCAATAAAAACTGCATGAAAATCTTCTTTAGAGTTACTCCATTGTAATTGTTTAGTAGCTGAATTAATAACCCATCCTGCATACTCTTGACCTCCATTAGTTTTAATTTCAAATAATTTTTGAGAAACTAAATCTAATTCACTGGTAAATCCAGTTAGTTGTGTTAAAAATCCTTCTTCTGAAGGTAAAGAATCATTACCATAATGATATAAAGCAATTTCTAATTCCGGTTTTTGTCCATTTTTTGTGACTTTAGTAAGGTGATTAACTATTTTCCAGAGTTGACTTTTAGCTTGGTCGATTAAACCATCCATGCTATTACTAGAATCTAAAAGAATAGCCAATTGAATTTTAGGTTTTAATCCAGAATTAGCTTCTATATTTTTAGCACTAAAAATGGTGATGCTTATAATCAATAATGTTAATAAAATTTGTCTAATTTTCATATTTTTTTCCTAAATTGATTTTTTATAATATACAATAATTGGCTATCAGCTATCAGTTTTTTTACTTCCCTAATAACTAATAACCAATAACTAACAACTATTTTATTTATGCAAAAAAGATATTACCCATTTACATAATAATTTCTAGTTCCTTTAGCGTCAAGAGCTTCACTTAATCTATGTAAACCATGAATATAGGCAGCAGTACGCATAGAAACTCCAAATTCTTGAGAAATTGACCAGGTTTTTTCGCTTTCTTCAACCATTTTCTCTTTTAATTTTTCATTAACTTTTTGGCTTTTCCAATACAAACCGCTACGATTTTGTACCCATTCAAAATAACTAACAGTTACACCACCAGCATTCACTAAAATATCAGGAAATACATAAATTCCTTTATCTTCTAAAATCACATCTGCGGCTGATGTTGTTGGGCCATTAGCTACTTCAAAAATATATTTTGCCTTAATATTTGGAGCGTTTTCTTGAGTAATTTGGTTTTCTAAAGCAGCAGGAATTAAGACATCTACATCTAAAGCTAATAACTCTTCATTAGTAATTATATTGTGTTCGACAATGCTACAAACTGTATCTTGGCAATAAACTCCTTTAATACCTCGATGTTCATTTTTATATTGCCTAATACTGGGAATATCTAAGCCTTTTTCTGCATAAATTCCTCCCTGAGAATCGCTAACAGCTACCACTTTATAACCAGCTTTAGCTAATAATTCGGCAACAATCGCCCCGGCATTACCAAATCCTTGCACTGCTACAGTAGTATTGTGGGGCATACAGTCAAATTTAGGTAACATATGATGAATTACGTAAAATGCACCTGTACCTGTAGCTGTGTCTCTGCCTTGACTTCCTCCCATAGTTAATGGTTTTCCTGTCACCACTGCGGGGCTGATATGTCGGCGGATAATACCATATTGATCCATCATCCAACCCATGATCATGGAATTAGTATAAACATCTGGTGCAAGTATATCAATATCAGGCCCAATAAAATCTGCGATCGCATCTATGTATCCTCTCGTCAACCTTTCTAATTCTTGCCTAGATAATTCCTTGGGGTTAACAGTAATACCGCCTTTTGCACCACCAAAAGGTAAATCAAGCAATGCACATTTAAAGGTCATCCAAAAAGCCAGAGATTGCACTTCATCCAAGCTAACATTAGGATGATAGCGTACTCCCCCTTTACCTGGGCCTCTGGTATCATCATACCGCACACGATAACCCTGAAAAATCCTTAAACTACCGTTATCCATTCGCACAGGAATAGATACACTCAAACTTGCTTTCGGATACTTTAAACGCTCGCCTGCATCCTCAGAAATTGATACGTATTTTAAAGCTTTTTCTAATCTTCTACTAGCATCAGCAAACAGGGAATTAGTCATTTATAACGATCTCCTTCGACTTGAACCCTTATAATTAAATTATAAGGACAAATTGTATAAATCGCTACAAAAAAGTAGAAGTTTAGTAATCACTATGATGTTGCCCCTCTAACCCCCGCCTCCTCTAACCCCTCCCCAATTTTGGGAGATGCAAGGGAGCAATCCCAAAACTCTAATTCAGCAACGCCGATTTTTTCAACACCACAGATAGATTATTAGCTGGCATAACAATAATATCTATACATTTAAAACCTTTTTCTTCTGCGAGTGAGATTACTTCTTCGAGATGTCGCACTCCCCACTGAGAATTTTGTAAACGCAAAAATCGGTCAAATTCTGCATTAGAAGGGGCTGTATGTTTTCCATTTCTTTGATATGGCCCGTATAAATACAAAATACCATCAGTTGATAAAAGTTCCTTAGCCCCTTCCATAAGTCCTAAAAAAGCTGACCAGGGAGCAATATGAATCATATTAATACAGAGCATAACATTAATTTCTTGAGGAACTTCTAACCACCAATTGGGCTGAGAAACATCTAGATTGAGAGGAGATTTGAGATTAGCATTCGGATTAAAATTAATCCATGATTGAATACTATCTTGACAAGTGCCGTCGCAATCCGAAGGATACCATTGCAAATTAGGAAAAAAAGGAGCAAAAAATACTGCGTGTTGACCTGAGCCTGAAGCAATTTCTAATACCCTTCCTTCAGATGGCAAAATTTGTTGTAATATTTCTAAAATTGGCTCTCTATTTCTTTCGGTAGCAGGAGCAAATTTACGTAAATCATGAGTAAAGTTATTTTTCATATAATTAAATTGTGGTTTTCTTGTGAAGAAATTGATATTAAAACATATCTTTAATTTTTGATACATATCTTCACTCTTAACCATACTTAACTGAAGTAGATTAGGAGTTTTGTGAAGATTCTGTAAAGTTGAATACTTTTTGAAATAAATAACGAAAAGCTTTGCCTATTAAGGATTTTAATTAAAATACAAGCCAAATTGTGAGACTATTATCGAAAATATCTAGTTATTTTTGTAAAGATTTAGTAAAATCTTCGTTTTGCTCTTGCCAGTTAAAAAGGTATGGACTATTATGATTATTGAAGAGGGTTAAGCGTTTTGGCGTAAGCAATTTTACGTACATGAAACTCTTCAAATAATTTCTGAAAATAGAAATCTTAGTGAAGTAGGACTAATCACTTGTTTAGGGGTGGTGCCCTGTACTTGGTTCTTGTGGGGAATTGCGAGTTCCCTTAGAGGTCAAGGTGTGTTTTAGCCCTAGCTGACAATAATACATACATAAGAGGATTATATCATGGCTATCTATTATGGCAACGATTTAGCTAATATTATTCATGGAGAAGAGTTGGAAATCAACTTTCTCGATGGTAGAGGCGGTGACGACTTAATCTTTGGTGGCGATCTCTACGACAAAATTTATGGTGGTGAAGGTAATGACTTCATCGATGGACAGTATGGTAGCGATCTTATTTTTGGAGAAAGTGGTGATGACACCTTAAGTGGAGATGCCGGCAACGATACCATGTGGGGTGGAGTTGGAAATGATGTTATGTTAGGCGGCACTGGCGACGATCTTATGTACGGTGGAGATGGAGATGATAAGATTGTTGGTCAGAGTGGTGCCGATCTTATGTACGGTGGCAATGGCAATGATTCCATGGTTGGTGGTAGCGGTGCCGATACACTTTATGGTGAAGCTGGCGACGATTACTTGTTTGGTGGTAGTGGTGCAGACAAAATTTATGGTGGTGAAGGCGATGACTTTGCCCGTGGTGGCACAGGTTCAGATTTAATCTTAGGTGGCGATGGTGCTGACAGCCTTGGTGGAGACCAAGGAGATGACACACTTTCAGGTGAAGCAGGACATGATTACTTGGAAGGTGGTAAAGGAGCCGATCTTATTTTTGGTGGACAAGGTAATGACGAGATCCATGGTTTCCAAAAAGCAAGCAATCCCCTCAATGCCAATGGTCAAGTAGATGACCTTGCTAATGACACCATGTATGGTGGTAGTGGTAGTGATTCTATTTGGGGATATGGCGGTGATGACTACATCGACGGTGGTGCTGGCCGAGATTATCTGTATGGTGGCGCAGGCAACGATTATATCTTCGGTGGTCAAGGCGTAGATAGGATTTTCGGTGGCGACGGTAACGACACGGTTATCGGCGGTACAGGTAGTGATGACGTTTATGGTGGTGCTGGTAATGACATCTTGATTGGCTTCGATCCTGCGTTTAATGGTCAGTTCCAACTTGATACTCTCACTGGTGGTCCTGGTGCAGATTACTTTATTGTTAACGGTGGTAGCGATGTTAATCCTGCCTATAGCTTCAACGGAGATGATGATTTCGTTTTAATCACAGACTTCAGTGGTGTTGGTCATCCTTCATTCGATCCAGGTGACGGCGACAAGATTGTTTTGATTGATTCTCTCAAAGATTACTACAGTATTGTTGAAGGTGAAGAAGTTGATGGTGTTACCACTAAAGACATCTATCTCAATTGTGGTTATTGTGGTAAACCAGAGGTTAATGATTTGATTGCGAGAGTTGTTGAACCAACCGGTTTCTTTAACCTTAAAGAAGACGTTATATATGCTCCCGCAGGTGAATATGTGCCTCCCGCAGAATTAGCTTAATTTTGTTGTAAATCCAATTTCAAAAATTTAATAGTTGCGCCTTTCTGTTTTCATAACCCTTATCTATAAGGAAGGCGCATTTTTTCCTGTTTTCAACTTGTTGGGATAGATTTTATTCTAAATTATTCATTTAGGTTTGATATTTACTTAGCAAGCATTATTTATGACAATTTCCTGACCAATAAATAAGCAGAAGGAATAAAGTATAAAGCCATTAAAGTTGCACCAAAAATTCCACCTGCGATCGCCACAGCTAAAGGAGGCCAAAACCCTCCCCCTCCAAGTAAGAGCGGTACAAATCCGATAGCGGTAGTTAAAGTGGTAGCGACAACATGACGAGTAGAATTTAAGACAACTTTTTGTACGGCTCGACGATTACCTAAACTTGCTTGGGGATGGATTTTTATTGCAGATATAACCACAATGGAATCATTAATCGCTACACCCACTAAACCAATCGTACCGATAATCGCCATAAATCCAAAGGGATAATTAAATAACCACAGAGACAATAATCCCAAACCAATGGAACATAAACCCACTACTCCGATAATTGCCGCTAATGTAAATGAGCCAAGGGAGAGTACCAAGGTAATAATCATCAAAATTACTAATACACCGACAAAAGAAAGCAAACCTCCCACTGCATCATTTCTTTCTTCTGCTTCGCCTCCTAATTCTAGGCTATATCCTTGGGGAAGCTGAAAATTAATAGTTTCCAAACGTTTTTTAAAATCAGCTAAAACTTGAGCGGGTAAAACTCCAACTTCGATAAATGCCTGTACAATATTTACCCTTTGTCCATTACGTCTAGCAATAGCATTGGATTGGGGGGTTATTTCCATGTGTGCAACGGTACTAAAGGGAATAATGGCATTATTACTGGCTAAATCTAAGGAATTAATTGCCTCTAAATCTCCCCTTTCACTATTAGACAATCTAACTCTAATGGGAATTTCTTCTGTATCTTCTATAATTGAACCACCTATTACTCCTTCTAAATTATCATTTAATTGTTGGGCAATTTTCGTGTTATCTAAACCGACTAAACGAGCTTTTGTTTCATCAACTTTTAAGGAGAATTGAGGGGAAATTTCTCCTAAACTATCACGGGTAAAAGTAACATGATTTATCAAGGCTAATTCTCGTCTGAAAACACTCCCTAAATTTTGTAAAACATCTAAATCACTACCGTAAATTCGCATTTCTACTGGTGCATTAAAAGGTGGCCCTTGTTCTAATTGTTTAACTAAAACTCGGCTTTGAGGAAATTTTTGATTTAACTCTTTTTGAATAATAGGAATTAAAGATTGAACTATTTTATCTGATTCAACTTCTACTAAAGCTTGGGCATAACTAGCATTATTTTTTTTATTTTCTATTAAATTATAATAAAATTTTGGCGCACTACGGCCAGCAAACCAATGTATTTCTTTTACTTCTTGATGGGAGGTAACAATTTCGTTAGCTTGCTTTAATAAAGAATGAGTTTCGTTAATAGAAGTTATAGCAGGTAATTCTAATTCAATTTGAAATTGATCTCTGTCTGCGACAGGAAAAAATTGTTCTTCTAATTCTGCAAATTTTAAAAAGCCGAAAATGGGTAAAATTAACGCTAAAAATACTCCTAATATTGGACGTTTAAAAGTGAATTTTAAACTTTTACTATAAATCTTTGTTAACCAAGGTACATCAATGCCTTTTTGTAACCAACTGTTACTATTGATTTGCTGACTATTAGAAAATTTAGCTGTTAAAGCAGGAATAATAGTTAAAGATAATAATAAAGAAGAAAATAAAGCAATAATTACATTAATAGCAATTGTACCAACAAATTCTCCCGTAGGCCCCGGAAGTAAAGCGATGGGCAGAAAAGCTAAAACGGTGGTTAAGGTAGAAGATAAAAGAGGAATTTTTAAATAATTAACGCTTTTTTTAATAGCTAATGACGGTTTTATTCCTTCTCTTAGATGATGTTGTACTTCATCTACCATAACAATAGCATTATCAATTAATAATCCTAAAGCAACAATTAAACCTGTAATTGACATTTGATGTAAGGGAATATTAAATAATCTCATACAGCCAAATACTATTAAGCCAGATAATGGTAAAGCCGAGCCAACAATTAAAGCAGATTTTAAGCCCATCATCAAGCAAGTAATTAAGAAAACTAATATTGCTCCTAAAATTAAATTAAATATTAAATTATCTAATCTCAAATTGACATATTTACTTTGGTCAAAAATAATTTGTAAATTTAAACCTGTTGATAATTTATTTTGAAATTCATTAATAGTTTGATAAGCATTTTTTGCCCATTTATCTAAACGATAATCGGAACGAACAATCACAGTTAGAGCTATTGCTTCCTTGCCTTGAATAATAGCAATATCATTTGGTGGTTCGATAATTCCTTTTTTGAGTATGGCAATATTTCCTAAAGTTGTTGTTAATCCTTGGTTATCTGTACTAATAGGAATTTGTCTAATTCTTTCTAGGGAGTCAATTTCTGAATCAATTTCTAATAGCAAATCTTGATTGTTATTTCTAATTTTTCCTGAAGAAATTTTGGCATCACTGGCTTTAATTTGTTGTGCTAAATTCTGGGTGTTTAAACCTAAACTTAATAAGTTTTCGTGATCAATTTCGACCAGAATTTCTTCTTCTGGTTCACCCCTTAATTCTACTTCTTCTGTGCCGGGTAATGCTCTTAATTCGTTTTCTAATAATTCTGCTTGACGACGCAAAATTGCATAATTTACAGGGTCATTTTGTTCCCAAGTTAAAGCCAAAATCATGGAATAACCTTTTAATTTACCTTCCTCAAATTCTGGCTCGCTACTACCTGCCGGTAATTTTACAGAAACATCATTTAATTTATCCCTAATTTGTGACCAATATAAGTCAATGTCTTTAATTTCATCTTTGAGTTCAACTGTAATAAATGAAAGCCCTAATCTTGATACAGAACTAATTAAATCAATTGCTTCAATTTCTTTTAATTCATCTTCGATTTTTTCTGTTATTAATGATTCTACTCTCTCGGCTGATGCTCCGGGAAAAATAGTGGTAATATTACCAAGTCTAGGAATTAATTCTGGGTCTTCTAAACGAGGTAATATCTGAAAAGAAGATAATCCCCAAAAAATAATTAAAACTATGGTTAAAATTAATAATCTTGTGTTGCGATAAAATATATTTAACATAATTTAGTTATTTGTTATTTACTAATACTTACTAATTGACCTGAAACTACTCGATGAACACCGTTATAAATAATTAAATCTCCGCTATTAATTGTTCCTCTAACTAATACTTTTTCGTTGTCTGTATGTAATACTTCTAAATCTCTTTTTTCTACTTGATAAATGTCAGTTAAATCTTCACTTTTAACCACAACATATACTGACCATAAACCCTTTTCTCCTTTAACTAATGCTGTGGTGGGTATCCAATAACCAAAGGTTGAAACTGTTTGATTTAACTCTAATTTTGCTAATGTACCGGGGGCTACTTGATAAGCGGCATTAAAATCTAATTGTAATACCACTGTTTGAGTGCGAGTTTTTGGATTAACTTCGGGTAAAATAGCAGAAATTTTCCCTTGATAAATGTTATCTGCTATCTCTACCTGATGTGTACTACCGATTGTTAATTGAGCAACGGTTTTTACTGGTACTCCAATTCTGACTTCTGGTTTGCCATTTTCTACTAATTTAACGATAGGTTGCCCCGGAGAAATTACTGTTCCTTCATCAAGGTAACGTTGAGCTATACTACCTTCATAAGGAATTTTAATGGTACTTTTATCTAGTTGCAGTTCAATATCCTGAAGATTAGCTTCTAATTGTTTAATTACTGCTTGTTGTGCTTGGATTTTTTCTGGGCGAGTGCCGGCAAGTAATTCATCTAAGTTACTTTGAGCTTCTTCGAGTCTAGCTGATAGTGCATTAGTATTAAAAGCTATTTCGTCTAATTGTTCTCTCGATATAGCTCCTTCTTGATAAAGATATTCCCGTCTTTTACGTTTTGTTTGTTCTAATTCTAATAACTGTTGAATATTTTTAACATTGGCTTTAGCCCCATTAATTTGCTCTATTCTTGCTCCTCGCTGCAATTCTGTTAAAATTGCTTGTGCTTGTGCTTTCTGAGCTAATATTTCTTGTTTTTTTATTTCTAAATTACTGGTATCTAATTGAGCAATTATGGTTTGCGGTGTGATTTTTTGTCCTTCTTCAACTCCTAACCAAATTAACTTACCTCCTATTTCAAAACTTAAATCACTACTCCGTAATGCTTCTACTTCTCCGGTATAATTACGACTCACTTGATAGGAATCAACTGGTTTTAATTCCATAGTGGCAACATTTAAAAGATTTTGATTAGTAACAATTTCTTCTGTTTTTGGTTGTGCTTGCTGTATCGGTTGATAATTGACTCCTAAAGTAAAACCTATGGCACTTAAACCTATACCTATAAAAATTAATCTCAAATCAATGGCTGATTTTTTTGCTGAAGTGACAATAAAGGTAGATGGGGAAGTATTGTCTTTTTCTAGTAAGTTATTTTTCATGGTTTTTCTCTACCTAATAGGCAATTTTTTGTTATACAATTTTTTGTATATACAATTTCTAGTATAATAAACTGTTTTTATATGTCAAGGAGTAAAAGATGGCGTTATTGCACACAATTCTGGCAACTTTAGCCGGAAATTCGTTTACAGGCTATGATTTATCTAAATATTTCGATGAATCGGTTAGTTGCTTCTGGAAAGCGAGTCAACAGCAGATATATCGGGAACTTGGGAAAATGGAAGATAAGGGTTTTGTCACCTCAGAAATAATTCCCCAAGAGGGCAAACCTGCCAAAAAAGTATATTCCATTACAGATACAGGAATTAAAGAATTAATCCAGTGGATGAGTGAAGCATCAGAGCCTACAGCGATTCGTGAAGATTTATTAGTTAAGGTAAGGGCAGCTTATCTCGTATCTACAGAAGTTATTATTCAAGAATTAAAGCGTCGTCGTCAGATTCATGAAGAACAATTAACAGCATATCAACAAAAACAAAAAGAGTTTTTTCCTGATAGTGAACAATTATCCTTAGAAGACAAATGTTTTTATTTAACCTTACGTCGTGGGATTCGTTATGAGTCAGAGTGGATTGAGTGGTGTGATGAGGCGATCGCAGTTTTTCAAAAAAATGAGGGATAATTGATATATTACCCCTACTAGAAAAAATTAATGTCTCGACACCGCTCGGCGTTAACCTTACATTTTGCTAATAATTTTTTGGACAATTTGCATTCCTGTAACGGCCTGCCAACCAAATAAGCCTAATAAGGTAATATTTAGACTAATATGAGTAATACGGGCTAAATCATTACCTTTTTGCATCCAAGGAACTAAAGCAGCAGAAGTAGCAATTATTGCTGTCATACTTAATCCTACTAAAAGATGAGGCCCCACAAATAATTTACCATTATTAATGTAGGTAACAGCCATACCGCCCACTGTACCTAAAACCATCAAAGAAAGCAAAATTGAACCTATTTGATTGTGTTTAACATTGAATTGCTTTTTAATTAATTCTTTTCTTTCTTCTTTATCCTCAGTAGTGCGAGTACGTTTGACTTTAAGGCCTAGAACAAGTGCATAAATACTTAATCCAAATAAAACCCACATCATCAAAGGATGGCCAAATTGCGACCATGTTTTTATTGATTCTGGCAATTCCATGTTCATCTCTCCAAATCGGTAATATATCTTTATATTAAAATATGTTAAGATTTATGAGACTTTAGGGCAAATATAACAGTTATGAAATTACTTAATCAAATATTAAACCGTCACCCCGAAAATAATAAGGCAAAGGTAGAAATTTATACTTGGCAAACTTGTCCTTTCTGTATTCGAGCTAAATTATTGTTGTGGTGGAAAGGAGTTAATTTCACCGAATATAAAATTGATGGGGATGAATCTGCAAGAGCAAAAATGGCACAAAGAGCTAATGGCAGAAGAAGTGTACCCCAAATTTTTATTAATGAAGAACATATTGGCGGTTGTGACGATTTATATAATTTAGATTTAAACAATAAATTAGAGTCATTGTTAGCACAGACTCCTAATGCTGTTTAGGCAGGGGGAGGAAGGATGAATTATGAATTATGAATTATGAATATAAAAAAAAATAGTTTGTATAGTAGTATATTCTACTGACTACTGACTCCTCTCTTAACCATTAATTTAAATGTGCTTGGAGCTGATTATGCCTCCTCTATCTGAAGATTCCTTAAAATATCATGCTGGAGAAAAAGCGGGAAAATTAGAAGTAAATCCCACTAAGCCCTGCACAACACAAAGGGATTTATCCCTCGCTTATACCCCCGGAGTTGCTGAACCTTGTCGCCGTATTGCTCAAGACCCAGAACAAGCTTATAATTACACAACTAAAGGTAATTTGGTCGCTGTAGCTACAAATGGTACGGCGGTTTTAGGATTAGGAAATATTGGAGCATTAGCTGGTAAACCTGTCATGGAAGGTAAAGCGGTTTTATTTAAACGTTTTGCTGATATTGATGTTTTTGATTTAGAAATTAATGCGGAAAAGCCCGATGATTTTATTGATACCATCGCCCGTTTAGAACCGACTTTTGGCGGAATTAACTTAGAAGATATTAAAGCTCCTGATAGTTTTTATATTGAAGGAAAACTCAGGGCTAAAATGCAAATTCCTGTATTCCATGATGACCAACATGGTACAGCAATTATTACTGGAGCTGCGCTAATTAATGCTTTAGAAGTTGCAGGTAAAGATATTGAACAAGTAAAAGTTGTTTATTGCGGTGCAGGAGCGGCAGCGATCGCCTGTGCTAAACTACATATAACTCTGGGATTACGTCCAGAAAACATAATTATGTGCGATCGCATCGGGGTAATTTATCAAGGGCGTACCGAACATCTTAATCCCTATAAAGCTCAATTTGCTATCCCTACAGAAGCAAGAACTTTAGCCGATGCTCTCAAAGGTGCAGATGTTTTTATCGGACTCTCAACAAAAGATATTTTATCAGTGGAAATGTTGCAATCCATGACAGCTAATCCGATTATCTTTGCCTTAGCGAATCCTGACCCAGAAATTGACTATAAAACCGCAATTGAGGCTCGTAATGACGTAATTATCGCCACAGGACGTTCTGACTATCCTAATCAGGTTAATAATGTGTTAGGATTTCCCTTCATTTTTCGGGGTGCTTTAGATGTTCGAGCCAAAGAAATTAATGAGGAAATGAAAATTGCGGCAGTTTACGCTTTAGTTAAGTTGACGAAACAGGAAGTTCCCCATTCTGTTTTAAGAGCCTATGGTTTGGAGAAATTAAGTTTTGGTCGTGATTATTTGATTCCCAAGCCTTTTGATTACCGAGTTTTATTTTGGGTTTCTCCCGCCGTTGCCAAAGCCGCTATAGAAACTGGAGTCGCTCGTCATCCCCTTGATTTGGCAAATTATCCAGAAGTTTTAGAGAAAAGAATGGGCTTTTCCCGTGAAATTACCCGTCAGAGTATTCAGAAAGCGAAAACAAATCCTCAACGCATTGTTTTTCCTGAAGGTAATCACGAAAAAATTCTTACTGCTTGTCAGATTTTAATTGAGGAAGGCATTGCTCAACCGATTTTAATTGGCTCAGAAATCGAAATTAGAGATCATATTGCAAGATTAGCACTTAATTTACCCAATATAATTATTGCCGATCCTCACACTTGGGAGCAAACGGAAACTTATATTCAAGAATTGTTCCGTTTGCGTCAACGTAAGGGAATGACTTTGAATAAAGCCCGACAACAGATTCTCAATCGCAATGTTTTTGGCTCATTAAT
This sequence comes from uncultured bacterium, assembly GCA_964413275.1. Classification (GTDB taxonomy): domain Bacteria; phylum Cyanobacteriota; class Cyanobacteriia; order Cyanobacteriales; family JAABRE01; genus JAABRE01. Next base: position 28,068 of record CAYPSO010000012.1, on the reverse strand, counting down.
GGTACATCTAGGGGATGCTGATGGTTTGGTTGCAGGTGTGAGTCAATCTTATCCTGAGACGATTCGCCCTGCTTTACAAATTATTGGTACACGCTCTGATGTTACCCATGTATCGGGTTTATACTTGATGTTGCTCAAACGTCGTACTTATATATTTGCTGATACTACGGTTAATATTGAACCTACCGCCGAAGTATTAGCAGAAATTGCGATCGAAAGTACCATTTTAGCGCAACGTTTTGATATAGAGCCTCGTATTGCTATGTTATCTTTTTCTGATTTTGGCAGTACCAGACATCCTTCATCTGATAAGGTAAAACGTGCAATTACTTTAGTCAAAGCAAGGAAACCAGAATTAATAATTGATGGAGAAATGCACGTAAATACGGCGGTAAATCCTGCTTTTGCCCGGGAAAATTATCCCTTTTCAGCGATTCAGGGGGATGCCAATATTCTTATTTTCCCCGATTTAAACTCTGGTAATATCGCCTATAAATTGCTTCAAGAGTTAGGAGGTGCAGAAGCTATTGGCCCGATTTTAGCGGGGATGAAAAAATCGGTTCACGTTTTGCAACGAGGATGCGATATTAGTTCCATAATAAACATGGCTGCGATCGCAGTTGTGGATGCTCAGGAGTTAAGCGTATCTTAAAAATCTCGTTTATTGTGGAAATATGAATTTCAAAGTCAAATGATGAGTCATTAAATATGAACGCTAAGTCAAACGAGCAGTATGCTTATTTTACAGTTACGGGCGAATTTGATCCTGAAGAAATAACGAAAATCGTCCAAACAAATCCAACGAAATTTTGGAAAAAGGGCGATCTTAATCTAAAGAATGGTATAGAACGCAAATTTAGTCGTTGGTGTTTATATTCTCGTTTAGCGAAAGATGAGGATTTAGAAAAACATATAGATGATGTAATTATTCAACTTGATGAATGCTCTGAAGAAGTTAAAAATATTTCTGAAAAATATAATGGATATATTCAATTAGTAGGATACTTCTTTCATTATTATCCTGGTTTTTATCTTAAATCTGAATTAATAATTAAAATAGCAGAATATAAGTTAAGCATAGACTTTGATTTTTATTATCTTTATTCAGATGAGGAGGATACATAAAATTTTGGGGCTAATGTTCCCCTCCCAAAAACTTTACAATTTATAGATTCTGAAATTATTTTTAACTAAATTATGCGCACAAATTTTGTACAATTACCTTTAATTCCCGTTATAGGAGAATTAATCAAAAATAATCCGGGTACAATCTCTTTAGGTCAAGGTGTAGTATCTTATAATCCACCTCCAGAAGCTTTTCAAAAAATTAATGAATTTGTTAGTAATCCTGAGAATAATAAATATAAAGCAGTACAAGGTATTCCTATTTTATTAGCAGAAATTCAGAAAAAATTAGCTATAGGAAATAATATTAATATTGATAATAATAATTCTATTTTTGTAACTGCTGGTAGTAATATGGCTTTCATGAATGCAGTATTAGCTATTACTAATCTCGGAGATGAAATTATTATTTTATCACCTTACTATTTTAACCATGAAATGGCAATTAAAATAGCCGATTGTATTCCAGTTATTGTTGAAACTGATGATGATTATCAACCTAATATTGAAGCAATTAGTAAGGCAATTACGCCAAAAACAAAAGCAATTGTTACTATTTCTCCTAATAATCCTACTGGACTTGTATATTCTCAAGAAATTTTATTAGCTATTAATAGCTTATGTAAAGAAAAAGGAATTTATCATATCAGTGATGAAGCTTATGAATATTTTACTTATAATAATGTAAAACATTATTCACCTGCCTCTTTTCCTCAAAGTAGTAATCACACAATCTCCTTATTTAGTTTATCAAAAGCCTATGGTTTTGCTAGTTGGAGAATTGGTTATATGATAATTCCTAAACATTTAGAAATGGCAGTAAAAAAGATTCAGGATACAATTTTAATTTGTCCTCCAGTTATTTCTCAATATGCTGCGGTAGGTGCTTTACAAGCTGGTATTAGTTATTATCAAAAACAGTCACAAGAAATCATACAAGTAAGACAAACCGTTTTAGAATTACTAGATAAAATTAGTCATATTTGTGAAGTTAGTAATTCCGATGGTGCTTTTTATTTTTTCCTTAAAATTCAAACATCAATGAATGCATTTGATTTAACTAAAAAATTAATAGAAGAATATAAAATTGCCGTAGTACCCGGAACAACTTTTGGTATGGAAAATAAGTGTTATCTTAGAATCGCTTATGGTTCATTAAATCAAGCAACAGCACAAGAAGGAATTAATAGATTAGTAAAAGGACTAACAGCATTTTGTTAGAATAAATGTTAAATTTAATTGCATATAAGGGTAAAATCATATTTTTACTGCATTTTTATGACTTGAATAGTTATAAGATAATGAGACTTCTGTTGATAATAAATTTTTCCTTAACTTGTCACCAATGCCTAACCCCTAACCCCTTTTATATGTCACTGATTGACAACAATTACTATAGATCAAGAAAACCTTTTATTATAGAATATAGCGTTGCCCTGTCCAAGGTATCTAATTAAAGATTAAGACAGAAATACCAAATATTGAAGTAATTTAACTAAAAAAAATTCATTATGACTGATTCAATTAGAATTATGATGTGTCCTCCAGATCACTACGATGTGGATTATGTAATTAATCCTTGGATGGAGGGAAATATTCACAAATCATCATTTGATCGCGCCAAGGATCAATGGTATGGTCTCTATAATGTCATCAAAGAACACTCTATCGTAGATTTGGTTACTCCGGCTCAAGGTTGGCCAGACATGGTTTTTACGGCTAATGCAGGTTTAGTTTTAGGCGATAAAGCCGTTGTCTCACGTTTTTATCATAAGGAAAGACAGGGAGAAGAACCTTATTTTAAGGAATGGTTTGCTAATAATGGTTTCACTGTTTTTGAGCTACCCAAAGATTTACCTTTTGAGGGCGCAGGAGATGCTTTATTTGACCGCGAAGGTAGATGGTTATGGGCGGGATATGGTTTTCGCTCGGAGTTAGACTCCCATTCCTATATTGCTAAATGGTTAGATACAGAGGTTTTATCTCTGAGATTAATTGATGAGCGTTTTTATCACCTCGATACTTGTTTTTGTCCTCTAAGTAATGGTTATTTACTTTATTATCCCCCTGCTTTTGACTCCTATTCCAATCGTCTGATTGAGATGCGAGTACCGGCCGAAAAACGTATTGCCATAGACGAAGCCGACGCAGTTACCTTTTCCTGTAATGCGGTTAATATTAATTCTATTGTAATTATGAATCATCCCAGTGAGCAATTAAAGCAAAGACTGAGTGATGTAGGTTTTCAAGTAATTGAAACTCCTTTAACTGAGTTTCTTAAAGCGGGTGGTGCGGCTAAATGTCTTACTTTACGAGTTACAGAACCTATTTTAGAGGATGTTCACGCTAATCAGCCAGTAGAAACCAAGGTGATTCGTCTAGAAGGACATCTTTTAGATGCAGGGATAATGAATCGTGCTTTAGACTTAATTGTCGAGCAAGGGGGTAGTTTCCGAGTTCTTAAGTTTGAGCTTGGGGTAGAAAGACAAAGTGTTTCCCATGCTGAAGTTAGAGTATCTGCACCTCAACATGGATTAATGGAAGATATTATGACTCAGTTGATTGATTTAGGTGCGATTGCACCTCCCCAAGAAACTTGTGATACTAATATCGAAATTGTTAATTTAGCAGGTGTAGCTCCAGATGATTTTTATGTGACTACTATCTATCCTACCCAAGTTCGAGTTAAGTGTGAATGGGTAAATGTTCAAAATCAACGGATGGATGGTGCTATCGTCGTTAATGATAGTGGAGAAACAATGACTGCAACTTGTAAGTTACTAAGAGACTTAGAAATTGGAGATAAAGTTATTGTTGGGGTAGAAGGTATTCGCACTATCCGTCAAACCGAATCTAGGGAACAACGGAATAAACAAGAATTTAGTTTCATGGGTGCGGGAGTTTCCAGCGAGCGTCGTGTGGAATTAGTAGTCGAACAAATTGCTTGGGAATTACGGCAAATTCGAGATCAAGGTGGTAAAGTTGTGGTTACTGCTGGCCCTGTAGTCATTCATACGGGCGGGGGACAACATTTATCTAAGTTAATTCGTAATGGCTATGTTCAAGCTTTATTAGGTGGAAATGCGATCGCAGTTCATGATATTGAGCAATCTTTGATGGGTACATCCCTTGGGGTAGATATGCAAAGAGGTGTTCCTGTTAGTGGCGGACATCGTCATCATTTAAAGGTAATTAATACTGTTCGTCGTTATGGCAGTATTGCCCAAGCTGTAAATCAAGGGGTAATTACTAAAGGGGTGATGTATGAATGTGTTAAAAATGATGTTCCCTTCTGTTTAGCAGGCTCAATTCGGGATGATGGGCCTTTACCTGATACGGAAATGGATTTAATTAAAGCACAAAGCGAGTATGCCAGATTACTGCAAGGCACAGACATGATTTTAATGTTGTCTTCCATGCTCCATTCCATTGGTGTCGGTAATATGACTCCTGCGGGGATAAAAATGGTATGTGTGGATATTAACCCAGCAGTTGTAACTAAATTAAGCGATAGAGGTTCAGTGGAATCCGTTGGTGTGGTGACAGATGTGGGTTTATTCTTAAGTTTGTTAATACAACAATTAGATAAGTTAACTAGCCCTTATCAAGTCGCTTAAAACAGGTATGAGGTGGGCAAATATTTTTACTTTTTGTGCGATCGCTTTAGCGCCTGCTTCGCAGATCGCAATTACAATTAATAATTCGCCTACCCTAAGTTGTTACGCATTTAAAAGCTATATTGTAGGGTGCGTCAGAATAAGCAGATATTGTTTTTGTCTAAGACTTTGGTTTTGACGCACCCTACTAGATTAATAAGTGGTTTAAATGCGTCTTAGCTTATCAAATCTGTTCACCTTTTTTTTCTACCCCAAAACCCACTAAAACAACTTTTTCTAATGGCTCTCCTGCCATTGGTCGTAAATAATTAATTATTTTTCTAATGCGTAAATTAGGGTTAATTAGAGTAATTGAATCTACCGAAGTAACATGAGTGTATTGAGTAGTCATTAATAATTCCCTAGTATTGAGATTAAAATGAAAATGAGAAACGATTGGTTTAGCCTCTTCATAGGCTTTATCTCTTAAATAATCACCTTCTAAAAATCCGTCTGTTTCTATTTTTGGTACAAACATTAAATTAAGATTTTGTGAAACTTCTTCTCCTTTTTCAGAGATAGTATAAAACCCCAAATTAAAACCGGGATAGTTATCTATTTCTGTTTGTGTGGCTAGGTTGTATTGATTATCGGCAATAACTTTGAATTTAATTTCTGTTGTTAAAGGTGCTACAGTAAACTCTGTACGAGAACGCTCTACTTCATTATCAGTTAAATAATGATAAGTTCTTTCTGTTTTCCAACTGCCAACACAACAATCAAAAAAATAATGAAACTTGTCTAAATTCATAATTACCTCTTGAAGTTTTTGTACAAAAAACATTAATAATTTATACTCTTTTAAATATTTTAATATCAATCAATCGTTTTTGACTTATATAACCTACTTAAATTGATATAAGCTTCTTATTTCTAACGTTACAATAATTACATATATAGTCAATAAATGATAAAATCATCCTATAATAAACTCATTTTAAAATCAATTTAAGCATATACAAAGATGGATATTAAAGAAATTGAATCTAATTTAGAAAGTCCTGATTCTCAAAAAAGATTGAAAGCTTTAACAGAATTAAGAAAAAATGACTATAAACCAGAGATGGCAGTACCATTAATTCTTACAAGAAAGAACGACCAAGAATTTATAGTTCGTTCTTTTGTTGCCATGGCTTTAGGAAGAAAACAAACCCCCGAAGCATACATGGCTTTATTAGAAATTAGCAAATTCGATCAAGATCATAATGTTAGGGCTGAGGCGGCTGACGCTTTATCTTTATATGGAGAAATTTCTGTACCTCATCTTCTAGACTTATTTATTCAAGATTATAATTGGCTAGTAAGAATTAGTATTTTTGCTGCTTTATGTGAATTAGATTGTCCTGAAGAGTTATTTAAAGCTTGTCTTTGTGCTTTAAAAGGAGAAGAACAAACTGTTAGAAGCTCGGCTATTGAGGTGCTTGGTTTTTTAGGAAAAAGTGCTAAAAAAGAAGAAGCTTTAGCCGAACTTTTAAAATTAGTCCATGATGATTTATGGAATATTAGAACAAAAGTTGCCTATGCTTTAAAACAATTTACTGATATATCGGCTAAAGAAGCTTTAGCTCAGTTAAAACAAGATTCAGATCATCGTGTAGTTGCTGCGGCTCTAGAAACTTCAGTTATCGAGATTGAGGGAAGAGATTGATAAGGTAATAGGTAATAGGTAATAGATAATAGGTAATAGGTAATAGGTAATAGGTAATAGGTAATAGGTAATAGGTAATAGGTAAAATTTAACAAATAACAAATAACAAATAACAAATAACCACGAACTACGCTCGCGAAAGCGACGGCGAAGACGAACTACGAACTACGAACTAATAATATGCTTACAAGTTTACAAAATCCTCTAATTAAAAATTTGCGAAAATTAACTCGTAGTAAGGAACGAAAAAAACAAAATTTATTATTATTAGAGGGAACAAATTTAATCGAATCTGCTTGTAAGATTAATTATCCTTTAATGATGGTTTGTTGTACTGAAAAATGGAGAGATAATCATTATAAGTTGTATAATTTATTATTAGAAAAAGCTGAAAGATTAGAGTTAGTTTCTCCGGAAGTTCTACAAGCAATTACTACTACTGTTAATCCAGATGGCATAGTAGCTACGGCTTTACCACGAGAACAAAATTTATCTTGCGAATCTCAAATTAGTTTAGGATTGGTGTTAGAAAGACTACAAGATCCGGGTAATTTAGGTACTATTATTCGTAGTAGTGTTGCTACTAATGTGGATAAATTATGGTTAACTAATGATAGCGTCGAAATAGATAACCCTAAAGTTTTACGTGCTTCTGTTGGTCAATGGTTTAGCTTGGAAATGGGTATTTCTGATGATTTAATCTCCTTAGTTAATAATTATAAAAATCAAGGAATACAAGTAATTGCAACTTTACCTCAAGCAACAAAAACTTATTGGGAAATAGATTTTAAGAAACCTACTTTAATTTTATTAGGAAATGAAAGTGCGGGATTATCAGAAGAGTTAACTGTTTTAGCAGATGAATTAGTAACAATTCCCTTGCAAAATGGAGTAGAGTCTTTAAATGTGGGAATAGCTGCTAGTTTATTATTATATGAAGCTCAAAGACAACGTATTTTTATCAGCAAATAAGCAATTTATTTTAAGTGATTAATTGTAAATATTGTGGAGGTACATATTCTACTAACCACACAGAATTAGTTGTTAAATAAAATTCATGTCCTTCTGCATACATTTGCTCTGAATTCACTAAAAAAATTATTGTTTTTCCTTTTCTTTGTCCTACTTTTCTCGCAGTTTCTATATCTTCAGATAAATGTACATGGTGACGGGACATTTTTACAATTCCTTTTTGTAATATTAACTTTTGATTTGTTTCTCCAGTACCATGATATAAGTTATAAGGAGGCTTTCTTGGTTGTAATTCTAAATCTACTTCAATACTATGTCCTTGATTAGCCCGAATTAAAGTTTTGGTTTCATCAAAAGAAAATCTTTGTTTATCATTATTTCTTACTACTTCTTCTAATTGTTCGAGGGTAATTTCAAATCCATGCTTTCTGCAAGCTATTAATAATTGTTTTATCTCTGTCCAACCTCCTTTTTTGATTTCTATTCCTATTCTTTGAGGTTGGTGACGCAAGTGTTTACTTAAATATTTACTAATTTTTATTAGCCTTTTCTGTCCCATTATTTTTGTTTAATTATACGAAGATAATTAATTATGATTCAACAATTTCGTAACTTAAAGATAATTTAGCTAAAGAAATAAAACTATTATCTGAAAAAACACCACGCACTAATAAATCTGCTTGATTAGGTAATTGAAATATTTGGGAAAAACTCAGACAAAAACCACTTTTATTGGCTTCTGATATATCAGGAAAAATTTCAGCAACATCAGGCCTAATATTATTTACTAAAGTGTCAGCAATAATTACTTCATTATGAACTATTTCTACGTGAGTAACAGGTAAATAACGGCCAACTATCCAACCAGAAAATAACAAAGGTTGGCATTCCCAAATACATTGTTTTGGTGAATCTAAGGAGAAACCGGCTAACTTATCAGTATTAATTTTAATTAAAGATATATCTATTAATTCTATTCTAGTATCTAAATCTAAACTATAATCTTCTCTTTTTTTCGTTAAATTAGGATTATAACAGGGGTCATTATTAATAATGTAATCCCATTTATTTAACATTATATCTATTTCTTTTTTAAATCTTTTTTGTTTTTCTGGAGTATCTTCAAAGCCACGACTTTTTGATTCAAAATGATATAAATTAACATGGGGAAGACAAATATTATGATAACCTTTTTCTTTTATTTTTAAACAAAAATCTACATCATTAAAAGCTACTTCTAAGGTTTCATCAAAACCATGAACTTGATTAAAAACTTCATGCCGACACATTAAACAAGCAGCAGTAACAGCAGAGTAATTATTAATAGATATTAAATGACGAATATAACCTTGATGTCCTAAGGGAAAATATTTATGACTATGCCCTGCAACTCCACCAATTCCTAAGATTACTCCTGCGTGTTGAATACTGTCATCGGGATAAAGTAAAGTTGCTCCTACTGCACCAATACTTTCTCTTTGAGATTGTTCTACCATAGCTTCTAACCAGTCAGAATTGATAACTTCTGTATCATTATTCAGGAAAAGTAGATAATCACCCTGAGCAATAGATGCACCATAATTATTGAGGCGAGAATAATTAAAAGGTATATCTAAACGGTGACAACTAAAGCGTTTTGGTTCTCTTTTTTCCCAGTTATTAAAAATAGCCATTGTTTCTGGTTCATCCGTACCATTATCAACAATAATTACTTCATAATTAGGATAAGTAGTTTGACTAAAAATTGATTCTAAACAACGATTTAAAACATCACCTAAATTTCTTGTAGGAATAATAATACTAACTAATTTATAATCTTTTATTTCATAACGAATAGTATAAACACCTTTAATTTTATTATGAGGAATAATTGTCCCTTTTTCTTCTCGTCGTAATAAAGCCTCTTCTAAAGATTTAAGAGCAGCTTCATAAGCATAGGGTTTAGCTTCAATATCACCGGCAGCAGAGTTAGAATGGCTGCGCCAATGATATAAAATTTTAGGAATATGGCATATATTACTCGTTTTTTCTGTTAATCTAAGAACTAGATCGTAATCCTGACTTCCCTCATATCCAAGACGAAAACCACCTATTTCTTTTATTAAAGAATGACGATAAACACCAAAATGACAGGTGTACATTCGAGCCAGAAAAGAATCAGGACACCAATCTGGTTTGAAATAAGGGTCAAACAATTCTCCATCGTCATTAATTTTATCTTCATCAGAATAAATCATATCTGCTTGAGGATTTTCATTAAGCAGTTTAACTACTTCCCCAAGTGCATTAGGAGTAAGTAAATCATCATGATCTAAAAGACAGATAAATTCTCCATTAGCTAAACTTAAAGCTGAATTTGAACAAGCAGAAATATGTCCATTTTCTTCTCTAAAAATTACCTTAATTCTTTCATCTTTCATACTGTATTCTTTTAAAATATCTTTAATATAATTTTCCGATGAATTATCATCAGCAATACATAATTCCCAATTAGGATAAACTTGGGCTAAAACTGATTCAATCATTTCCTCTAAAAAATTTTGAGGAGTATTATAAACTGGAACAATAATGCTCAAAAGTGGCTGATAATTTAAAGTATTAATTTTCTCTTTAAATATTTTTAATTCATTAAAACTTGGGGCGTGAGCTTCCCACCAAAGTGCATAAATTTCCCGATCAATAGTAGTGGGAAAAACTGTTTGAGGAACAAGTTTATCTTTTCTATTTAATAATCTTCTCAGTTCATTTAGTTGATGATATAGTTCTAAATCTGTAGGAGATTCAGCTATTAATTGTTCGTAATAAGTTAATGATTGTTGAAAATAGTTTAAGCCTTGTTGATGAAAGGCAAAGGCTAATTTACGATTAACATAGGGTAAATCTGGTTGAAGACGAAGAGCTTGATTATAGCTATTAATAGCTTGTTCCCATTGTTTTAAATTGAAAAGAGCCTCAGCTAAATTATGATGTGACCAAGGAAAATCAGGATTCAATTTAATAGCTTGACGATAATTTTTAGCTGCTTGCTCCCATTTTTCTAGTTTTAATAAAACATCGCCTAAATTATGATATGACCAAGAAAAATCAGGGTTTAATTTAATAGCTTGACGATAACATTTAGCTGCATCTTGCCATTTATCTAAATTTAAAAAAGCATCGCCCAAGTTATGATGATTTTGTGCTTGAGAAGGCTGAATTTTAATTAATTGCTGATAACAATCTACTAATTCTGGCCATGCTTCTAGTTTTAATAAATGATTGGCTAAACGATGGTAAATACTAGCTATATTTGGTTTTAATTTTAAAACACGACGATAATGTTTAAGACTTTTTTTTTGTTTTCCTTGTTCAAATAAAGAATTACCTAAATTAAACTCCTCTTTCCAATCATATTTCAGGGAATCTTTGTAGGTAAAAATTTCTTCTAATTGATGATTGATAATTCCCGAATTAGGTTCTAGTAAAAGTGCTACTTGACAAATTACGATCGCCTCATCAAATTTATGATTATTACTTAAAGCTTGAGCTAATCCTAAATATAAATCAATGTTGCTTGGTTGAAATTCTAAAGCTTTATAATAATGAATTAATTTATGAGGAAATTGTTTAATTGCTTGTAAATGAGAAGTTAAAAGATTTTCTTTAGTTGCGAGCGCTTGCTTTTGTAATGCTTGTCCAAGTTTACGATTAATTAAAGGTAATTTAGGGTTAAGTTTTTGAGCATTTTTATAAGCTTTAACTGCTCTTGCCCATTTCCCTAATTTTACCAGTGTATCACCTAATTTTTGATAAATATGGGGATTATCTGGCTCAATTTGACTAGCTTGTTCATAACAAGACATTGCTTCTAGCCAATTTTCTTGGGTAAGATAATCTTCAGCCAAGTTAAGACAAGTTTGCAACTCATTAGTGTGATAATTATCCATAACCTCAAAATGCTGTTCATAAGGTAGAGCAAAAATATCTACCTTATTGAATTAATAATTAAACAGTAGCTACGGATAATAAAGCCTCTTTTAATAATTCAGCTTTATCAGTAAGTTCCCAAGGTAAGTTTAAATCAGTACGACCAAAATGACCATAGGCAGCCACATCTTGATAAAATTTACCATTATTTTCTAAGGGTAAATTACGCAAGTTAAAGGTTTCAATAATGCCAGCAGGACGTAATTCAAAATGCTCTTTTACTGCATCTAAAAGTTTATTTTCATCCACTTTAGCAGTACCAAAGGTTTCCACCATAATACTAACAGGACGAGCAACACCAATCGCATAACTTACTTGTACTTCACACTTATCGGCTAAACCAGCAGCTACAATATTTTTAGCTACATAACGACAAGCATAAGACGCGCTGCGATCTACTTTTGTGGGATCTTTTCCTGAAAAAGCACCACCACCGTGACGAGAATAACCGCCATAAGTATCAATAATTATCTTTCTACCTGTTAAACCAGAATCTCCTTGAGGCCCACCAATAACAAATTTACCAGTAGGATTAACCAAGAAACGAGTTTCTTCAGTGGGTTTAATGCTAATATCCGCAAAAATGGGTTTAACTACCATTTCCCACAAATCAGCTTTGATTTTTTTCTGTACTTCTTTGTCTTCGGTTATTTCTCCTATATTCTCAGTATGTTGAGTAGAAATTAAGATAGTATCAATACCCACAGGTTGACCATCTTCATAGGCTACAGTAACTTGAGTTTTCCCATCTGGGCGTAAATAATCTAAATCCCCATTTTTTCTCACTTGAGCTAAACGGAGAGAAAGACGGTGAGCTAAACTAATGGGCATGGGCATTAATTCAGGGGTTTCGTTACAAGCATAACCAAACATTAAACCTTGATCCCCTGCACCAATTTTATCTAATTCATCTTCGCTCAATTTATGTCTTTGTTCTTGAGCTTCAGTTACACCTTGAGCAATATCAGGAGATTGTTCATCAAGGGCGACTAAAACAGAACAACTATTAGCACAGAAACCATTTTCAGCATTAGTATAGCCAATTTCAGCAATTTTTTTTCTAGCTATATCAACATAATTAACTTGGGCTTGGGTAGAAATTTCTCCGGTAATTAAAACTAAACCGGTATTAACTACAACTTCTGCGGCTACCCTACTATAAGGGTCTTGGGTTAAAAGATTGTCTAGAATAGCATCAGAGATTTGATCGCAAACTTTATCAGGATGTCCTTCGGTGACAGATTCAGATGTAAATAGATAACGATGAGACAATGTTTTTTATTCCTCTTGTTAAATAACCTTTGACCCTCAATTTTAACAGGGTAATCTGGTTATTGTAACAATTCAAGTTGCTCTAAATGAGTGATCCTCACATCAGCTTCTTGTAAATCCTTTATTTGTGCTTGTTCCCAACATATACCAATCGCACCCGCAGCTTTTGCTTGTTTAGCCATTACAATATCACTGGCCGAATCACCAACCATTAAAGTTTTTTCTGGTGACACTTCTAAACTTTCACAAGCTTTTAAAAACAATTGAGGATTTGGTTTTACTAATCCTCCAGCATCGCAACCCATAGCTAATTGAATATAATCGGATAATTGATAACCTCTGACAAAATCCTCTACATTTGCTGTCGTATCAGCCGAAAGAATACCCAATTTTAAACCTGCATCTGCAAGATATTTAATGACTTCTAAACTTCCAGTAAATAGAGGAGAAATATCGGCTCGATTTTTCAGATATTTATCGGCTTCAATAAATGAGTTTTTGGCAATTGCGACAGACTCTAACCAACCTCTGCCAGTTTCAGCAATATAGGCTGCGGCGGCTATTTCATTTTCTTGACGAGTACCTACTGCCATTAATCCTGTAGGATCGAGTATATTGTCTTGAATCCCAAAAGCCATCAATAAGGGTTCACCAATACCTGGTATTTGAGCGTCAATCAGGCGAGCGCGTCTAATACCTAATTCTCGCCAAAAACTTTGAGAATTAGCTAGAGTTCCATCTTTATCAAAGATAATCCCTTGAATATTTAAAAATTTTTTGTCACCACATTTTATATTTACCAAAATTATTACTCCTAAATAAAAAAAGAGGGATAACCTGTTATCAGCCCTCTCACAATTTCTGAATTTTTTAGAATTAATTAATTTAGAACAATCATAAAGGCTAGAAACTATGCAATCAAAGCTAAAAGCTAACCGCTAATCGCTAAAAGCTAACCCCTAATTGCTTCAATGAATTATTCTACTGCTGCAACCACTTCTTCTTCTTCATTAACAACAGTTTCAGGAGTTTCAACTTCATCAGAAGAAACTTCTTCGAGGGCGGCAATTTCTTCAGCAGTTAAACCCATGGCCTCAGCTTTCATTTTTTCCCGGTATTTAGCAGCCATCTCTTCAGCTTTTTCAAAGACTAGATCCCTATTTTTCAACATATCTCCGGCTTCTGGTTCAAGTTGTTTAGTAGATAAGGAAATCCTGCCTCTTTCAGCATCTAAGTCAATGATCATTACTTTCAATTCGTCATTAACATTAAATACACTGTGGGGAGTATCAATATGATCGTGGGAAATTTCAGAAATATGTAGTAATCCACTAACACCACCAATGTCAATGAATGCACCATAAGGCTTGATTCCACGAACAGAACCAGTTACGACTTCTCCTACTTCTAAACCATTCATCTTACGTTCTACTAAGGCACGACGATGACTTAGAACTAATCTGTTGCGTTCTTCATCAACCTCTAAAAACTTGAGGGGTAAATCTTGACCGACTAAATCTTCTTTAGCTTGACGAGTGCTAATATGAGAACCCGGAATAAATCCTCTTAAACCTTCAATGCGAACTAAAGCACCACCACGATTAGTAGCGAAGACATTGGAGCGAACAGTGGCATCTTCACCCTGTAGTTGGCGAACTCTTTCCCAAGCACGCATATACTCAATACGACGAATTGATAGAGTTAATTGTCCATCTTCATTTTCATCAGTAAGAATAAAAAATTCTCTAGTTTCGTCTGCCTGTAATACTTCATTAGGATCGTCAACCCTATTAATGGACATTTCCTGAATAGGAATATAGGCCGCTGTTTTTGCACCAATGTCAATCAGAGCGCCTCTCGGCTCCATACTAAATACGGTGCCTGGGACAATATCACCAGGGTTAAAATGATAATCATATTTGTCGAGAAGAGCAGCAAAATCTTCGTGAGTAAAACCAATATTATTCGTTGTTTTTGTTTTCTGACTGACCATGGGCAAATATTTCCTAGTATTTATCTCCGTAATTTATTTTCCTCCTGTTGATGTACACACACTCCTATAGGGTGTAGATTACACAACATTTTGTCGATCTACTTAATTTTTGAGCGTAAGCATCGGGAGACTTTTGTACCCTACCCAATAAGGAAAAAAATGTTAATATGGATTAACTTATGATTGGTATGGGCTTAACTTTTTATTATAAAAGTTCTGCTATATTTTATTCAGATTGATAAGCACCAAGATTAATATCTTAAGAGTTTTTATCTAGAAAGCAGTAACCTATATAGTTCCAGAAAACATAGACATAATAATATTATGTTATCTATGTTTTTTTGGTAAGGATTAATCCTTACTGGATCAATGACATAGTCTCCACAGGATAGGCAATTATTTATTGTCATTTCCCAATACTCACCTCTTTACAAATTCAGAAGATCGTACATAACGGATTCATTATCTTAACATATTAACAGTATTTTTCTGTTAACCTTATTTATTATACGGCATTTGAGGAAGGTAAAATCTTAGAGTTGGGTTGAAATAAATTATTCCCATCATTTTCTGCTGAATTAAGATGATTATTATTAATGTTTTGTAAATTTTCTAAGATTTCAATAAAATCTGTAATGCTTTGAAATTTTCGATACACACAAGCAAAACGAATATATGCGATTTCTGATTCTTGATAAAGATAATAAAGAACTAATTCTCCAATTTCTTGGGTTGTAATTTCTTTTTTAGAACTTTGTTGAATATTGGCTTCTAATTCATCTACAAGACTCTCCAAACGATTTTGAGGAATATCTGTTTTTTCGCAGGCACGAAAGATTCCTCTCAGGATTTTCGAGCGATCGAAAGATTCACGCTTACCATCTTTTTTAATGACAGTAATAGTGACAAATTCGATACGTTCATAGGTGGTAAATCGATGTTTACACAGCAAACACTCACGACGACGACGAATGCTTTCGCCACCTTCTGTGGAACGAGATTCTAAAACACGACTGTCGCTATGTTGACAATAAGGACATTGCATAATCTCAATGGCGATTTATAATTAGATAGGGTTAAAATATATACTGGGTAGTAGTAATTTCATCAAAAAACTAAAGAAGTAAACAGAAACATCCGAGCCGCTCGATCTTGGGTTGATTTTCCACGAAATATACGGCTCAGATTGGTTAGCTTATTAAATTTTGCTTCTGATGTTATCTATTTTTCAACACGGGGTGGTTCCCGGAAGGCAATGGCAAAGAAAATAGTTCCTAAAGCTAAAGTCAAAACAAGAATGTAAGCAACACTCTCCATAAGAAAAATTCCTAATTACTAAAACTACTTTTACTCAATAGTGTATCAAGAAATTAACTGGAAAAATAATATTCAGCAAAAATTACACAAAAAAAGAGGGTAAACTTTGAGTTTATCCCCCTTTTATTAATAACTTAGGCTAGCCTAAATAGCTTCTTTACGGCGGGTACTCTTATCACCCACTTTCTGGAAGAAACCCCACTCAACCTGTTCTTCAGAAAGTTCAGGATCGACACCAGCGAATACGTCGCGGTAAAGAGTACGAGAACCATGCCAAATATGGCCAAAGAAGAAGAGCAGAGCAAAGACTGCATGACCGAAAGTAAACCAACCTCTGGTGCTGGTGCGGAATACACCGTCAGACTCTAGGGTTGCGGTATCAAATTCAAATGCTTCACCTAATTGAGCTTTACGAGCATATTTTTTAACGATTTGAGGATCGCTAAAAGTTTGACCGTCTAAACTACCACCATAGAAACTTACGGTGACACCACTTTGCTCAATACTAAATTTAGATTCAGAACGACGGAAAGGTATATCAGCACGAATTACGCCCTCAGCGTCTGTTAAAACAACGGGGAATGTTTCAAAGAAGTTAGGCATACGACGAACAAAAAGTTCTCTACCTTCACTGTCTTTAAATACAGCATGGCCTGCCCATGTTTGAGCAATACCATCTCCCTTGTCCATAGCTCCTGTACGGAACAAACCACCTTTAGCGGGGCTGTTACCAACATAGTCGTAGAAAGCTAGTTTATCAGGAATCTTTGACCAAGCCTCAGAAGGACTATCACCAGCAGCGATGTTTGATTCGACGCGACGCTGAATTTCCTGTTGATAGTAGCCTTGATCCCACTGATAACGGGTAGGTCCAAATAACTCAACTGGAGTGGTAGCATTGCCATACCACATAGTTCCAGCTACAACAAAAGCGGCAAAGAATACTGCGGCAATACTGCTAGAAAGAACAGTCTCAATGTTACCCATTCTCAGAGCTTTATAAAGCCTTTCTGGAGGACGAACACTAAGATGGAATAAACCAGCAATAATACCAACAATACCAGCAGCAATATGGTGAGCAACTACGCCACCGGGGTTGAATGGGTTAAAGCCCGATGGCCCCCATTCTGGTGCTACTGGTTGAATATGCCCTGTTATGCCGTAGGCATCAGATACCCACATACCAGGTCCCCATACACCAGTTAGGTGAAAAGCACCAAAACCGAAGCAGAGAAGACCAGATAAAAATAGGTGAATACCAAACATTTTTGGTAAATCTAAGGCTGGTTTACCGGTACGAGAATCAATAAATAGTTCTAAATCCCAGAAAACCCAGTGCCAACAAGCAGCTAAGAATAATAAACCTGAAAGAATTATATGGGCAGCAGCTACCCCTTCAAAAGACCAGAAACCGGGGTTAACTCCTGTTTCTCCAGTAACGCTCCAACCATTCCAAGAACCAGTTACGCCTAAACGAGCCATGAAGGGCAAAACAAACATTCCCTGCCGCCACATGGGGTTTAAAACTGGATCGGATGGATCAAAAATTGCTAATTCATAAAGTGCCATTGAACCGGCCCAACCTGCCACTAATGCAGTGTGCATTAAGTGTACAGCGATTAGACGACCTGGATCATTCAGGACAACTGTATGTACTCGATACCAAGGTAGTCCCATTGACTACGCTCCTCCTGTTGATTTTAAATTTAAGTGTCTATGTTTGACTTTGTTTAATATTAGGTTCTGTTCTTGATTGTCTCCTTTTTAGTGGTTGTGAAACAACCCTATATGAGATTATAAGATCAATTAACCCAGTTAAACTGAAAGATTTATTTGATTTACCTGCACTTTTGGCATTTGCTCTGTGCAAGGTGTTCTGTTTTAAGAGAATATACCAAAACTAATAGAATTTAGTTTTGGTTTTAGTCTCCCAAAGGTTGAACTTAATCTCTTGTAACAGTTTCCTGTTCCCTAGGTATCTCCCTAAGTCTCAAGAGGTAAACAAACAAGTTGTTTTTATCTTAATTGGAAATCATATCATAAATGTTGACTGGGCTTGATATTCCCAGATAAGTATCTCAGTTTTAGATGAGAAAAATATCAATAAATATTTAATTAGAGTTAATAATTGATTCGGCATTGCTCAGTTGTTCCAAGACTTGATCGGGGCTAATTAATCGTTTCAATAAAACTTGACCAATATTTTTAATTTCAGCATTTTCGGCCATGGGTTTCACTTCTAGCATTAAAACATCATCTTCAACTTGATATAACCATAAAGTTTGCCCCTGTTCAATGATTCCTAGTTTAAGACGCTGAATATGGGGGCTTCTACGCCATATCTGTTCATCCCATAATCCCCCAAATGCCCAAACTCGGTTAAATGTCCATCCTTCAGCTAAAAAAAAGTATTTCATCGTTAGTTATTTGTTACTCGTTATTTGTTATTTTGCTACGAAGCTAGACAATTAATTTACAAAGAAATGAATAACTTTAAATTCTAAGTTTTAGCTTCCTAGTTAGGAGTTTTTTGGTAATAATTGTAATAATTGTGGTTCTTCAAGGATATTTATACCTAATTTTTGAGCTTTTTCTAATTTTGAACCTGCTTTTTCACCAACAATTACATAATCTGTGTTTTTACTTACAGAATTACTAACTTTGCCTCCTGATTTTTTTATTAATTCTTCTGCTTCTTGTCGTTTTAATGTGGGTAATGTGCCAGTAATAACAAAGGTTTTTCCTTCTAAATCTTTATGGCTTTTTTGTGGTTTTTGTGCAAAGGAAAATGATAGTCCCGCATCAATTAAACGTTGTACTAATATTTTATTTTCCTGATTGTTTAACCATTTATGAATAGATTGAGCTATTTCTTGACCGATACCATAAACTGATTCTAATTCATAAAGAGATGCTTGAGATAATTGTCCCCAATTGGGGAAGTTTTCCGCTATTATTTCAGCATTAACTTGACCAACATAACGAATACCTAAACCATATATTACTCTGGCATAGGATTGTTGTTTTGATTCTGCGATCGCTTCTATTATTTTTTTAGCTGATTTTTCGCCCATTCGGGGTAAATTTGCAATTGTTTCCTCTGTTAAAAAATATAAATCTGCAATGGATTTTACTAAACCATTATTAATTAATGAAATAACTATTTTTTCTCCTAATCCTTTAATGTTTAAAGCATCTCGACTACACCAATGAATAATATTTCCTCGAATAATAGCTGGACAATAATTGTTCACACATCTAATAACCGCTTCTTCTGAGTTTATTTGCAAAATAGAATTACATTCTGGACAATGTTTAGGGAAGATAAAAACTTGTGCATTTTCTGGTCTTAATTCTGGTAAAACTCTAACTACTTCTGGAATAATTTCCCCTGCTTTTTTAATCACAACTGTATCGCCAATTCTAATATCTAATTCTGTAATTCTATCCCGATTATGTAAAGTTGCTCTTTGTACAATTGTACCACCTAAATGAACTGGCTCCATGATTGCCATTGGTGTCACAGCACCTGTTCTACCCACATTAACAATAATATTATTAACTACAGTGGGTGCTTCTTCTGCCGGATATTTTAGGGCAATTGCCCAACGAGGAAATTTTTTAGTAAAACCTAATTGTTTCTGTAAACTAACTTCGTTTATTTTAATAACTACTCCATCAGTTAAATAGGGTAAATTTTTTCTAGCAATTTCCCAATAATTAACATACTCTTTTACTTGTTTTAAAGATTCACAAAGCTGACGATGGGGATTAACTTTAAATCCCATTTCTTTTAGGGTTTCTAAACTTTCCCATTGAGTGTTATTTCTACTATTTTCTAAAAATAAAGTATAAGCAAAAAAGTCTAATTTTCTTTGAGAAACAATCTGAGTATCTAGTTGTCTTAATGTTCCCGCAGCAGCGTTACGAGGATTAGCAAAAAGTTGTTCTCCTTGAGTTTTTCTGAACTGATTAATATTATCAAAGGTAGCTAAACTTAAATAAGCTTCTCCTCTAATTTCTACTATTTTGGGTGGGTTATTTATTTTTAATTTAAGAGGAATACTACGAATAGTTTTAACATTTTGAGTTATATCTTCTCCAGTAGTTCCATCTCCTCTACTTATACCTTTTACTAATAAACCATTTTCATAAGTTAAGGCTAAAGCTGAACCATCAATTTTCAACTCACAAACATATTGACAATCATTAATTTCTGCTATTTTTTGCCATTTATTTTCCCATTGATTAAGTTCATCAAAATTAAAAGCATTTTCTAAACTATAAAGAGGAATATTATGTTTAACTTGAACAAATTTATCTAAAGGAATATCACCAACTCTTTGAGTTGGACTATCTGGTGTAATAAATTGTGGGTATTGTTTTTCTAAATTTTGTAATTTTCTATATAATTGATCGTAAACGCTATCTTCCATGATGGGATTATCAAGGACATAATAAGCATAACTTGCGTATTGTAATTGTTGGCGTAAATTATAGATTTGTTCTTTAATTTCTAGTGTCATTTGTGCAATTTTTTATACAAATAAAGGGTCAAAAAATTGACCCTTTGTAAATAAATATTAATTTATAAAAACATTCAGCTAAACAAAAAATTTCAGACATAAAGGTATAGCCTCAAACAAGATATAAATGACTAGCTAAGTTATACTGAAAACTTAGTTAAATAGTTTCAAGCCAATCATAAATTTGATCTAATTGATCGAGGGTAATTAAACCATATTGCCATAGTATCATGGGCAAAGGGCCTGGATTTTGTTGTAAAGAACGTTCAGCCACAGCAATAGAATCAGTAGAAATAGATAATTCTTCTTTGAGAAAACGGATAAATTGAGGATAGTTAACGGATGGGATCATATATTTTGCCTCCTGAGATATGCTTATAAGCATTAAAAAGTATTTTGATTATATTTTCATTAATTTTTGAAGAGAATATTTCATCTATTATTAAGGTAAATTAATCGACTTGCTGTGATCACAATCACACAATTAGATATTTTTCAATCACCTAGATATGTATCTCTCCTGAATTTTTTGATCAGTATTATAACTACAATCAAAAGAGTGTAGCAGCATCAAGAAAATAAATCAACCTAAAAAGGTTAAATTTTTCTAAATATTAGTATAGGACACTATCGATCCTGATAACTTGAGATATTTTAAATTATATACAGGGATCGCCGAAATAAATATAAAAATTTATTAAATATTTAATAAAAGATATTTATCGACAACTAGGAAAGAATCCCTAAGAAGACACTATCAAGAATTTCTTCATATTTTTTTTCAAAATTGGTGATTTTGATTACTGGTGATTACTGAAAAAAGAGTTATGCTAGGATTGGGGACTAAAAAAAAAGAATATGAAGACAAAACATAATTATTATCAGCAATTTTCTCAAAATTCATTACGCCTCATTCCCTACCTTGTTTTAGGAGTTGTTATATTTTCTTTAAATTCTGTAACAAATCTTAACTTTTTTTTTAAAGGCTATCTAGTATTGCTAGAAAGTCAAATTGGGATAGTGTTATTATATTTATTAACAAATAAAATAGCTAAGAGTTATAAAAAAAAGAATAATTTAAATCTGACAGAATAACCATGAAAAATAAAAATTTGGCAACGCTACTAGCTTTATTAGTGGGGGGGTTTGGTTTTCATAAATTTTATTTAGGAGAAACAAAAGCAGGAATTTTTTATTTAATTTTTTGTTGGACTTATATTCCTAGCATTATAGCTTTTTTTGAATTTATTAATTTATTAATGATGTCGGAAAAAGCTTTTAATACTAGATACAATCCTCATTTAATACAAGGTAGTTATTTTTATGAATCTTCTCAAAATAAAATCTCGACTATAAAAGAATTAAAAAAACTTTATGATTCAGGAATAATTACAGCAGAAGAATACGAACAAAAGCGAAGAAAATATTTAGATTCGTTGTAAAAATATATGTCAGATTTATCTAAATTACTTACAAAAATACCTAACTGGGTTTGGTTTTCTTTTATACCTATTTTTGGAGGGCTAAGTTTGGTTTATGCAGGAAATAAAGCTAAAACACGCTCTTGGATCTGGTTAGGATTAGGAATTACAGGAATAGGCTGTCTTTTATCTTATACAGAAATATTTCCTCTTGTCTGGATATTTCAAATAGGAACATCTTTTTATTTAAAGAAAAAATTTTTATTAAAAACTGGACTTAAAAGAATAGCTATTACGGATAGACAAACAGCTAATATAGTAGCAGAATATAGAGGAAAAATAGATATTAATACGGCTTCTAAGGATGAACTCGTATATGACTTAGATATGCCCATAGTTTATGCTAACAATATAGAAATGATGAGACAAGAAGGTTATATTTTCACTTATGTAGAAGAATTAACTGAAATTGCCGGAATCCCTGAAACTTATGTACGTAAAATAGAACCTTTAGTTACATTTAGTTATAATATTAATCAAGATTTAGATATTTCTTGGCGGCGTTTAAATAGTTATTCTAAAAGTCAGTTAATTGAAAGCGGAATAAGCTCAGAGGCGGCAGGAAAAATAGTTGCTGAAAGAGAAAAAAATGGCTCTTATAATTCTATAATCGATGTTAAACGTCGCACTGGATTAGGTTTAACCTATTACCGTCATTTAATCTAAATATTATTAACTTACTTTTCGCTAATATATTTAAGATAAAATGGAGATTATATTTTCTTAAATTTATATGAATATATTTAATTCTTATTTATGGTTGGTTGGCAAACATATCAGCAATCTTCATACTTCACAATTAATTAAAAATAGATATAAAGTAATTAATAATCGCCTTTGTCAAGATACTAAACCAGAACAACTACCTTTTTTAAGTAATCAAATACCAAATTCTATTGCTCCCTATTTTAAGCTATTTGCCTATAATCTTCATTTACCGATAGTCTATGATTTTTTAATAATAGAAAATGAAGAAATTATTATTTTAGATAATATTCCTATCGATAAAAACGGTAAATTATATCCTTGTTTAAATGATGTTTGGCAAGAAGCAGAACCATTACAACAACTTTATTGGTTATGGCAAATATTAGAGTTGTGGCAACCTTTAACAAGAAAAAAAGTAGCTAAAAGTTTATTAATCCCAGAAAACTTACGAGTAGATAATTGGCGTATTAGATTATTAGAATTAGTTCCCAATCAAAAAACAAGTTTAAAACAATTAGGTGATAGTTGGCAAAACTTAGCAATTTCTGCTTCTACTAAAATATCTAGTAAGTTAGAATTTATTGTTAGTGAATTACAAAAAGCAACTTACCCATTAAATATTATTCAAGAAATTTTTAATGAATTATTATTAAAACAAGCAACAGAGAAACCTTTAAGAACTAAAATAACAAGTGCCACAGCTAAAGGACATCAACCTACAAATAATGAAGATTACTATTATCCTACCGAGCTAGATTTATATGTTGCTCCTATTAATCATCTTCAAAATTTAGCCCATAATATAATGATTATTTGTGATGGAATGGGAGGCCATGAAGGTGGAGAAATTGCCAGTCACTTAGGAGTAGAATCTTTAAAGATTCAGCTTAAAATGTTTTTAGCTGAATTTATTAAGACTTATGAAATTATTAATCCAGAAATAATTAAACAAGAATTAGCAGCCATTATTAGGGTTACTAATAATTTAATTTATTCCCGTAATAAATTAGAGGGGAAAAAAGATAAAAGTATTATGGGGACAACTTTAGTTATGGCATTACAATTACCCCAAATTGCTATTAAAGGTAATACCCATGAAGTTTATCTTGTTAATATAGGAGATAGTCGTGCTTATTGGTTAACTCTTAATAATTGTCAACAATTAACGGTTGATGATGATTGTACTACTAGGGAAATTTTACTGGTCAAAAAAACTTATCGACAAGCTTTACAACAACCTTTTTCTAATAAGTTAACTCAAGCTTTAGGTGTTAAGGATGGAGAACATTTATATCCTAATATTCAAAGATTTATTTTAGTTGAAGATGGGGTTTTATTACTTTGTTCTGATGGCTTAAGTGATAATGATTTTTTAGAACAAAATTGGCATAATTTTATTCCTCAAGTATTACGGGGGGAGGTTTCTTTAAAAGAAACAATTATCTCTTTATTGCAGTTAGCAATTGAAATAAATGTTCATGATAACATAACTATTGTTGCCACTTTATATGGTGTTTCTCCTCAAGACTCAGTAGTGGTTAATATGGGAGATTTAGAAACCATAAATTCTATTAATGATATTCCTGATGCTTCCTCTTTAGTATTAGCTGCATCATCACAAATACAAGAAAAATCGAAAATTTGGGAAGAAAAATTAGTAGAGCAGGATGTAGTTACTAAATCTAATATTTTCCCTTGGAAATGGTTATTGTTAACTTTAGTTACTTTAGTTTTTGGTATTAGTAGCTATTTGATAACTTGGAAATCACAACCACAATTTAATCCTTCTCCTAGTTATGAAAGTTTGCCAAATAAAGGATAAAAAATAATATTTTTTTTAAATTATTAGTCTTCATCATAAACTAACGTTAATTTTATTTTTTGTGCATTTATTAAGATAAAATATAATTGTAATTACAACTAAACATTTACTTACTTTTATATGAAAAAATTACTTAGATTTGGACATTATTCAATTTTATTAACAGTAACTAATTTAATAATTATTGGACAAAGTTTAGGTAGTAAAGCAGAAGCTATATATCAACCAATAAAAGTACCTACTAATCAAGAAGTAGCTGATGTGCTGACAGATAAAGATATTCCCACAGGAGATGGAGGTTTTTCCCGTGATTATAGGGTAATACTTAAAGAAGGCGATCAAGTAGCAATTGATTTAATTTCGGATGATTTTGATACTAAAGTAATTTTAATTGCTGCCGATGGTACAACTTTAGCAGAAAATGATGACGGGCCAGATGGTACAACTAATTCCCTTTTATTTGTACGTATTACTGAAGAAGAAGAATATATAGTTAGAGTCAGTGCTTTTGGCGAAACAGGGGGAGGAAAGTTTAAGTTAAAAATTACTCGTCTCCAACCCATTGAAGATTAAAAAAACTAGGCTCTTCTAGAGTAGCTATGACAAAATAATAGTAAATAATAGCTATAAAGGTTACTGCATAAGATTTATACTAAAACAAAAATAAGATTTTAATAACTGATTAATTTTGTTCTTCTCTGTTGCCTGTTGCCTGTTGCCTCTTGCCTATTTCAACTAATAATTTATCACACTCAAACTAGAAGAGCCAAAAATTATACAACCTACTCCGTGAAGAATAGGTTGTCAAAATATAGGAAAAAATTCGATCTTGATTAGTAATTACCGTTATTAAAACGTTCATCACCTTCTAAGAAGACAGAAGAAGGCTCAGTAACAGTAAAGTTTTCTAATTGAGCTTGTAAACGCTCTTTTTGTTTTTCACTTAATCCGGGAATATCCAATACATCTTCAACATTTTGATAAGGTGCATTTTCAACGATTTTAGAGGCTAAAGTGGGATAAAAACCTCTATATTGACGGAATAAACGAACATTAGCATTATTCAAGTCTATTTTTTGACCGTAATCACTAGCCAATTTTTCATCAGCTTCATTACGTCTGCCACTTTCTACTGCTAATATAGTTGATGATTTGATAAAGCTAAAACCATCTAATTCTAAAGCATTAACAGATTGTCCAAAAAATCCAAAACTGCCTAATATTAAGGTTAATACAGCCAACAAACTTATTATTTTTTTCATCTAGTACATATCTCCACAACAAGCAAAACTCTCTAAGTTACCAAGTATAAGTGTGAACTGCTACAAGGACAAGCCTGTGTAGCTTCCTATCCAAACAATAGCCTCTCAACAAAAAAGTTTTTTGGTCTTAGGCTCTGGAAATAGGCTACTCCCTCGTTCCGAAGGTAATAATCACGGTTAGCATAGAATTATTTTGGGGCTTTATGGGGAATTTATCTCCTCATTTTATAAACCCTGTTCTTCTCCCACAAGGCGATGAGAATTTCTTGCTCCATTTTTATTAAATTTTGTTTCTTATCATCTCATTTTATCATCAAATGAGAATAAAAGTTAAAGAAGAGAAGGGTAATCAGAATTAAGGATCAATCCAACGCTCATCAGCTTTAATTAAATTAATTAATTCTTCAACACCTTGTTCTTCAGGGACTTTTTTAATTTCTTCCCTACCTCGGTATAAGGAAATATAACCCGGTTGTTTGCCCACATAACCATAGTCTGCATCAGCCATTTCTCCTGGGCCATTTACGATACAGCCCATCACCGCAATATCTAAACCCGTTAAATGTTTAGTAGCTTCCCGCACCTTATGTAATACTTCCTCAAGATTAAATAAAGTACGTCCACAAGATGGACAAGCCACATATTCAACCATAGTTTTCCGCAATCCTAGAGCTTGAAGAATACTATAACAAACAGGAATTTCCTTTTCTGGTGCTTCGGTAAGAGAAACCCGAATAGTATCGCCAATACCTTCTGCTAAAAGTGTAGCAATACCAGCAGTTGATTTTATTCTACCATATTCGCCGTCACCTGCTTCTGTTACCCCTAAATGTAAAGGATAATCCATGCCTAACCCATCCATCCGTCTAGCCATTAAGCGATAGGCAGCTAACATAACTGGTACTCGTGAGGCTTTCATGGAAATAACGATGTTGCGAAAATCGAGGGATTCGCAGATTTGAATAAATTCGATCGCAGATTCTACCATTCCTTCAGGGGTATCGCCATAGGTAAAAAGCATTCTTTCGGCTAAAGAACCATGATTTACGCCAATACGCATGGCTTTACCTTGATCTCGCAGGGAAATTACTAAAGGTTCTAAGGTTTCCCTTATTTTCTCTCCAATTTCAGCAAATTCAGCTTCTGTATATTCAGTACGGTCAGTTTTGGGCTTTTCAAAAACATAAAGCCCCGGATTAATTCTGACTTTATCAACGTGCTTGGCAACTTCTAGGGCGATTTTCATGCCATTATGATGCACATCAGCCACTAAAGGTACAGCCTGATAGGTTTTTTGGAGTTTTTCTTTAATTTCTGCCAAAGCTTTAGCATGAGCCATACTGGGTACTGTTACCCTGACAATTTCACAACCAATCTCATGTAAGCGACGAATAGCAGCAACTGAGCCATCTATATCTAGGGTATCTTCATTAATCATGGATTGCACCACTACTGGATTCCCCCCACCAATAGTCACATTACCAACTCTGACGGGGCGAGTTTTTCTACGTTGAATAGATGTCTCAACTAAAGGCTCAGTTGTAGTAATTTTTGGATTAGAAATTGTTTGCATAACCTATGTCTTTTTTGTACCAGTTATTATTTATTAATGATATTTTACTTTAAGCATATCATTTCAGTGTTTTCTTAATTACATTAAACTTTTACCTACTTGTTTTAATATATTTAATGGTTGATAGCTTTTTACTAATTCTAACTCTGCTTTATTTTTAACGAGTAAAGCTCCAGAAAATCCTAAAGAATTAATAGAAATAGATTCAAAGTTTTCGGAAGCTCTAGGAATAACTAATATCCATTGTTTAGTCATTAACAAATTATATGGTTTTGCTAGTAATTTATTATCATTTTCGGATATTTGTAAATCATTTAAAATATTATCATATATGTTTAATACTTTTTTACCTAATTGTTGAGGATGTTGACGCCAATCTAAATCTAATTTGTTAAAACTATGAAGAAAAGGAAACATAGTTATTTTATTTTCTACACAATTATTAATTACAGTTTCAATCGGAATTTGCTCTAAATCAGGAACAAGAGATAAGGGAACAATTTGTAAATGTTTATGACGTACAGATGCTCCCGCAACTTTTCCACCATTATAAAAAGCTAAACCATCAAATTGCTGCATACAAGCACATAAAGCAATAAAATCTTCTAAATTAAGTAAGCTTTCTTGCTCTTCAAATTCACGGGTGACAATTAATAAATGATTATCAACTACATTAAATTTATTTAATAAACATAAATGGGTATCTGATATATCACTAATAAATAAATCTTCTTCGTAGGGTAAAAA